>JACVRM010000050.1 GCA_014534415.1 Thermoleophilia bacterium | reverse complement strand
GTCTCGGAGCAGCCGGAACTCGTCACCGCGGCGGTCGCACGCCTCGCCGAGGACGAAGCGCTGCGCGAGCGCAGCGGTGCGGAAGCGCACCGGAGCGCCGAGCGGGAGAGCTTCGCCGCGGCGGCGGCCGAGCTGGACGACCTCTACCGCAGCCTCGCCGCGCGCCGGAAACGCCGGGTGACGCCGAGCCACGAACTCGACGGTGCGGGCGACTGGATCGTCTGCGATCTGCACATGCACACGTCCTGGTCATACGACTGCGCGGTCGACGTGACCGACCTGCTCGACCACGCCGAGGCGATCGGGCTGGGCGCGATCGCGATCACCGACCACAATGTCTTCGGCGGCGCGCTCGAGGCGGTCGAGCTCGCGCGCGGCCGCCCGTTGACGGTCATTCCGGGCCAGGAGATCAAGACCGACGCCCAGGGCGAGGTGATCGGCCTCTTCCTACGCGAGGAGGTCCAGCCCGGGATGTCCTTCGAAGACACGATTGCGGCGATCCGCGAGCAGGGCGGAATCGTGTACATCCCGCACGCCTTCGACCGGCTGCACGCGGTGCCGGACCCGGCGACGCTGCACCGGCACCTCGCCGAAATCGACGTCTTCGAGGTCTACAACGCACGGCTTCTCTTCGAGGCGTTCAACGACGAGGCGCTGCGCTTCGCCCGCAAGTACGGGCTCACGATGGGCGCCGGCTCGGACGCGCACGTCCTCCAGGGAGTCGGCACGGGCGGGCTGCGGATGCGTCCGTTCGACGATCCGGCAGGGTTCCTGGCGAGTCTCCAGACCGCGGAAGTGCTGCGGCGCCCCAAGTCGCTCGCCTACCTGCAGTCGCTCAAGTGGGTCGCGCAGGTCAGGGAACGAGTCCGGTAGACGGCCTTGCGAGACCTGGGCGAAGCACAAGGACCATGATCGAAGCGGGCGGGGCGCGGAATCGGGCGGACCACGCGGTGCGGGCAGGAAAAGCGCCACCCCGCCCACAATTAGATGAGCGGTTGCAGACCAACCGTTCATCCAGCGACGAGATCTACGAGAAGTACCTGCGTAAGGCGATCGCCGAGATCAACGAGCTCGGCGACGAGATCGCGCGCGCCGGCGGCGGCGAGCGCACGCCGGTGCTGGGCTCCGGCCACCCGCTCGCCGACGTACTCCTGCTGAAGTGGGCGCCTCAGCGGGCCGAAGTCCAGGAGGGCGTGGCGTTCTATGGGCGCGCGGGCCAGGCGATCCTCAAGTCGCTCCAGCGGCTGCGCGTCGATCCAATGGCCGTCTACGGCACGAACTGCCTGAAGTTCGACGGCGGCGACGAGGAGGAGGCGCGCCCGTGGCTCGTCCGCGAACTGCACATCGTCCAGCCCAAGCTCGTCGTCGTGATGGGCGAGCAGGCGCTCGACTTTCTCAACTCGCTGGAGTTTCCGCTCGCGCGCGAGGTCGCGCCGCGGCCCGGGGAATTGCAGCAGCTGACGCCCACGATCGAGGCGCTCTTCGTGCCGGACATCGACGCTTCGCTGGACGAGCAGCCCGCGAAGACGCGCTTCTGGAACGCGTTCAAGGCGCTCGGCCCCTGGTGGGCGGAACTGCCTCCGTACTAAGACGGCGCGCTGCCACGCTCGCTGCCCTCGGCGTCGCGCTGGCCGCGTATTACGCGTTCCACCAGTCGCTGCCGGAAATGACGACGTGGGCGGACGTCGCGTTCCTCGCCTTCGTGCTGATGCCGGCCGTATTCGCGCTCGTCTGGCCCGCGCTCCCGCTCCGGCGGGCGCCGGGGCTCGCCCTGCTGGCACCGGCTTTCGCGGTACTCGCGGTCATCCTCCACGCGGCCGAGGCCGAGCCGGTGGCCAACTTCGCCAAGCTCGGCGCGATGACCGCCCTCGCGTTCTGGTTCCTCGATTACTTCGAGCGGCTTTCCTGGGTCGTGCTCGTGGCGGCGCTGATCCCGTTCATCGACTCCCTCTCGGTGTGGCGAGGTCCCACGCGTCACATCGTCACCGAGCAGCGAGAGGTCTTCACGACGCTGTCGTTCGCCTTCCCGATTCCCGGCGAGGACGCGTCTGCGAACCTGGGGCTGCCCGACCTGCTCTTCTTCGGGCTGTTCCTCGGCGCCGCCGCGAGATGGGGGCTGCGCGTCGGGTGGACGTGGCTTGCGATGGTGCTCTCCTTCGGCGCGACGATGGCGCTCGCGGTGGCGTTCGATGCCGACGGCCTGCCGGCCCTTCCCGGCCTAGCGTTCACCTTCCTCGGCGTCAACGGCGACCGTCTCCTCCGGGCTGTCCGGTCGCGCGGCGAACGCGAGCCCGCGAACGGCTCGCACGGACACGACGTTGACCGACCCGCTCCCGCGCCTGACGCGAACCGTTCGCGCGAGCACGATGCCGCCCGTCGAGGCGCCTGAGAGACCGTCCGCAGCGCCGCGGGCCGCAAAGCCGCCTTGTAACAGACTGTTACTTAGCCGTTCCGGCGCGTGAGGAGCGCGACGGTCTCGACGTGCGGCGTATGCGGGAACATGTCGACCGGTCGCGCACGCTCGAGCGTGTAGCCCCACTCCCCGGCGAGCACCTTGACGTCGCTCGCCAGCGTCGTCGGGTTGCACGACACGTAGACGAGACGCTGCGCCGCCAGGCCGCCGACACGCCGCAGCGCCTTGCCGGCCAGGCCGGCGCGCGGCGGGTCGACGACCACGACGTCCGGGTCACCGGCGCGCGCGCGCAGATCCTCGAGTACCTGCCCGACGTTGCCCGCGAAGAACGCGGCGTTCGCGATGCCGTTCAGGTCGGCATTCTCGAGCGCGCACGCGACCGACTCCTCGGAGACCTCGACGCCCCAGACGGTCAGCGCGTCGCGCGCCAGCGAGAGCCCGATCGTTCCGATGCCGCAGTACAGGTCGAAGACGGTCTCCTCGCCGCTCAACCCGGCGAAGTCGCCGGCGAGTTCGTAGAGGACCCCGGCCATCGCGGTGTTGGTCTGGAGGAACGCGTTCGGCCGGACGCGGAACCGCAAGCCGCTGACCTCCTCCTCGATCGCGTCGTCGCCCCAGAGCAGCTCGGTCGGGAGGTTCGTGACCTCCGCGGGCGTCTCGTTCTCGGCCCAGTGGATCGAGCGCACTTCAGGGAAGCGGCGCAGCGCCTCCACGAACCCGTCGCGGTCGAACCGCTCGCCCTTCGCGGTGACGAGCTGGCCGAGCGCCTAGCCGGTGTTCCGGCCCTCGCGGACGACGAGGTGACGCAGGTAACCGGTCCCGTCCGTCTGGTCATAGGCTTCTAGCCGGTCGTCGCGTGCCCAGTCGCGTACAGCACCGCGGATCGCGTTGCCGAGCTCAGTCGTCAACCAGCACCGCTCGACCTCGAGCACCTCGTCCCAGCGGCCTGCCCTGTGGAAGCCGAGCGCCGGCCCGGACGGCGTGCGCGTGAACGAGTACTCGAGCTTGTTCCGGTAGAAGTAGGGCGACTCGGCGGGAACGATCGGCTCGAGCGGCGGCTCGGCGAAGGCGCCGAGGCGCCTGAGCGCATCCCGTACCTGCGCCTCCTTCGCATCGAGCTGCGCGGCGTACGCGAGGTCCTGGAAGCGGCAGCCCCCGCACGCCGGGTAGTGCGCGCACGGCGCGTCCACACGCTGCGGGCCGGATTCGAGCAGCTCGACGGCGAGCGCCTCCGCGTGGTTGCGCTTGACCTTCGTGATGCGCGCCCGCACGGTGTCTCCGGGCAGCCCGCGCCGAACGAAGACCACGAAGCCGTTCGCGCGCGCTACCCCGTTCCCGCCGTACGCGAGCGACTCGATGCGGAGGTCGACTTCCTGGTCGACGACAACCGGCGCAGCCATCCCGAGAGCCTAGGCGACGTCGCGCTGGAGAGTGGCCAGCGTGCCGAGCAGCGCGGCCGCGATCGCGTAGACCGTCGCGACCAGTGCACCGCCCGCGGACGACAGGACATCGTCGCCGCCTTCCGTCAGGGCCTGGAGCGCGGCGCCGGGCAGGTAGTCGGAGCCCTCGATGAGCACGCGAAGCAGCGGCTCGAGAACGAAGAACCAGACGAACACGAGCACGATCGCGGCCACCTGGCTGCGTACGAGCGCCCCGATCCCGACGCCCAGGACGCCCCAGATCGCACCCGCCAGCACGAGCCGGCCGACCGTTGCCCATACCGCGCCGAAGTCGACCGCCGCCTCGTCCGAGATCCAGACGTACGCGACGGCGAGCGTGAGCGCTACGGCGGCCGCGGCGAGCACCGCGCCGGCGGCAGCCGCGGCGAGCGCTTTGGCGCCGACGACGCGCTCGCGCCTGGGCGCCGCCAGAAACGTCTCCGTCATCGTGCCGTGGCGCCACTCCCAGGTAACGACCAGCACACCGACGATGAGCGCGAACGTCGCCGAGACGGCCGCGAACGAGAGCAGGTCGTCGAGGATGGTCTGCGACATCCGTACCTCGTCGGTCGCCGCCGCGAGCATGCCGACCGTGCCGAGCGCGACGACTGCCAGCATGCCGAGCAGGAGCCCGAGCGTCGTTCGCGGCGTCGTCCAAAGCTTCAGCAGCTCGGCGATCAGCAGTCTCACCGCGTCGTCTCCCCGCCGGTCAGCTCGAGGAACGCCTCCTCGAGCGTGGCGCGCTCGGCGACGAGCTCGTGGAGGACGACGCCGTGCGCGGCGGCCAGCTCGCCGACCCGCTCGGGCGCCGCGTCGACCGCGAGCGCGTCGTCACCCGTTCCGCGGACGCCGATCTGCTGACCGGCGAGGGCCTCCTGCAGGCGCGCCGCCTGCGGGCTGCGCACGCGCGTCGCGGCAGTCGCCCGCGCGGCGAGCTCGGCGGTCGAGGACTGCGCCACGAAGCGACCCCGGTGGATGATCACGACCTCGTCGGCGATCTGCTCCACCTCCGCGAGGACGTGGCTCGACACGAGCACGGTTCGCCCGCCGTCCGCGAGCCGGCGCAACAGGTCGCGGAGCCAGCGCATGCCGGCCGGGTCGAGCCCGTTCGCCGGCTCGTCGAGTACGAGCACCTCCGGGTCGCCGAGCAGAGCGGTCGCGAGGTGCAGTCGCTGGCGCATGCCGAGCGAGTAACCCCGCAGGCGGCGATGCGCGTCCGCCGACAGCTGCACGAGCTCGAGCACCTCATCGACGCGCGAGCGCGTGAGGCCTCCCGCCGCGGCCGCGACACGCAGGTGGTTGCGCCCGGAGCGCCCTGGGTGGTACGACGTCGCCTCGAGCACGGCGCCGACGCGCCGGGTGGGCTCGTCAAGCTCGCGGTACGGCATCCCGAGCACGGTCGCCGTCCCGGATGTCGGCCGAACGAGTCCGAGCAGCGTCCGCAGCGTGGTCGTCTTGCCGGCGCCGTTGGGACCGAGGAAACCGGTCACGCGCGCCGGCTCGACGCGGAACGAGAGATCGTCCACGGCGACCGTGCGACCGTAGCGCTTCGTCAGCGCGTGGACCTCGATCACCGCAGGGGCGTCACGTAGACGGTGCGCCGGCGGGGTCCGTCGAACTCACAGAAGAAGATGCCCTGCCAGGTTCCGAGTGCCAACCGGCGCTCGCGCAGCGGCACGAGCACCTGCGGGCCGGCGAGCACCGCGCGTACGTGCGCCGGCGCGTTCTCCTCGCCGGCCTCGACATGCTCCCAGCCCCACTCCGGGCCGACGATCCGCTCCATCGCCCGCTCGAGGTCGCGCGCCACCGCCGGATCGGCGTGCTCGTTGATCGTCACGCCGGCCGTCGTGTGCGGGACGTAGACGAGCACGGCAGCGCCGTCGGCACCGTCGGCGACCGCGCGCACGCGATCCGTGATGTCGACGACCTGCGTCCGGCGCTCGGTTCGGAGGGCGATCTCCCGCACGCAACTATCCTAGGGCGGCCGTGACGGTCGCCCCGCCGAGCCAAGCCGATCTCGCCGCCTACCGCGAGGAGGCCGACCGCTTCGAGGCAGAGCTGCTCGAGGAGCACTACCTGCACTACGCAGGACACAAGCCGCAACTGGAGCTCGAGCCGATCTACGAGCGGCACGCGGGCCTGACGGAGCGCGAGCGCGTCCGCGCCGTCGGCGCCGCCGTCCGGGGCGACGAGGCGACCAGGTGGCTATGGCGTTTCGCCGTCGAGGGCTATCTCGGCAACCTGACGAAGGAGCACACCGAGCGCGTCGCGCGCCTCGAGGCCGAGCTGGAGGCTACCGTCGACGGCGAGTCGATCCGCTTCCGGATGCTTCAGCCGGTCATGGCGAACGAGCCCGACCGCGAGCGCCGCCGGCGCCTCCGCGACGTAGCCGCGGCGCTGCGCGACGAGCACATGAACCCCGTCATGCTCGAGGCCGCACGGCTGCACCGCGGGGCGGTGCCCACGCTCGAGGCCGGTGACTACGTCGAGGTCTACGAGCGGATCGGGTTCGACCTCGAGGGGCTCGCCGACCAGTGCCGCAGTCTGCTCGACTCGACGGAGCGGCTCTGGGAGGAACACGCCGACCGGCTGTTCCGCGCGCGCGTCGGCGTCGGGCTCGACGAGGCGGCGCAGTGGGACGTGCCCCGTCTCTTCCGCGCCGCCGAATGGGACGCCGACTTCCCGGCCGACCGCATGCTGCCGGCGCTCGACGGCACGCTCGCCGACCTGGGCGTCGATCTCCGCAGCCAGGAAAACGTTCACCTGGATCTCGAGCAGCGGCCCGGCAAGGACCCGCGCGCGTTCTGTGCCCCGATCGAGGTGCCTCAGCGCGTGATGCTCGTCATCCAGCCGATCGGCGGCCTCGACGACTGGCGCGCGCTCTTCCACGAGGCGGGCCACACGGAGCACTACGCGCACGTCGACTCGACTCGGTCGATCGAGGCGAAGCGGTTCGGTGACGCGGCCGTCACCGAGGGCTGGGCGACGCTCATGGAGAACCTCGTGCGCGAGCCCGCCTGGCTCGACCGGCGGCTGGACGTCAGCCGTCCCCGCCAGCTGGCCTCGGAGGGGGCGGTCATCGACCTGTACTTCACGCGCCGCTACGCGGCCAAGCTGCTCTACGAGCTCGAGTTCTACCGGGCGCCGGACATCGAGGCGATGCGCGGCCGCTACGTCGAGCTGCTCGGCGAGGCGCTCAAGATCGAGCCGACGCCGGCCAACTACCTCTTCGACATCGACGCCGGCTTCTACGTGACCGAGTACCTACGCTCGTGGGCGTTCGAGGCGCAGCTCCGCGACTTCCTGCGGACCGAGTTCGGCAACACGTGGTTTACGCGGCGCGACGCCGGTGAGCTGCTCCGCGAACTCTGGTCGGAGGGCCAGGAGCGCCGCGCCGACGACATGCTCGCGGAGCTGACCGGCTCCGGCATCGAGATGGCCGCGATCGAAGACCGGATACGCGAGGGCCTCGCCCTCGCGTAGCCGTTAGAGCGCGCCGCCGGCCGCCGCCGGGGCGCCGACGGACTCGCCCTGGTCGCCGACGGACTGGCGGGCGAGGAACTCCTCGACGAGGAGCAGGTTGTCGCCGGCGCGGCGGACGATCGCCAGCAGCTCGGACATGCTTGCGACCTCCTCCCGCTGCTCGGACAGAAACCAGTGCAGGAACTGCTCGCCGACGAGGTCGTTCTCCTCGCGCGCGAGGCGGGTCAGCTCGCTGATCTGCTCCGTCACGCGCCGCTCCTGCTCCAGCGCGAGCGCGACGGGCTCCTCGGCGCCTCGGAACTCGGCCCGCGGCGCGGCGACTCCCGGGATCTCGACGGGCAGCCCAGAGTCGAGCAGGTACTGGACGATCATCATCGCGTGGTTCCGCTCCTCGACCGCTTGGCGGTAGAAGAACGACGCGAGCTGCGGCAGTGTCTCGGCGTCGTAGTGGACGGCGATCGCGACGTACTGTTGCGACGCAGCGAACTCGTGCGCGATCTGCTGGTTCAGAGCATCCGGGAAGCGGGCCACGCGTTTCTCCGGAGGCGACTCTACCGCCCCCTCCGTCCGCCCGCTCTGCATAGGCTTTATACAGCGATGAATCGCACTCGCGTGCTCATCGCCGGCGCGGCCGGTCGGGACTTCCACAACTTCAACCTCGTCTTCCGCGACCGCGAAGCGTTCGACGTCGTCGGCTTCACGGCTACGCAGATCCCGAACATCGACGGGCGCGTCTACCCGTACGAGCTGGCCGGCGAGCTCTATCCGACCGGCATCCCGATCTTTCCGGAGGACGACCTCGAGCGGCTGGTCCGCGAGTACGCGGTCGACGAGGTCGTGTTCGCGTACTCCGACGTGACGCACGAGCACGTCATGCACATCGGTTCGCGCGCGCTCGCCGCCGGGGCGCACTACCGGCTGCTCGCGCCGCGAGAGACGGAGCTGCCGTCGACCAGGCCGGTGGTCGCGGTCTGCGCGGTGCGCACGGGGTCGGGTAAGAGCCAGACGACGCGGCACGTGGCGCGGCTTCTCCGCGAGGGCGGCAAGCGCGTCGCCGTCCTGCGCCATCCGATGCCCTACGGCGACCTGACCGCTCAGGCTGTCCAGCGCTTCGAGCGCTACGACGATCTCGACGCGGCCGACTGCACGATCGAGGAGCGGGAGGAGTACGAGCCGCACCTTGCCGAGGGCAATCTCGTCTTCGCCGGCATCGACTACGAGGCGATCTTGCGGCGTGCCGAGGAGGAAGCAGACGTGATCGTCTGGGACGGCGGGAACAACGACACGCCGTTCATCACGCCGAACGTTCACGTCGTGGTCGTCGACCCACACCGCCCCGGGCACGAGCTGCGCTACCACCCGGGCGAGACGAACCTCCGCATGGCAGATCTCTGCATCGTCAACAAGGTCGACAGCGCCCAGCCGGACGCCGTCGAGGCCGTGCTGCGCTCGATCCGCGTCCACAACCCCCGCGCGGCGATCGTGCAGGCTGCCTCGCCGATCGACGTGGAGCAGAACGGCGTGGAGATCTCCGGCAAGCGCGTGCTCGCCGTCGAGGACGGGCCGACGCTGACGCACGGCGAGATGGCGTATGGCGCGGCAGTGCTCGCGGCTCGCGCGCACGGCGCGGCCGAGCTCGTCGACCCGCGTCGCTTCGCCGTCGGGACGATCCGCGAGACCTTCGAGAGGTACCCGCACGTCGGCGAGGTACTGCCGGCGATGGGGTACGGCCGCCAGCAGATCGCCGAGCTGCGCGAGACGATCGCCCGGTCGGACGCCGACGTCGTGCTGATCGGGACGCCGATCGACCTGCGGCGTCTCATCGAGCTCGACAAGCCGGCCCTGCGCGTCACGTACCGGCTGGAGGAGATCGGCGAGCCGACGATCGCGGACGTGCTGCGCGGGCGCGGCGTCCTGCCCCAAGCGGCGCTCGTGTGACGCTCACCGTCGTCGCGCTGGGCGGGAACGCCCTGGTTCGCGCGGGCGAAAGGGGCACGGCGGCCGAGCAGCTCGCGCGTGTCCGGGAGACTGCCGCGGCGCTTGGGCCGCTCCTCGACGAGCCGCTCGTCGTGACGCACGGGAACGGGCCGCAGGTCGGCAACGAGCTGCTCCGGCAGGAACGGGCTGCGGACGAGGTGCCGCCGCTGCCGCTCTACCTCGCCGTGGCACAGACGCAGGCGGAGATCGGCGCGCTCATCGCCGCGGCACTGCGCTCGATGTCGCGGCGGCCGGTGGCGTGCCTGCTCACGCACGTCCTCGTCGCCGCGGAGGATGCCGCGTTCGCCGACCCGGCGAAGCCGGTCGGGCCGTTCTACGACGCGGCGCGAGCCGAGTCGCTCCAGGGTGAGCGCGGCTGGACGCTTGCGCATGAGGAGGGACGCGGCTGGCGTCGGACAGTTCCGTCACCACACCCGCTCGAGGTGCTCGAGCTCGAGGCCGTGCGTTCACTGCTTGCCGCCGGCACGACGACCGTCGCGTGCGGCGGGGGCGGCATCCCGGTGGTGCGGCGGAACGGCGTGCTGACGGGTGTGGATGCTGTCGTCGACAAGGATCGGGCGTCCGCGCTGCTCGGGATCGCGCTCGGTGCCGAGCGACTCGTGTTGGTGACGAACGTGGATGCGGTGCTGCGCGACTTCGGCACCGCTCGGGCCGAGCGCATCGCAACGCTTTCCGCGCGCGAAGCGGACGAGCTCGCGCCTGAGCTCCCGGCCGGTTCGATGCGCCCCAAACTCGAGGCGGCGGCCGCGTTCGTGTACGCAACCGGCGGCGAGGCGCTCATCACGTCGGCCGAGGCCTTCGGCATGGCCGCCGACGGCCGCGCGGGCACCCGCGTGGTGGCCAAGTAACAGTCTGTTACAAGGAAGCGGCGAACCGCCGGGCGGTCCGCCGCGAAGTAGAGCGGTACCGTTCGGACGCACCCCATGCGCGTAAACGACACCGATCTCCACGAGCTGGCCGCCGCCTACGCGCTCGACGCGCTCGACGACGACGACCGGGCCGCGTTCGAGCGGCACCTCGCGGCGTGCGAGCAGTGCGCGCACGAGGTCGCGTCGTTCCGCGAGACGGCCGCCTCGCTTGCCTACGCGGTCGATGCGCCGGCGCCGCCGGCGGAGCTGCGCGGCCGCATCCTCGACGCCGCGCGTGCCGACCGACCCAACGTCGTCCCGTTGCCGCGGCGCTGGACGCTGCCCGCGCTCGGCGGCGTCGCGGCCGTTGCGGCGGTGGCCGCGCTCGCGCTCGGCGTCTGGAGCGTCTCCCTCTCGAGCCAGCTCGACGACGAACGATCGGCGCGCGAGGCGACCGAGCGGGCGCTCGCATTCGCCGCCGACCCGGATGCGGCGCGCACGGAGCTGACCGGTGCCGAAGGAAGCCTGGTCGTCGGCGAGGGCCGCTCCGCCGCGCTCGTCGTCTGCCGGCTCGCCGAGGCGCCCGGCGGCAAGACGTACGAGGCATGGGTCATCCAGGGCGGCCGCCCGCAGCCAGCCGGCGTCTTCGACGGCGGTGCCGGCTGCCGCGCCGTCCCGCTCGAGCGGCCCGTGCCGGCCGGCGCGACGGTCGCCGTCACCATCGAGGACGGTCGAGTCGCCCAACCGACCGGCGAGCCGGTGATCACGGCAGAGCCCGCGTGACGACGCTTCGGCTCCCTCACCTGGCCGGCGTGGGCACCGTGCTACGTTCGGATGCGGTGCGGCGAGGGAGGACGAAGTCGCTCGGGCATCTCACGGACGAGGAGCTGCTCGATCTCCTGGCGCGCTCGGACGAGCGTGCGCTCGCCGAGCTCTACGACCGTTTCGGCGGCGTCGCGTACGGCCTCGCGCTACGCATCCTTCGCGACGAGACGCTCGCACAGGACGCGGTCCAGGACGCGTTCCTCGCCGTGTGGCGGTCGGCCGCCACCTTCCTCCCCGAGCGTGCCCGGCCGAGCACGTGGATCCTCACGCTCGTCCACCGGCGCGCTGTCGACCTGGTGAGACGCGAGGAGCGGCGCCGCGGCGAGCCGCTGGACGATTCGCTCCACGCTGCGGCAGCCGCGACGGACGACGAGGCATCGGTGCGCTTCCATCGCCGGCTCGTTCAAGAAGCGCTGCGCCGGCTTCCGCCCGACCAGCGCGAGGCGCTGGAGCTCGGGTACTACGGAGGCTTGACGCAGTCCCAGATCGCCGAGCGCCTCGGCGAGCCGCTCGGAACGATCAAGAGCCGGACGTTCGCCGGCCTCGCTCGGCTCCGCGAGCTGCTGCGCGAGGCGGGCGTCGAAGAGCCCGTCGCCGGCTGACGCTGCGGGTCCGGCCGTACACCGCGCCTATAGCGCGCGCCCGGGGTCAGACGCCGAGCCGAGCTCGTCCAGGTATGCCGAAGGGCGGCCGGAGCCGCCCTTCGCTACGCGTCGGTACCGTGTGCGCTACGACTTCTTGGCCGTGCCCTCGATCGTCGCCTGCTCGCTGCCGCCGATCTGAATGCGGCGGGGCTTCGGCGTCTCGGGCTTCGCGACGTGCACCTCCAGCACGCCGTTGCGATAGTCGGCCTGGATGCCGTCCTCGGTGACGCCCTGCGGGAGGCCGATCGTGCGCGCGAACGAGCCGAAGCGGCGCTCGAAGCGGTAGAAGCGCTCGTCCGACTGCTCCTGCGTGCGCTCACGCTCACCGGAGATCGTGAGTGCGCCCTCCTCGAACTCGATGTTGATCTTGTCCTCCGGGATGCCGGGGAGATCGAACGCGTAGACGACCTCCTTTTCCGTCTCCCAGACGTCGACGGCGGGAACCCACGAGCGCGTGCTCTGACCGTTGCCCTCGCCGCCGAAGACCGAGCTCATGAAGCGACTCATCTCGTTCTGAAGCGCAGCGACCTCGCGCAGAGGCTCCCAACGAACGAGTGTGGCCATCGATTGCACCTCCTTGTCCCCGCTAGTTGCTTGTAGCGCCACTATAAAACCTAAGCGTGTTGTTGTCAAGTTACGTCTCCTAGCATCGCGACGCGTGGTCGAACTGCCGCAGCACCTCAAGGGGCGCAATTT
>JACVRM010000066.1 GCA_014534415.1 Thermoleophilia bacterium | reverse complement strand
TCGAGCATCCGCGACCAGTACTCGTCGAAGCTCGCGTACTCGAGGTCGAGCGCGAGATCCTCCACGTCGACCCTCTCGAAGCCGGCTCGGCGGATCAGCTCCTGGATGCGGGCCGGATCGGCCATGGTGAACATGCCCGGGGCGCCGGGCTCAGGAGGCGGCATGACGCCGCGCTGCACGAAGACGCGTCCCGCCTCGCTGGCCCATGGATTGCTGTCCGGGTCGGCCCAGACGGCGAACGCCAACCGTCCGCCCGGGCGCAAGACGCGGCGCGTCTCACGGAGCGCGGCGGCTGGATCGGCCATCAGCATGTAGCCGAAACGGCAGAGGACGCCGTCGACGCTGTCGGCGGCGAGCTCGATTCGTTCGGCGTCGAGCTGCCGGAACTCGACGTTCTCGATGCCGAGCTCGGCCGCCCGCCGGCGGGCGGCCTCGAGCATCCCGGCCGAGAAATCACTCGTGATCAGACGCCCGTCCGGACCCAAGAGCGGTGCGGCGAGAAAGCCCGTGTCGCCGAGGCCGGCCGCCAGCTCGAGCACCGTCTCCCCCGGCTGCGGATCGAGGCGCTCGACGAGCCGGCGGCCGACTGGGGCCGAGCCCTCCCAGACGAAGTCGCGGTGCCGTTCCCAGTGCGTCGCCACGCGGTTCCAACTCTCGAGGCTGGTCGCGCGGTACTCGTCGAGATCCACGGGTGGATCCTCGCTCGGCCCAGGCCCGAGCGCAAGGGATCGAACACTTGTTCGGCACGCGCGCGGTGGCTAGGCTGGCCCCGTGGATCCGCTCGCCGTGTTCACCCCCGAGACGCGCGCGTGGTTCGAGCGCACCTTCGAGGCGCCCACGCCGGCGCAGGCGCGCGGTTGGCCGGTCATCGCGTCGGGTTCGCACACGCTGATCCAGGCGCCGACCGGCTCGGGCAAGACGCTGGCCGCTTTCCTCTACGGGCTCGACCGCCTCCAGGCCGAGCCGGGCGACGGGATCCGCCTGCTCTACGTCTCGCCTCTCAAGGCGCTCAACTACGACGTCGAGCGGAACCTGCGCGGACCGCTCGCCGGCCTCGAGAGCTCGCTTCAGGTCGCGGTCCGCACCGGCGACACGCCCCAGCGCGAGCGCGAGCAGATGCTGCGCAACCCGCCCGACATCCTCATCACCACGCCCGAGTCGCTGTTCCTACTGATCACGTCGCGTGCCCGCGACGTGATGAAGACGATCGAAACGATCATCGTGGACGAGGTCCACGCCGTCGCGGGCAGCAAACGCGGCACCCACCTGGCCTTGACGCTGGAACGCCTCGAGCACCTCTTAGACAAGCCGATGCAGCGCATCGGGCTGTCGGCCACACAACGGCCGTTGGAGGAGATCGGGCGCTTCGTGTCCGGCGGCCGTCCCATCGAGCTCGTCGACGCGGGCCGTGCCAAACAGCTCGATCTCCAGATCGTCGTACCGGTGGACGACATGCGCGAGCTGGCCTCGACCTCGTCGCTCTCGTATCCCGTCCCCGCCGACGGGCAGGAGATGGACGCCGGCACAGAGCTCGGCAGCCAGTCGATCTGGCCCTCGATCTACCCGGAGCTCCTGCGACTGGTGCAGCAGCACCGTTCGACGATCGTCTTCGTCAACAACCGGCGCCTGGCCGAGCGGCTCGCGCTGCGCCTGAACGAGCTGGCCGAGCACGAGATCGCTCGCGCCCACCACGGCTCGCTGGCCCGCGAGCAGCGCGTCGAGATCGAGGAGCTGTTGAAGCGGGGCGAGATCCCGTGTCTGGTCGCGACGTCGTCGCTCGAGCTCGGCATCGACATGGGTGCCGTCGACCTCGTCGTCCAGGTGGAGAGTCCGAAGTCGGTCGCTCGCGGGCTCCAGCGCATCGGCCGCGCCGGCCACGAGCTGACCGCCGTCTCCAAGGGCCGCATCTTCCCGAAGTACCGGGCCGACCTGCTGGAGTCCGCCGTCGTCGCCAGGCGGATGCTCGCGGGCGAGATCGAAGAGACGCAGATCCCGCGGAACCCGCTCGACGTGCTGGCGCAGCAAGTCGTAGCCATTTCCTCGCAAGAGGAAATGGCCGTCGACGACCTGCACGTGCTCGTTCGCCGCGCCTACCCGTTCTCGGACCTGTCGCGCGGGCAACTCGAGAACGTGCTCGACATGCTTGCGGGCCGGTACCCCTCCGACGAGTTCGCGGAGCTGCGGCCGCGCATCATCTGGGACCGCACCGGGGGCACGATCCGTGGCCGCGAGGGCGCACGCCGTCTGGCGGTCACGAATGCAGGGACGATTCCCGACCGCGGGCTCTTCGGCGTCCACCTCGTCGACGGCGGCGGCCGCGTGGGCGAGCTCGACGAGGAGATGGTCTACGAGGCACGCGCCGGCCAGACGTTCCTGCTCGGAGCGTCGACGTGGCGGATCGAGGAGATCACGCGCGACCGCGTGCTCGTCTCGCCCGCGCCCGGCGTGCCCGGCGCGGTGCCGTTCTGGAAGGGCGAGGGCGTCGGCCGCCCGTACGAGCTGGGCGCGGCGATCGGCAAGGCGTCGCGTGAGCTCGTCGCGCGCTCTGACGAGAAGGCGCTCAAGCGGCTGCGCGACGAGCACCGGCTCGACGATCGCGCCGCGCAGAACCTCCTCAAGTTCCTCCGGGAGCAGGCGGACGCCACGGGCGCGGTGCCGTCGGACCGCACGATCGTGGTCGAGCGCTTCCGCGACGAGATCGGCGACTGGCGCGTCTGCCTGCTCACGCCGTTCGGCGCGCGCGTCCACGCGCCGTGGGCGATGGCGATCACGGCGCGTCTGCGCGACGCTCTCGGCCTCGACGCACAGGCGCTCTGGTCCGACGACGGGGTCGCGCTGCATTTCGCCGACGCGGACCAGCCGCCGCCGGTCGACGAGCTGCTCGTCGACCCCGACGAGCTCGAGGATCTCGTCGTCGGCGAGGTCGGCCAGACAGCGCTCTTCGGCGCGCGCTTCCGGGAGAACGCTGCGCGCGCGCTGCTCATCCCGCGCCGTCGACCGGGGCAGCGGACACCGCTGTGGCAGCAGCGGCTGAAGGCGCAGAGCCTGCTGCAGGTCGCGCGCAAATACGGCTCGTTCCCGGTCATCCTCGAGACGTACCGCGAGTGCCTCCAGGACGTCTTCGACCTGCCCGCGCTGAAACGGCTGCTCCAGGGCGTCCGTGCGCGAGAGCTCGACCTCGTGGAGATCGAGACCGCATCGGCGTCGCCGTACGCGGCGTCGCTGCTCTTCGACTACATCGCGACCTACATGTACGAGGACGACACGCCGGCGGCCGAACGGCGCGCGCAGGCGCTGTCCCTCGACCGCGACCTGCTGCGCGAGCTGCTCGGCCAGGAGGAGCTCAGGGACTTGCTCGATCGCGACGCGATCGAGCAAGTGGAGGCGCAGCTGCGCGGCGCGCCGCGGAACGCCGACGAGCTCCATGACGTTCTGCTCCTGCGCGGGCACCGCTTCGAGGGCGAGTACGACCCCGGCTTCGCGGAGACGCTCGTTCGCGAGCGCCGCGCCGTCCGCGTCAAGATCGCGGGGGAGGCGGCGATCGCAGCCGCCGAGGACGCCGGTCGCTACCGCGACGCGCTCGGCGCCATGCCGCCCGGCGGCCTGCCGGAAACCTTTCTCGAGGCGGGGGCAGAGCCGCTCCGCACCCTGCTCGCCCGCTTCGCGCGCGGGCGCGGGCCGTTCACGACGAAGGAGGCGGCGGTCCGGTTCGGCGTCGACCGCGGGCGAGTGGAAGTCGAGCTCGCGGCGCTCGAGCGCGAAGAGCGGTTGGTGCGCGGCGAGCTACGCCCCGGTGGAACCGAGCGGGAATGGTGCGATCCCGAGGTGCTTCGGCGCCTCCGGCGCGCCTCGCTCGCGGCGCTACGGCGCGAAGTCGAGCCAGCGGAGCAGGCGGCGCTCGGCCGCTTCCTGCCGAGCTGGCACGGCATCGACCGGCGTGCGTCGTTGCGCGAGGCGCTCGTGCCGCTCCAGGCGCTGGCGCTGCCCGTGGCGCTCTGGGAGAGCGAGGTGCTGCCTCGGCGCGTGCCCGACTACCAGCCGCTCCAGCTCGACGGGCTCTGCGCGTCGGGAGAGCTCGTATGGGTCGGTGCGGGTCTCGACCGCATCGCCGTGTACTTTCGCGAGGACGCGCCGGTGCTCGGCCGGCCGCCGGCTGCGGAACGCCCGGAAGGCTCGGCGCACGCCGCAATCCGCCGCGCGCTCGCTCGCAGCGCCGAGTTCTGGTTCGACCTGCTCGCCGCCACGGGGCTCGAGGCTGAAGACGCGCTGCCCGCGCTCTGGGAGCTCGTCTGGGCCGGCGAGGTGACGAACGACGCCTGGACGCCGCTGCGAGCGGGCCGGCGGTACGGCGTCCCCGACACGCCGCGCCGGCCGCGCCGCTTCTCGCGGCGCCGTGCGGGCGCAGTCACGGCGACGCAGGGCCGGTGGACCTTGACCGACCGGCTGTTCTCCGGGACCAGATCCGGGGACACTGTCGCCGGACCTGGTCCAGACCGGCGCGCGCTCGCGGAGCTCCTGCTCGAGCGGCAGGGCATCGTGACGCGGGACGGCGTCCGCGCCGAGGGCATCGCGGGCGGCTACGGCGCCGTCTACGGCGAGCTCAAGGCGCTCGAGACGCTCGGGCTCTGCCGGCGCGGCTACTTCGTCGAGGGCCTTGGCGGCGCGCAGTTCGCGCTCGGCGGTGCCGTCGAGCGTCTTCGCGAGCTTCGCCACGCGCCCGAGGACGAGCTCGAGACGCTCGTGCTCGCGGCCGCCGACCCGGCTCAGCCGTACGGCGCCGTACTGCCCTGGCCGCGCCGCGCCGGCGGGCGAGCCGCCCGCGTCGCGGGCGCGCACGTCGTGCTTCTGAACGGTGAGGCCGCTCTCTTCGTCGAGCGGGGCGGGCGCACGTTCGTGCCGCTTCGCGACCCGGACGAGCACTGGTTGCGCGCCGCGCTCGCCGCGCTCGTCGAGCACGTCAAGCGCGGTCGGACCAAACGCCTGGCGGTCGAGCGCTTCGACGGCGAGCCGGTCGTCGAGAGCGAGTTCCTGCCGCTGCTCGTCGAGGCGGGCTTCCTCGCGGGGCCGCGCCGGGCCGTCCTCCGGCCGTGACTTCTAGGAGCGGGCCAGACGGCCCAGGACTGCGCCGAAGACCGCGTGGCGGAGGGTCGCCTGGCCGAATGCTCGGCGATTGGTGAGCAGGCGCGGCACGCCCGGTTCGCCGCGCGCCGGGTGGAAGCGGTCGACGAAGTACAAGAGCGGGTAAAGGGCGACGTGCTCGGCGAGTGCGGCGGCGACTGCGAGGCGACGTGGCGGCGCACCGGTTCGACGGCGCAGCGTGTGGAACGCGAGGCCGAAAGCCGCCCCGTTCGCCGCGTGCATTGCGAACCCGACCGGTCGCCAGTGCCGCCGCGCCACTGCCTTGCCGAGCAGCGCGATGTCGGAGTAGTCGCACCGGAAGAGCCGCTGGTCAACCGGCTCGATCAAGCCCCAGACGGTCGCGGCGACGGCCCCGGCCGCCGCGGAACGCGCACGTGGATTCACGGTTTCCATTCGCTCGACAGGGAGGACAATTCTCTGCATGCCGGAGGGTGACAGCCTCCATCGAACGGCGCGGCGCCTGCAGCCGCTCGTCGGGGATCGCATCGAAGCAACGTCGCCACATCCGCGTGGTCAGGCCACCGGCGTCGCCGAACGGATCGACGGGCGGCGGCTCGAGAGCGTCGAGGCTGTCGGGAAGAACCTCCTGTTCCGGTTCGAGGGCGGCGTGGTCGTCCGCAGTCACCTGCGAATGTCGGGGAGCTGGCGCGTCGTCGCGCGCGAAGCGCCGCTGTTCGGGCGGCCGTGGCTCGTGCTGCGCGGCGAGCGAGCCAAGGGGCTGCTGTTCGGTGGCCGGGTGCTCGAGCTCAACGCCCGCGCCGCGCGACGCGTCGGGCCGGACGTTCTCGCCGAGCAGCCCGACTACGACCGCATGGTGGCGAACCTGCGCGCCGAGGATCAGCGGCGGACGGTCGGCGACGCCCTCATCGACCAGCGGCTCGTGGCGGGGATCGGGACGGTCTGGCGTGCCGAGGCGCTATGGACGGTAGCCGTCTCGCCTTGGCGGGCCCTCGCCGACGTCTCCGACCCGGAGCTGCGCGAGATCCTCGCCGCCGCAACGCGGCTGATGCGTCGATCGGTCGCCGCCGAGTGGGAGGAGCGCAAGATCTACGGCCGCGCCGGCCGGCCGTGCCCGCGCTGCGGCGCGCCGATCCGGCGGCGCGGCCACGGCGACGACAACCGCCCGTCCTTCTGGTGCCCAGGCTGCCAGACAGGCCCTCTCGATCAGAGGTCCGGCGCGCTCCGCGCGCCATGACGACTTCCGGTCGAATGGCTGCTCCGAGTACGCCGGCAGCCGACACCGGCAAAGCCGGCATCGGCGTCGAGGACTCACCGCCGCGCGCAGGAGTGCGGACCCCGGTCGCGTAAGCCGTTCCCGTGGCTCCGCGGTCGCCGGATCTCCATGCTGCGCTGCGCTGCTTCTCGCTGGCGAGCTTCCGTCTGCTCGCGACCGAAGTGGAGGCGGGCGCTGAAGTCCCCTTCGCGTTCGAGGAACACGACGCGCAGGGTCGCACGACGTTCTACGAGTTCCGGCCGCTGATCGCGAGCTTCGTCGAGGCGCGCTCCCAGCGGCTGGCCGAGCTCGCGGACGCCCGCCTGGCAATCGACGCCCTCCTCGACGAGCCGGCGGCCCGCATCTTCGCCGGCGGGTTGAACAGCGGGCGCACGGGCGAAGACGCGCTCTGGGAGACGATCCTGCTGCCGCTCGTCGTGCGGACCGCCGACGCACGCGGCGGCTTCGACTGGGACGACGAGACGTGGGAGCGCGAGTACGGCGAGCTGGAGCGCTCGCTCTTCGGCGCCGAGCGCCGCCACGTCGTGGTCAGCCCGCTGATCGGCCTCGAGGTCGGCGCGGCGATCGAGCTGGGCGCCGGAATCCGCGTGCGTCCCTTCGTGACCGGCGAACTGTCCGGGCCGTGGCCCGAATCGAGTGGCTTGCTGCCGGAACGGTTCGCGCGCGAGCCGGACCGCTCAGCAGTCCTCGAACTGATGCACGTGCTACCGCAGGGCGCCACCGCCCGCCCGGACGGGGCCGCGGAACTCGCCGATGCCGTCACGGCGCTGCGGCTCGCCGTCGGCGGGCCCGTGGCCGCGGGCCCGGTGCTCTTCGAGCGCGTCGACTGGCGGCCGGTCGGCGTGCGACCCGTGCTTCCGATCGCCGCGGCCCAGCCGCCGGGCGAGCCGACCCGGCTCGACGTCTTTCGCGGCGAGCTGGCCCGGCGTCTGCGCGAGCACGTCGCGGCGGCCGATGAGGACCCGCAACTCGGGGAGGCGCTCGACCGCTGGGAGCTGTCGCTCTTCCAGGCGGAGCCGTTCCGCTCCGAGCAACTCCGGGCCGCGCTCGACTCGCTGCTCGGCGGCGGCGCCGGACTCTGGGCCGCGGCGCTCAGGGCGGCTGTGCTCCTGGGCGAGAGCGGCCGCGAGCGCGCCGAGCAGCACGCACGGCTGCGTCAACTCGCCGAAGGAGGAGAGGGCGGCGACGTCGCGGGGGCAGTGCGGGATGCGCTCGTCGAGGCGCTCGTCTTCGGAGACCGAGCCGAGCTCGTCAGCGCGCTCGACGAGTCGTTGCTCGGCGTGCGGCCGCGACCGGGCGGGCGGCTGCTCGCGCGCGCGGCGGAACCACGCGTCGCGTAATCGTCACGTTCGCGCGACGAAGCGGTCACACCGCCGCCGCTACGGTCGCTCCAATGGACGAGGCTCGCCGCGTAATCGAGCGGCTCGACCGCATCGAGACGCTCCACATCGCCGGAGCACCCGCCACGACGCTGCTCGGCGAGCTGCGCGCGCTCCTCGGTGAGGCTGAGGAGTGGCTCGCCACGGAGGCAGACGGTGCGGCGCCGGCGAGCGAGGCGCTCGAGCGCTGCCGCAACGCGCTCGCCACGCGCGAGTCCGCGCCGACAGCGTAGAACCGAAGCGTCGCCAACGCGCGGCGACCTCATGCGCGTTACCTAGAAGGAGGCCGGAAAGGACTACGCTACGACGGGTGGAAAGGAGGCGCCATGCTGCGCCTCCTGACGCGAACGCCGCGCGCGCCCACAGAGCAAGGAGAGAAGCTGGCGAGGGTCATCGCGTTCGCAAATCAGAAGGGCGGGGTCGCCAAGACGACGTCGACGCTCAACCTCGCCGTGGCGCTGAAGGAACAGGGGCTGCGCGTGCTCGCGGCGGACCTCGATCCGCAAGGCAACCTGACGATGAGTCAGGGCTTCAACCCCGACCAGATCACGCGCTCGATGTTCGACGTGCTCGTGCACCGCCTGCCGATCGAGCACGTCATTCATGAGGCGGAGATCGATCTTGCGGTCTCCTCGATCGACTTGGCCGGCGCCGAGCTGGCGCTATCGGCGACCATCGGGCGCGAGCGCGCGCTCGACAAGGCGCTCGGCCCGATCAAGGATCGGTACGACTACGTGCTGATCGACACGCCGCCGTCGCTTGGGCTACTGACGATCAACGCACTCGTCGCGTCGGAAGGCGTGATCGTGCCCGTCCAGTGCGAGTACCTCTCGCTGCGGGGCCTCGTCCAGCTGGAGAACACCCTGACGATGATCCGCGAGAACCTCAACCCGCACGTCCGGATCATGGGGATCCTTCCGACCATGTTCGACGGCCGCACACTGCACTCGCGCGAGGCGATCGAGATCCTGCAGGAGAACTTCGGCGACCTCGTCTTCAACACTCGCATCCGCAAGACGATCCGCTTCGCGGAGGCGCCCGTGAAGGGCTCGTCCGTGCTCAAGTACGACCCGCGCGGCACGGCGGCCGACGCCTACCGCGAACTGGCGAAGGAGGTGCTCAATGGCGCGAAAGCGCGCGAGTCTGCGTGAGGGGCCGCTCGCCGAGCTGTTCAAGGCGACCGAGGCGGCGAAGCAGCAGCAGTCTCAGGCTGGTGAGGCGCAGCCGCAGCCGGAGGCGGAGGCGCCCGCGCGCGGGCGTCGCGAGCAGTCGCGAGGCGCCACGGTCCATCGTCTGGAGACGCTGCCCGAGCCGGGGGCGCGGCTGCACCGCGTGCCCGGGACGGCGGCCTACCTCGCGGTCATTCGGGTCGTGGGCGTGGGTGGCGCCGGGCTCAACGCCGTCAACCGGATGATCGACGCCGGCATCGCCGACGTCGATTTCATCGCCGTCAACACGGACATGCAGGCGCTCGCGCTCAGCGAGGCGCCGGTCAAGATCCACATCGGCGGCGACCTGACGCGCGGCCTCGGCTCGGGCTCGGAGGCCGAGATCGGCCGCCGCGCGGCCGAGGAGTCGTACGACGCGATCAAGCGAATACTGCGCGGCTCGGACATGATCTTCGTGACCGCCGGTGAAGGTGGCGGCACTGGCTCGGGTGCGGCTCCCGTCGTGGCGAAGATCGCCCGTGAGCTCGGCGCGCTGACGGTCGGCATCGTGACGATGCCGTTTCGCTTCGAGGGCACGAAGCGGCGCTCGCAGGCGGAGGTGGGCCTCTCGGCGCTGCGCGACGTCTGCGACACGGTCATCGTCGTCCCGAACGAGCGCCTGCTCGACGTGGCGGACAAGTCCACGTCCATGCTCGACGCGTTCCGGCTCGCCGACGACGTGCTCCGCCAGGGCGTGCAGGGGATCTGCGACCTGATCACGACGCCGGGGCTCATCAACCTCGACTTCGCCGACGTGCGGACGATCATGAAGGACGCCGGCTCGGCGCTCATGGGCATCGGCTTCGCCACGGGCGAGGGCCGCGCTCGCGAGGCCGCCGAGCGGGCGCTGCGCTCGCCGCTCATCGAGACGGAGATCGCCGGCGCCAAGGGCATCCTGCTCTCGGTCGCCGGTGGCGACGACCTGTCGCTCTTCGAGGTGAACGAGGCGGCGGAGGTGGTACGCCAGGCAGCCGTCGACGAGACGAACATCATCTTCGGCGCCACCGTCGACGAGCGACTCAGCGGTCAGATCTGGGTGACGGTCGTGGCTACCGGGCTGAGCGGGGCGCCCAAGCGGCGTACCTTCGTACCTCCGAACGAGCCGGAAGGAGGGCGGCTGCCGGGCGATCCACTGGAGCCGCCGAGCTTCCTCCGCGATCTCTAGTCGCGCTCCCACGGTCCCCAGTCCGGGAGACGAAGCTCATGCAGCATCGCGTCGGCCTCGCGGCGCTGCTGCAGCGTCGGAGCCTCGCGGCCAAAGGCGAGCCAGATCTCCACGTAGTAGATGTCCGCGACCCGGGCGAACAGGTGGTGGATCGGCAGGTCGCGAGGCAGGCGTCCGGCGCGCTCGCGCCAGGTCAGATCAGAGAGGCCGAACGGCGGGTCGAGGACGGGCGCGTCCCGACTGGCAAGCGTCGGCGGCCAGCGGTTGTGCCGCGCGAGCCAGATGGTCATCGCGATTCCGTCAGGCGGCAGCTCCTCCATGGTCATGCGCGGCACCGAGAACGGCTCGTCGCGGTATGGGACCGTCGAAGCCCAGGCGGCGAGGAAGTCTCCGTCCGCTCGCACCCGCTGGGGTCCTGAAGCGCCGACGTGCCAGCCCGGCCGGGCCGGAAACCGCGGCGGCTCCACCGGGCCCGGACAGAAATCCCCGCGCTCGACGCGCAGCGTGGCGAGCGCGTCGTTGAGCGGCCGCAGGGCATGGGCGTCCGGGCGCATCCTTGCCGTCGCGAATGCGACGAAGGCGCGACCGGCGAGCGAGAATTTCCGGCGGGCCCCGTAGAGTTCCGGCGGAAGCTCCTCGTCGTGCACGAACTCGTCGGGCGTCAGCGTGGTCGTGCCGTCGAGCGGCGGGAAGACCTCCGCCTGCTCGTCCGGCGGCGGCTCGAACTCGAACAACAGGAGCAG
>JACVRM010000113.1 GCA_014534415.1 Thermoleophilia bacterium | reverse complement strand
GCACTCGAGCGGGTTGCCGCGCAGCTTCGCGAGGCGCTGCGGCCGCGCCGCGCGCGACGCCCGACGCGCCCAAGCGCCGCAGCCCGCGAGCAGCGGCTCACCGAGAAGCGACGGCGCGCCGAGGTCAAGCGGCTGCGTCAGCCTCCTCCCGAGTGAGCGTCCACCGGCCGTTCCGCTCAGCTACTCACCCTCGCCGGCGATCCGCGACCGGCGCGCAGCTTCCCGCCGGCTCCCGCGAAGACGCTCCAGTCGCTCTCCTACCAGGCGGGCGGCACGACGTGCTGCGCCATGCCGCCGTCGATGACGTAGCTCGATCCGGTCACGTAGCGCGACTCGTCGCCGGCGAGGAAGGCGACGAGCGCCGCGACTTCCTGGGGTGTGCCCGCGCGGCCGAGTGGGATCTCGTCGACGAGCTCCTCCGCCTCCTCGTTTCGCTCGGTGGCGATCGCGCCCGGCGCGACGGCGTTGACACGAATCCCGTCGGCCGCCAGCTCCAGTGCGAGGCCGCGCGTCAGCATCCCGAGCGCCGCCTTCGCCGCTGCGTACAGCGCGAAGCCGGGTCGCGGCACGTGCGCGTGGACGCTCGTCACGTTGACGATCGAGCCTGCGCCCGCCTCGCGCATCGGCTGGACCGCCGCGCGCGCCAGGAGGAACGCCGCCCGCACATCGACGGTGAAGATCCGGTCGAAGTCGTCGGCCGTGAGCTCCAGCGCCGGCTTCGCGCTCGTCAAACCCGCGTTGTTGACGAGCACATCGAGGCGACCGAGCTCGCCGACCGCCTCCTGCACGAGCCCGTCGGGTACGGCGGGGTCCTCCAGGTCGCCGACCAGCCAATGCGCCCGGCCGCGCGCGCTGACTCGCTCGAACGCCTGCCGAGCCTCGTCGGACTCACTGTGTGTCGCGAAGGCGAGCGCGAAGCCGTCGGCGACGAGGCGCTCGGCGACCGCGAGCCCGATGCCCGTCGAGGCGCCCGTCACCAGTGCGACGCGCTCCATCAGGCGCGCGCGAGGACGAGTGCGAAGTCGCCCGTCGCGTGGGCCCACCAGCGGACGAGTTCCAGCCCCGCGGCCGCGAGCTCGTCCTCGAAGCCGGCGCGCCGGAACTTACAGCTCAGCTCGGTCCGCATTTCCTCGCCCGCTGTGAACCTCACCTCGAGTCGAAGAGCCGCAACGCGCACGCTCTGGTCGACCGTCGACCGCAGCAGCATCTCGATCCACTCGTGCTCGCCGTCCCACCTCGCGACGTGCTCGAAGCGCGTCGGCTCGAAGTCGGCGCCGAGCTCGCGGTTCAGAACGAGCAGAATGTTGCGGTTGAACTCGGCCGTGACTCCCGCTGCGTCGTTGTAGGCGGCCTCGAGCCGCGCGACGTCCTTGACCAGATCGACACCGAGGAGCAGCCCTTCGCCGGGCGCGAGCGTCCGCTCCACCGCCGAGAGGAAGCGCGCGCGCGACTCCGGCGCGAGATTTCCGATCGTGCTGCCGAGAAAGGCGATCAAGCGGCGCCGGCCCTCGGGAAGGAGCGCCAGATGCCGCTCGAAGTCACCGACGACGCCGTGGACTTCGATGCCCGGATACTCGTTGACGATCGCAGCCGCACTTGCGCGCAGCGTTGCCTCGCTGACGTCGAACGGTGCGAAGCGACGCAGATGCCCCGCGGCGGCGAGCGCGTCGAGCAGCAGGCGCGTCTTCTCGGATGTCCCCGAGCCGAGCTCGACGAGCGTGTTCGCTCCGGTGAGCTCGGCCAGCTCGTCGGCGCGCGTGCGCAGGATGTCGCGCTCCCGCTCGGTCAAGTAGTACTCCGGCAGCCTGGTGATCTCGTCGAAGAGCTGCGAGCCGCGCTGGTCGTAGAACCACTGCGGCGAGAGCTCTTTCGGTGTGGCGGTCAAGCCGGCGACCGCGCTCGCGCGCAGCGCGGCCGCCCGCTCGGCGGGGGTGTAGCGGACGTCGACGACCGGCTCCGGCGCCGTTGCGGGGAGGCCGTCAGGCATCGCGTACGCACCGGAAGCCGGCGAAGATCTGACGCCGAACCGGGAGGTCCCAGTTGCGAAACGTGGTACGGATTGCCCGCGCGTGCGTCGCCCAGGAGCCGCCGCGCAGCACCTTGTACCCCGCGGCGAAGAAGACTTCCGAGTACTCGCGGTACGGAAACGCCTCGAAGCCGGGGTACGCCGCGAAGTCAGACGCGGTCCATTCCCAGACGTCGCCCACGAGCTGCTCCGCGCCGCAGGGGCTCGCGCCAGCCGGGTGGGCGCCCACCGGCGCCGGGCCGAAGCGGCGCGCCCCGAGATTGGCGTACTGGGGCCCGGGCGGCTCGTTGCCCCACGGGTACCGGCGCTTGACGCCGTCCGGGCTCCACGACGCGGCCCTCTCCCACTCGGCTTCCGTCGGCAGGCGCTTACCCGCCCACCGCGCGTAGGCGTCCGCCTCGAACCAGCAGACGTGCTGGACGGGCTCCTCGGGCGGGAGCACCTCCCAGCGGCCGAACCGTCGCCGAGACCAGCCGTCCGGCTCGCGGCGCCAGAACTCCGGGTGTTCGACGGCGGCTTCCTCCCGCCACCGCCAGCCGTCCACGCTCCAGTGCCGTGACTCGGCGTAGCCGCCCGCCTCGACGAACTCGAGGTACGCGGCATTCGTGACCGGCACCGTGTCGATCCAGAACGCCGGCAGTTCGAGCTCGTGCGCGCGCTGCTCGTTGTCGTATGCCCACGGCTCGTCGCTCGCCGTCGTGCCCATCACGAACGGCCCGGCCTCGACCAGCACCTCGGCGTGCTCGCGCGCGCGCCAGCGCAGCGAGCGCTCGCGGCCGATCGGGTGTGGCGCGTCGCGCAGCTGCAGCGTCGCGAGCATCGTCTCCACGTGCTGGTGCTCGTGCTGGACGACCATCCCGTAGACGAAGCCGTCGCGCAGCAGCGGATCGCCGTCGAAGTCGACGCGCTCGAGCAGCGCGAGGGCGCGCGCATGGACGTCGGCGGCGTAGCGACGAGCCTCCTCGGGCGTCAGCAGCTCCAGCGCCGCGCGTTCGGAGCGTTCGTGCGCGAACGCGTTGTAGAGGTCGTCGAGCCGGCGGTCGCCTGCGGCCTGGCCGCCGAGCGAGCGCACGAGCCAGAGCTCCTCGAAGTGCGCGCAGTGCGCGAGGTCCCAGACGAGCGGCGACATGAGCGGCGAGTGCTGGCGCCGGAGCTCGTCGTCGGGAACGGCGGCGAGCAGATCGAGCGTGCGGCGACGGGCCGCATCCAGCTCGGCGGCGATCTCGCGCTTCGACAGCTGGGCAGCCGCGGCGGCGGCGGTGCCTCGGGATGCAGCCTGGCTCACAGTAGGGCGTCCGGAATGTAAAGGAGCACGCACAATCGGACAACGTGCGGCGCACTGTTCTCATTCTCTGCCCGCAGCAACGCGACGTCGCGCTCGTGGACGCCGCGGGCGTCGAGGCGTACGACGTTCGGTTCGCGGGTCCGGATCTCGACGCGCTGCCGTCGTTCGACGCCGCCGCGCTGCTGGCGGAGCTGGAGAGCGTGCCGGCCGACGGCGTGGCCGGGACGAAGGATCGTTCGGCGCTGCTCGCCTCCGTCGTAGCCGAGCGGCGCGGCCTTCCGGGCCCGTCTCCGCACGCTGTCGCGTCGTGCCAGCACAAGCCCACGGCACGCCGGATCCAGCAGCGCGCCGTTCCGGAGGCAACGCCGCGCTTCGCCGACGTCGCCGCCGAGCCGCCGCCGTTCGGGCCGCCCTGGTTCGTCAAGCCGGCGGTCGGCCGGCTCTCGCAGCGCGCACGCCTCGTCCGCGACGTTCCGCAACGGCCGGACGGCGAAGGAGATGACGCCTATGCCTCCGGCTGGGAACAGATCGCGGCGCTCGCCGGCCTCGACCTGTCCGCACGGGGCCTGCTCGCCGAGGAGGTGCTCTCCGGTGACCTCGTCACGCTCGAGGGCTACGTGCACGCCGGCCGAGTGGTCGTGCTCGGCGTCACGGACTCCGTGATGTACCCGGGAACCGACAGCTTCGAGCGCTTCGAGTATCCGTCCCGCCTGCCTGTCGAGCGGCAGGCCGAGCTCGGGGATGTCGCGAGGCGCCTGCTCCCCGCCTTCGGCTTCGACGGCGGCTTCTTCAACGTGGAGTTCTTCGTCCCGGACACCGGATCCGCCCGCATCGTGGAGGTCAACGCGCGACTCGCCTCCCAGTTCGCGCCGCTGTACCAGGCGGTTCACCGACGCTCGAGCTACGGCGCCCTGCTGGCGCTCGCGTGCGGTGACGACCCGGGCTGGCACACGACCGAGCCGGACGGCGTCGCCGTCAGCTACGTACGCCGCGTCTTCGACGACGCGTTCGTCGAGGAAGCGCCCGGCGGGCGGCCGGACGTCGAGATTCTGGCGCCCGCCGGCCGCAACCTGAGCGACTCGTACGCGAACGACCCTGGCAGCTACCGGCTCGCGATCGTCTACGAGGCCGGTGAGACCCGCGAGGAGGCGGTCGAGCGCGCGCGGCGGCGCGCCGAGACGCTCAGGTTTCGGCTGGCACCGCCGCGGGTGCCGTAACCTCCGCCTCCTGCTCCTGCCGCGCCTCGCGGTTCGAGACTGCGATCGCCGCGACCGCGGCCGCTGCGAACGCGAGCGCGGCGACGACCGCCATGCCCGCACGGAAGGCGTCGATCGAGGCGCTGCGAAGCTCGTCGCCGACCTGGCCCTTCGCGAGCGGCACGGCGGCGGAGGTGCCGCCGTTCGCCTCGAAGACGACCGTCACCACCAGCCCGACGACCGCGACCGCGAGCAGGTTCCCGATCCGGGAGAAGGTGGTGTTGATGCCCGAGGCGATGCCGGCGTACCTCTCCGGCGCACTCTTCAGCGCGGTCGAGGTGATCGGCGCGACGAGCATCGCGAGTCCGAACGAGAACAGCGCGAGCGAGGCGAGCCCGAAATACCAGATCTCAGTCTTCGAGTCGACCGCCATGAACACGAGCGCCGAGGCGCCGAGGAGCGCCGGCCCGACCGTTAGGTAGAGCCGCGGTCCCTGCCGGTCGGCCAGCGCGCCGAAGCGCGGCGCGAGCAGGATCATCACCAGCGTCGTCGGCGCGAGGACGAGGCTCGTCACGAACGGCGAGAAGCCGAGGAACTGAATGTAGAGCACCAGGTAGACGAGCCAGGCACCGATCGCCGCGTAGACGAGGAACGTGGCCGCGTTGGCGGCGGCGAAGTTGCGGATGCGGAACAGCCCGAGAGGCAGCATCGGCTCGCGCCTGCGGTGCTCGACCACGAGGAACGCGACGAGCGCGACCGCCGAGACGACGAGCAGCCACCAGTAGTCGCCGAAGCCCTGGTCCGCGCCCTCCACGAGCGCGTACGTCAGCGAGCCCGTCCCGAGAGCGATGAGGGCCGCGCCCGGCAGGTCGAGCCTGCCCACACGCGCCTCCGCCTGCTGCCGGCAGCGTCCCGCGCGCGCGAACCAGACGGTCGCGGCCGCGACGGGCAGGTTGACGAAGAAGATCCAGCGCCACGAGGCCCACTCCACGAGCGCGCCGCCGAGAGGCGGACCCGCGATCGTGGCGACACCGGTGAACGACGTCCACAGCCCGATGGCGCGACCCGCCTCCTTGCCGTACGACTCGCGGAGGAGCGCCAGGCTGTTCGTGGTCACGAACGCGCCGGCCACGCCCTGGAGCGCGCGGGCAGCGATGAGCACGGCGCCGTTCGGCGCCGCCGCGGCGAGGAGCGAGGCGGCGGCGAAGCCGACGACCCCGGCGACGAACACCTCGCGCCGCCCGGCGCGGTCGCCGACCGCGCCGGCGACGAGGTAGAGGGCGGCGAGCGCCAGCGAGTACGACAGGTAAACCCACTGCTCGCCGGCGAGGCCCAGGTCGAGTTCGCGTTCGATCGTCGGCAGCGCGATGATCACGACCGTCACGTCGATAAACGCGAGCGACGACCCCAGGATCGTCGCCACGAGCGTCATACGGCGCCGATCGGCCTCCGTACGTCCCACCGCTCGAGGATACGCCGTCTGCTAGGGGTGCCGCCAATGATCGTCTCGCTCCACGTCGCGACCGGCGCGGCCGCGGGCGCGCTCGCCGGGTCGCGGGCGCGGGCGCTCGTCGCCGGCCCGCTCGTGCACGCGCTCGGCGACCTGACGCCGCACGAGGACATCCCCTCGACCTGGTTCGAGGCGGTGAGTGGCGCGCTCGCCGTCGCATTCGTGGCCAGAAGCCGCGGCGCACTCCACCCCGCGACGATCGGTGCGCTCGCCGCCTCGATCCCGGACGTCGAACACGTGCTTCCATGGCGCCTCCGGGGCCGGAAGCTGTTTCCGACGCACCGGCACGCCGGGTGGCACAAGCGCGGCGGTGTGCCTGCATGGGTGCAACTGACGGCGGCGGCACTGGTGATCGCGCTCGTCACACACCGCGCTTAGTTTCCAGTCGCGGAGCGCTGGGAAGACGACGCCGGGAGGAGGTCGCGTGCCCGAACCGCCGAGTCTCGACGTCGAGCCCGAACGCGCAGACGAGAGCCGCAGGCGCGTCACGCTCATCGCGGTCGGCGCGCTGCTGCTGCTGGTCGTCGTCATCGCCGCGATCGTCATCGCGGGCAACTCCGACGACGACGGCGACGACGCGGCACCGCGTGTCTCGAATATCACGGACCTCCTCACGGCTGATCGAAACGGGACGCGCGTGACCGTCTCGGGGCAGGTGCAGGCGATCCGGGAGCAGGGCCGCATCTTCGCGCTTGCCGAGTCGAACGTCGGCGAGCCGGACGTGACCAGCGAGGGCGCGGTGCTCGTCATCGCGGAGAACGCCGGCAACCTGTCCGAGGGCGACACCGTGCAGGTGACCGGCCGGGTCTACGACCTGGAATCGAACGAGGTCACCGAAGCCGCCGGCCGTGAGCTGGGCGGCGCGGACGGCTATCCCGAGTTCCGAGCGCAGCCGGTCGTGATCGCCTCGGACGTCGGCTCCGGGTAGCGCTTCTTCGCGGCCGCCCTCCGGCGGCGTCAGCCTTCGGCGAAGCCCGCCTCCTGCAGTCCAGCGGCGTCAGCCTTCGGCG
>JACVRM010000004.1 GCA_014534415.1 Thermoleophilia bacterium | reverse complement strand
CTGCGGCGGCGCGTCGCGGCGGCGACTCCTGCAGGTGGGCGACAGGACCGGCCACGCGATCACGAGTGCTCTCCGCGACGCGGCCGAGGCGGGGAACGTGCAGACGTTCGCCAAGGCACCGCTCGCCGAGCTCGAGCGCCGGGAGCACGGCTGGCGCGCGCGCTGCGGCGAGCACGTGATCGACGCGACGACCGTGGTGCTCGCAGCAGGCGGACGCTGCTACCGGGAGGCCGAAGAGCGCGGCGAGCTGTCCACCAACCACCCGGGCGCGACCGGCGAGGTGACTCGTATCGCACTCGACGCCGGCGCCGAGGCGCGCGACCTCGATGCGCTCCAGTACCACCCGAACGGCGGCGCCTGGCCGCCGAACATGCAGGGTTACTCGATCCCCGAGACGACGCGCGCCTACGGCGCGGTACTCCTCAACGCGGAGCGCGAGGAGTTCACGGACTCGCTCGGGCCGCGCGACACGGTGTCCCAGGCGATCTTCGACGAGGTCGCCGCCGGCCGCGGCGTCGAGACGCCGGACGGCCGCCCCGCGGTCTACCTCGACACGACGCGGATTTCCGAGGCCGACGCCGAAGTTTCGTTGCCGTACATGCTGCGCCGCTACCGTGCGGCCGGCATCGATCCGCTCAAGGAGCCTCTCCTGACCTACCCGGTTCTCCACTACCAGAACGGCGGCCTCGTCATCGACGAGCAGGGCGAGACGACGCTCGAGGGCCTGTACGCCTGCGGCGAGATCGCCGGCGGCACGCACGGCCGCAACCGCATGATGGGCAACAGCCTGCTCGAATGCACGGTCTTCGGACGCCGCGCCGGTAAGGCCGCCTCCGAGCAGGCGAGGAGGTGACGTGAGCGCGACGGCAACTTCCAACCGCCTGCAGGAGGCAGTCCTGGAGGCGGCGGCGTACCTGTACGTCTGGGCGCTCAAGGACATCCCGCAGGACCTGCGCGACGCGCTCGCCGACGCGGCTGAGCGGGAGACGTCGGTTGCGGGGCAGCGCGTGCTCTCGACGATCCTCAAGAACGTCCAGGTTGCCGAGGACGAGAGCAACCTCGTCTGCCAGGACACCGGCATCGCCGTCTACACGTGCCGCGTCGGCGAGCATTTTCCCCTGCATCCGGCGCGCATCTACGAGGCACTGCGCGACGGCACCGCGCGCGCGACCCTGGAGCACCCGCTGCGCTCGAACGCCGTGCACACGATCACGCGCGAGAACACCGGCCCGAACATCGGCCACCGGCTTCCGATCGTCCACTGGGAGTTCGTGCCGGACTGGGGCGGTCTCGACGTCAAGTGCGTGCCCAAGGGCTCGGGCTCGGAGAACATGAGCTTCCTGAAGATGTGCATCCCCGCCGACGGCGTGAAGGGGATCAAGCAGTTCGTGCTCGAGTCGATCGTCGGCGCGGGCGGCAAGCCGTGTCCGCCCGGGATCGTCGGCGTCGGGATCGGCGGCTCGGCCGACTACGCGATGTACCTCGCCAAGGAGGCGATCGCTCGGCCGGTCGGCACGCGCAATCCGGATCCCGAGGTGGGCAAGCTCGAGGAGGAGCTCTTCACGCTGCTGAACGAGACGGGGATCGGTCCGATGGGTCTCGGCGGCGACGTCACGGTGCTCCAGTGCCACGTCGAGCACGCCGACACGCACATGACGCTCAACCCCGTGGCCGTCAACTACCAGTGCTGGGCAGCCCGGCGCGCCTCGGCGCACGTCGCCGCCGACGGCACCATCGAGTTCGACCGCGAGGCGTGATGCCGAACGCGCTTTGTAACAGTCTGTTGCTTGGCAGAGGGCGGGTCGGCTAATGGCGACGCACGAGGTCACGTTCCCCGTCATGGATGAACGCGCGATCCTCGAGCTGCGCGCCGGCGACGAGGTGGTCGTGCAGGGTCATATCATCGGCCTGCGCGATCGCACCCAGATCCGGATCTTCGACCAGGGCGTCGAGCCGCCGATGGACCTGCGCGGCGCGTTCCTGTTGCATACGGCGCCGAACGTCCGCAAGGTGGGCGAGGGCCGCTACGAGAAGCTCTGCATCGGCACGACGACCTCGGCGCGCATGGTGCGGTTCACGGAGCCGCTCGGCGCGCGGTACGGCGTGCGGGCGATCTGCGGCAAGGGCGGGTTCCCCGACGAGGCGATCGAGCCGATGCGCCGGCACGGCATGGTCTACTTCGCGATCGTCGGCGGGGCGGCGGCGCTCGAGACGACCCAGATCGAGGAGATCGAGGAGGTCGCCTGGGAGGAGCTCATGCCCGAGTGCCTCTGGAAGTTCCGCGTGCGCGACTTCGGCCCGCTCACGGTCGGCATCGACGCGCACGGAACGTCGCTCTACCACGACGTGAACGAGGAAGCGAAGAAGCGGCTGGAGGGGATCCTTGCTCGGCTCTGACGGCTTCCTCGATCTCCCCGCGCGGTCGCCGAAGCCCCGTGACAGCGGCCTCACGCACGTGATCGACAAGGGCATGAACCTGCGTGAGATCGAGGGTCTCTTCGATACCGCGGGCGACTACGTCGACGTCGTCAAGCTCGGCTGGGGAACCTCGTACGTGACGCGCAACCTCGAGAAGAAGATTGCGCTCTACCGCTCGTTCGAGACGCCCGTCGTCTGCGGCGGCACTCTGTTCGAGGCCGTCGTCGTGCGCGACAAGCTCGACGCGTACAAACGCTGGCTGGCCGAGCACCGCTTCTCGCACGTCGAGATCTCGGACGGCGCCGTCGATATTCCCCGGGAGCGGAAGCTCGAGCTGATCGCCGAGCTCGCGCGCGATTTCACGGTTCTGTCCGAGGTCGGCTCCAAGGATTCGGACGTCGTGTTCGCCCCCTACCAATGGGTCGCGTGGCTGAAGGAGGAGCTCCAAGCGGGTGCCTGGAAGGTCATCACCGAGGGCCGCGAGGGCGGCACCGCCGGCATCTTCCGCTCGGACGGCGAGATGCGCACGGGCCTGCTCGAGGAGATCGCGCACGAACTCGCGCTCGACCGCATCATCTTCGAGGCTCCGACGAAGTCGGCGCAGGCGTGGTTCGTCAAGCACTTCGGTGCGGACGTCAACCTCGGGAACATCCCGCCGGAGGAGGTCATCCCGCTCGAGACGCTCCGGCTGGGCCTCCGCGCCGACACCATCAACGAGGTTCTTCTGCGTGGCGAGCGCGCTCCCACGGCCTAAGCTCGAACTCGAAGCGCTGTCCGCGGAGGACCTGCTCCGGTGGGCGTACGCGCAGTGGGGCGAGGGGCTCTGCCTGACGTGCTCGTGGCAGAAGCAGTCGTCGGTGCTCGTCCACATGGTCTCCGAGCTCGGCTTGCCGATCGACGTGATCGAGCTCGACACCCAGCTCTTCTTCCGTGAGAGCTACGAGACGCGTGATCGGCTCGTCGAGCGCTACGGGCTCAACCTGATCCGGCCGGACGTAGTCACGGTGGCGGAACAGCACCGGCGCGAGGGCCCGAACCTCTGGGAGCGCGACCCCGACCGCTGCTGCCATATCCGCAAGGTCGAGCCGCTGCTCGAGGCGCTCGCACCGTACTCGGCTTGGGCGTCGGGCATCCGCCGCGACCAGTCGCCGAGCCGCGCGCAGACGCCGAAGGTCGAGTGGTCGGAGCGCTACGGCGTCTGGAAGCTCCACCCGCTCGCCGACTGGGACGAGCGGCGGGTGTGGGCCTACATCACGGTGAACGAGATCCCGTACAACCCGCTGCACGAGACGGGCTACCGCTCGATCGGCTGCATCCCGTGCACGCGGCCGACGACGCCGGCAGAGGAAGAGCGCGCCGGCCGCTGGGCGGGCTCCGACAAGCTCGAATGCGGCATCCATGCCACTTCCGCGCTGCGCGCGGAAGTGGTTAGGGACGAGAAAGGACGAGCTTGAGCGACGCATCCTCAAACCAGTCTGCGCAGCAGACTGGCAGCCATATCTACGCACACGAGCACCCGGAGTCGCGGCACAAGCGGGAAGGCGGCTTCACAGTATGGTTGACCGGCCTCTCGGGTGCCGGCAAGTCGACGATCGCGCACCTCGTCGGCCCCGAGCTCGACCGGCGCGGTTTCGTCGTGGAGTACCTGGACGGCGACACCGTTCGCACTCACCTCTCGAAGGGGCTCGGCTTCTCGAAGGAGGACCGCGATACGAACATCGAGCGGATCGGCTGGGTGGCGTCGCGCCTGACGCGCCAGGGCGGCGCGGTCATCGCGGCCGCCATCTCGCCGTACGAGGAGACGCGGCGGAAGGCTCGGGCGCTGGTCGAGGAGTGGGGCGCGTTCGTCGAGGTCTACGTCAAGGCGTCCGTGGACGAGTGCGCGCGCCGGGACGTGAAGGGCCTGTATGCCAAGGCCTTCGCCGGCGAGCTCAAGGGCTTCACCGGTGTCGACGACCCCTACGAGGAGCCGGCCTCGCCCGAGCTCGTCGTCGATACCGAGCAGCACGGCGCGGACGAGTGCGCGCGTTTGATCGTCGCGAAGCTCGAGGAGCTCGGCCTCGCCTCGGCCCGCGCCGCGCTGACCTTCCCCGAGGCGGTGCAGGCGTGAGGCGCCGCGTCCGCGCGGGACGCGTCGCAGGGACAGACCCTGAGACATGTCGCTACGGTCGGTCGGCAGCGGTCGTTTCCCGCGCGCGCTGCGAAGCCGAGGCGAACAGGCGCGTCTCTTGCGGCCACGGCCGAGGGACTGTCCCTCCCACATGGCTGCTGGCGGCGTGACGATCACGGCCACCGACCGGCTCATCAAGCCGCACGGTGGCGAGCTCGTCGACCGCACGGGCGAGCGTCCCGACGACGTCGAGACGCTCGAGACGCTCACGCTGACGCCGCGCGAGCTGTCGGATCTCGACATGCTCGCCGCCGGGGTGCTCTCTCCGCTCGAAGGCTTCATGGCGAAGGAGGACTACGAGCGCGTCGTGGAGGAGATGCGGCTCGCGGACGGCCTACCCTGGGCGCTACCCGTCTGCCTGGCCGTCGACGAGGCGCCTCGCGGCGACCGTGCCGCGTTGACCGACGTGGCCGGCCGCCCCGTTGCCGTTCTCGACGTCGAGAGCGTGTACGCCTACGACAAGGACCGCGAGGCCGAGCGCTGCTTCCGGACGACGGACGAGGCGCATCCGGGCGTCGCACGTCTGTACGCGCAGAAGCCGCTCTACCTCGCCGGCCGTGTGACGGTCTTCGAGCGCGCGGTGCCGGCGTTCCCCGAGCTCGCGCTCGACCCGGCCGAGACGCGACGCACGTTCGCCGAGCGCGGCTGGAAGCGCGTCGTCGGCTTCCAGACGCGCAACCCGATCCACCGTGCGCACGAGTACCTGACCAAGGGCGCACTCGAGACCGTCGACGGGCTGCTCATCCACCCGCTGGTCGGCGAGACGAAGTCCGACGACGTGCCGGCCGCGACACGCGTGGAGTGCTACCGCGTGCTCGTCGAGAACTACTACCCGGCCGACCGCGTCGTCGTGTCGGCCTTCCCGGCCGCGATGCGGTACGCGGGCCCGCGCGAGGCGATCTGGCACGCGATCTGCCGAAAGAACTACGGGTGCTCGCACTTCATCGTCGGCCGCGACCACGCCGGCGTCGGCGACTACTACGGCACCTACGACGCGCAGCTGATCTTCGATGAGTTCGAGGCGCACGAGCTGGACATCGAGCCGATGTTCTTCGAGCACGCCTTCTGGTGCCGCGTCTGCGGGCAGATGGCGACGCCGAAGACGTGCCCGCACGGGGGCGACGATCACGTCTTCCTCTCGGGCACGAAGGTGCGCGAGCTCCTCACGGCCGGCGAAGTCCCGCCGGTCGAGTTCACGCGTACGGAGGTCGCCGAGGTCCTGATCGACGCGTATCGCAGCTAGATGAGCTGGGAGCTCTCGGTCACCGGGCTCCTGATCGGCGTGCTCGTCGGGCTGACCGGGATGGGCGGCGGGTCGCTGATGACGCCGCTCCTCATCCTCCTCTTCGGGTTCAAGCCGACGCTCGCCGTCGGGACGGACATCCTGCACGGGGCGATCTTCAAGACGTTCGGCGCTGCCCGCCATCGCCGTCTCGGCACTGTGCACGCGCGGCTGACGGGCTGGATGTTCGTCGGTTCGGCGCCGTTCTCGCTCGTCGGCGTCGAGCTCGCCGAGTGGCTGGAACGGCACTACGGGAACGACGTGGAATCGGCGGGCGCGAAGGTGATCGGCGCCGCGCTGCTGCTCGGCGCGCTGGGGCTCGTGGCGAAGACGTTCGTGAAGCGCGGCGTCCAGCCGGACGATGCGCCCTTCCTGCTCCAACGTCGCGACCGCATGATCGCCGTCGCGCTCGGCGCGACCGGCGGCTTCATCGTCGGGCTCACGTCGGTCGGCAGCGGCACGTTCTTCGCACTCATCATGCTGCTCGTCTTCCCGCTCACGGCAGCGAAGATCGTCGGCACCGACATCTGGCACGCCGCCGCTCTCCTCTGGGTGGCCGGCCTCAGCCACCTGCTCCACGGCAACGTCGATCTGGGCGCGATGGGGTGGCTCCTACTGGGCTCGGTGCCCGGCATCCTGATCGGCAGCCAGGCGACCGTGCGGCTGCCTGAACGAGCGCTGCGGATCGGTCTCGCTACGACGCTCGGCGTTAGCGGCATCAGGCTGCTCGAGCCGCCCGCGACCGGCCCGCTCATGCTTGCCGCGCTCGCCGTCGGAATCGCCCTGCTGATCGTCGTGGAGCTGCCGCGGCTGACCGGCCTGCGGCGCCTCCTGCGCGCCGCCCCGTAACGGTTCGCGGTTCTTACGCCTCCCGGGCGCGTCGGAGAGCGCCGTCGAAGGCGTCGAACGCCTCGTCACCGTAGACGGCGAGCACGACTCGCTGGAGCGAGCGCGGCTCGAACGACCGAATGGCTCCGACGATCGCGCGCGCCGCGTCGGCGACGGGAACGCCGCCGACGCCGGTCCCGAACGCCGGCAGCGCGAGCGAGGCGCAGCCCAGTTCGTCGGCCAGCTCGAGGCAGCTCGTCGTCGTGCGGGCGATCAGCTCGGGCGTCGTGTGCAGGTCCTGTCCCATCACCGCGCCGTGGATGACGTGCCGCGCGGGTAGGCGTCCCGCCCCCGACGCAACCGCGCTCCCGACCGCGATCGGCGCCTTCGCCATCGCCTCCCGCTCGATCTCGGCGCCGCCGGCGCGCTTGATCGCGCCCGCCACGCCGGCGCCCATCCAGAGGTGGTCGTTCGCCGCGTTCGCAATCGCGTCGACGTCGAGCTGTGTGATGTCCCCCTCGACGACCTCGACGTTCACGCGCGCCCCTCGCCGGCAGCGGCTCCCGCCGGGCGAAGCCCGGCTCCGCCGCCGCCTGCCGCCGCTCGCGGCACGGTGCTCTCCGGGTCCGTATTACTCATACTGTCCCCTCCGGCCCCGCACCGCGAGCGACGGCCGAGGAACGCGCGAGCGACCGCGGTTGGCACCGCGATGTTCAACGCACTGCCTCGACCGTGAGGTCGGCGAACGACGCCCACGACTTGCCGAACTCCCACCAGCCGCGCACGCGTGGCTTCACGAAGAACGCGTTACGCGCGTAGGCGAGCGGGATGACCGCGACCTGGTCGGCGATCGCCAGGCGGTCCGCCTCGTGGAACAACTCGAGGCGTGCGCGGCCGTCGCCCTCACGGCGAGCCCGCTCGATCAGATCGTCGAAGCGCGAATGGGTCCAACGGCCGAGATTGTCCTTCGCCTCGGAGTGCAGGAGCAGCCGGAGGAAGTACTCCGGATCCGGGTAACCGGGGAACCACGCGCTTGGCGCAATGTGCTCGTGCTCGATGAGGTACATGCGGGCACGCGCGAACTGCTCTTGCTCGATGACGCGTAGCTCGACGTCCAGCCCGAGCGTCTGCCGCCACGACTCGACGAGCAGCTCGAGGATCGGTCGCGTGACGCTCTCGGAGGTCGTGACCACGCGAAGCGGAGACGTCGGTCGAACGCCGCGGAGCAACGTTGTGGCGAGGTCCGGGTCGAAGCGCGGCGCGATATCGGGCGTATGCCCCTGGAGTGCCGGCGGCACGATGCCGCCGGTCGCCACGACGAAGCTCGGCGGCACGGCCGCGGCGAGTCGGTCGCGATCGATTGCATGCGCGAGCGCGCGCCGCAGCCGCACGTCGGCGAGGAGCGGATCACGATGATCGAAGACCAGGTAGAAGGTCCACGCCGGCGGCTCGAGTTGCGCCCCGTCCGGAGCCTCGCGGACGATCTCTGCCTGCGACGACGCCGCGTGGACAGCGACGATGTCCAGTTCGTCGCGGCGGTAGCGCTCGAGCGCCTCCTCGAGCGGCAGGCGGAGAAGCTCGACGCGTGCGACGTTCCCCGCGCGGGCCGAAGCGTCCTCACGGCGCTCGAGCTCGATCCGGTCGGCGCTCACGGCGATCTGGCGGAAGGCGCCGCTCCCAACGTGCCGGTCGACCGCCGTCCAGTCGTCGCCGTGCCGTTCGACGGCATGCCGGGGGTGGGGCCCGCCGTCCGGTCGGTTGACGACGCTGAGGAAGTACGGCGCAGGGGCGACGAGTCGGAACTCGACCGTCCGGTCGTCGAGCGCCTTGACGCCGATTCGGTCGGCATCGCGGTTGCGGCCGCGTGCGTAGTCCTGGCCGTTCTCCAGGACGTAGTAGATGGCCACGCTCACGCCCGGCCGTTCAGGGTCGAGGGACCGCTTGATCCCGTACTCGACGTCGTGCGCGGTCAGCGGCGTTCCGTCCGACCAGCGAACCCCGTCCCGCAGGTGGAAGACGTAGCGGAGCCCGTCGTCGGAGACCTCCCACCGCTCGGCGAGTGAAGGCACGATGGTCGCCTCGGGCCAGCGCTCGACGAGCCGGTCGAGGAGCGCCATCTGCAGCTGCATGTCCGGGAGCGCGTAGGAACGCGGCGGATCCGGCTGCGTCGCGAAGGCGTCGCTGCCGATGCGGAGCGTCGCAACCGGCGGTGCGGCCGGCAGCGGCGCCCGCCACAACCCGAAGGCTCGCTGGAAAGCGGCGTTCGCCTCCGCGAAGCGCAACGACGTGTGGAGCGCCAGCGCCAACTTGAACAGCACGAGCGCCATGGCCTGCTGCTCGCCGCGGCGCTCGAGCAACGGCAGCAGGCCGCGGTAATGGCCGATCGCTTCGTCGAGCGCGTACTCCTGCCGGGCGCGGTCGCCTGCGCGCGTTAAGTACGCGATCGCCCTGTCCTCGTCCTCTGCGGCGAGCCAGTGGTGCGCGAGGAGGCCGACCACCTCGTCGCGGTTGTCGGCGTGCTGGCGTTCCAGCCATTCGGCCGCGCGCCGGTGCAGCGACGTGCGTGTCTCGCGGACGAGCGTGCGGTATGCGGCCTCCTGGATGAGTGCGTGCTTGAAGCGGTATTCGGGTTGCGGCCAACGGCGGCCGGTCTGCAACAGGTCGAGCCGCTGGAGCTCGTGCAGTGCCTCCCGAACCGCGCCGTCGCCGTGTGCCACCCCCTCGAGCAGCGCGAGGCTGAATCGCCGCCCCAGCGCCGACGCAGCCGTCAGCACGTCGTGCCAGGTCGCCGGCAGCCGGTCGATGCGCGCGAGGATGACCTTCTCGACGGTCTGCGGGATCTCGGCGTCGACGGCATGGTCGAAGCGCCACGCCGGGCCTTCCCGCACGAGCGCCCCCGCGTCTACGAGCGCGCGGACGCACTCCTCGAGGAAGAATGGGTTGCCCTCGGCCCGGTCGAGGAGTTCGCGTTCGACGGCCGCCGGCAGCGTGCCTCGGCCGACGAGCGAATGGAGCAGTTCGCGCTCCGCATCGCCCGACAGCGGCTCGAGCGCGAGCTCGCGCAAGAGGTGGGGGTATTCGCGCGCCACGAGCTCCTTGAACCGCCAGGAAGCGTGATCGCGTTCATCGCGCTGAGTGACGAAGAGCAGCACCGCCGCGTTCTCGGTCAGCGGGAGCAGGCGCTCGGCGAGCTGCACCGAAGATGCGTCGGCCCAGTGGAGATCCTCGATGGCGGCCACCACCGGCCCGTCCTCCGCGAGCCGCTCGAGCAGCACGCCGATCACTTCGAACGTGCGGTACTGCAGCGCCTCCGGCGAGAGCTCGGCAAGTCGCGCGGCGGCATCCGGCTCGAGCGTGACGCCCAGCACGGACGCCAGATACGGGTAGACCTCGAGTGTCCGTTCCGGGAAGAGCTCGTCGACGCGCCGGCGGAGCGCGACGCGAACGCGGAGCTCGGGCTCGTCCACGGCGACGCCGACCCAGTCCCGGAGGAGCTCGCGGAACGGCCACAGGGGCAGCGACTCGCCGTACGAGACGCACCGGCCTTCCAGCCAGGCGGGCTGGGCGCCCGCGACGGGCTGCGTCTCGAATCTTTGGCGCAGCTCGAGCAGCAGCCGCGACTTGCCGATGCCGGCTTCGCCGGTCACGAGCAGGACGGCGCCCGTGCCGCCCCGCACTCGTTCCAGCCAGGCGTCCGCCGCGGCGAGCTCGCGGTCGCGGCCGACGAGCGCGCCGCCCGCTCCCTCGATGCCCCGCCGGCGGGCCGTGACGGCGAGCGGCCGGCGGATGGGCACGGCCGTGACGACACCCGCCTTGCCCTTCAGCTCCAACTCGACCGGCTCGCCGCTCTCGAACGCGCCCTCGATCTCACGGTACGTCGCCGTATCCACGAGCACCGTTCCCGGCTCGGCAGCCGTCTGGAGGCGCGCGGCCGTATTGACGGTGTCGCCGAATGCCGTGTACTCGACGCGCTGCCCCGCTCCGAGCAGACCCAGCACGGTCGGGCCGGTCGTGATGCCGACGCGGACGGCGAACCTCGCGACGCCGAAGCCGGCTGCGACCTCCTCGGCATAGCGCCCTAGCTCGGCAACGACGGCGAGGCCTGCGCGGACGGCGCGCTCCGCGTCGTCCTCGTACGACAGCGGCGCACCGAAGATCGCGAGTACGCCGTCCCCGGCAAGGTCCTTGACGTAGCCCCCCAGCCGTGTCACTTCCCCGACCATCCGGGTGACCGCCTCGCCGACGATGAGCTTGACCTCCTCGGGGTCGAGGCGCTCCGCGAGCGCCGTGGAGCCGACGAGATCGGCGAACAGCACCGTCACGACCTTGCGCTCCTCGCGGTGCTGCTGAGGGCCGACGATGGGAATCTCGCTCACGAGACCATTCTCGCGCGTAGCGACGACGGGGAAAACGACCGGGCAGGTCTACAATCCCCGCCCGTGCCGCGTCTGGCCCCGACGCTCGTGGTCGTCGCCTTGCTGGTCGGCACCGGAGTGGCCTTCGCGCTCACCGAGCGCCTCAAGCTCGAGCGGAGCCCGATCACCGACGTGCGCGTCGCAAAGGTCTTCTCGCCTGTCTGCCGCTGCCCGCAGCAGCGGGCGTTCGTCCGCTTTCGGCTGCGGCGTGCCGACCGCGTGACCCTGGAGGTGCTCGACGGAGACGGCGACCTGGTGAGGACGGTCGCGAGCGGCTCGCGGCGGCCGGCCGGCCGGCTCGAGTTCCGCTGGGATGGACGCGACGAATCGGGCCGGCGCGTGCGCGACGGCGTCTACCGGCCACGCGTGCGGCTGAGCCGGCGCGGGCGGACGTTCGTCATGCCCAACCCGATTCGCGTAGACACGGTACGCCCCCGCTTTCTGGGGGCGAGCATGACCCCGCGCGTCATCTCCCCGGACGGTGACGGACGCCGTGAGTACGTGACCGCGCGCTACGAGGTCACGGAGCCCGCGAAGGTCTACGTCGTCGTGAACGGCAAGCGGCGCGTCGAGAGCCAGTTGCGCCGCGCGGACGGTAGGCTCCAGTGGTTCGGGCGCGTCGGCAAGCGCCCCGTGCGGGCCGGCCGCTACCGCATCGTGCTCGTCGCCGAGGACCGCGCCGGCAACCGCAGCTCGACGCGCCCGTTCGGCGTGACGGTCCGTTACGTCGACGTGCTGCGAGCTCGGGTGAGCGTTCGCCCCCGCACGCATTTCCGGGTCCGCGTGACGACGTACGCGTCGAACTTCCGCTGGCGCCTAGCTCGGGCGCGGGGTGTCGCGCGCGCCGGCGTGCTTCGGCTCCGCGCTCCGCGCAAGCCCGGCCGCTACGTCCTCTACGTGACGGTGAAGGGGCGCGCCGACAAGGCCGTCGTCCGCGTCCGGCGTCCGTGACACCGCCGGTCATCGTCCTCGGTGTCAGCCGTTCCGGCACGACGCTGCTGCGGGTGATGCTCGACCGGCATAGCGAGCTCGCGATGCCCGACGAGTCGTTCTTCATCCCGCAGCTCGCCCGCCGCCACGGCGAGCGCCCGGATCCTGCGCGGTTCGTGGACGACCTGCGGCGGCTGCCGACGCTGCGCGATTGGCGGGTCGACCCGGAGGCTGTCGCGCATCGGCTGCGTCACGGCGTATCGCTCGGCGAAGCGATCGCGGCGATCTACTATGTCTACGCGGCGGACCGCGGCAAGAGACGCTGGGGCGACAAGACGCCGGCATACATGCAGCACCTGCGGCTGCTCGAGCGGCTCTGGCCGCATGCCCTCTTCGTCCACCTCGTGCGCGACGGACGCGACGCGGCACTCTCGCTTCTCGCCATGCCGGAGGGCGTCGCCACCCGCACATGGGCACACCCGCGCACCGCAGCCGACTTCGCGTGCCAATGGACAACTGAAGTGCGCGCCGCGCACGCGCTCGCCAGACGGGTCGGTGCGCGCTATCTGGAGGTACGCTACGAGCAGCTCGTGGCCGCCCCCGAAGAGGCGCTGAGGCGGATCTGCGAGCACCTTGGCCTCGCGTTCGAGCCGGCGATGCTCGAGTACGCGGGCACCGTCGACGTCTCGACGAAGCCGCACCAGCAGCGTCTCCGGCGACCCCCGACGCCGGGCGTCCGCGACTGGCGTGCTCAAATGAAACGCGCCGATGTGCTTGCGTTCGAGGCAATCGCCGGCGATGTGCTCGCCGAGCTCGGCTACGAGCTCCTCCATGCTGCCCACGCGGCCGGGCCCGGGCCGCGTGCGCGCGGTCGCCTCGCGCGTTACCTCGCCCTCAGGGCCGCTTGGAACGCGGCTGCTTCCGCGGTGCAGCGCTCGCCGCTCTGGCTTCGCCGTCACCCGCGGCTCGTCTGAGCTTGGGCGTGTGCTGGCCGCGGAAGGCGACGAGGAGCCCGTTCAGCGAGAAGTAGTAGTGCCGCTCGGTCGCGATGCCGGGCGCGTACTTGCCGATATTGAACCGCCAGACGATCCGGCCGTCAGTGACCCGCGCGGCGTACGTGCGCCGCTCCAGCGTCGAGAAGAAGACGAGGTCACCGACGACCAGCGCGGGTCCGAGGATCCGCCCCGGCACCCCGGTTCGCCAGAGCGGCCGCCCATTGGTCGAGCGGAATGCCCTCAGGTAGCCGTCGAACCCGCCGACGATGACGCGGCCGTCACCGACCGCGGGCGTGGAGTAGCCTAGCCCGCCGACCTCGGCGGTCCAGAGCACGGCGCCGTTTCGTACTGAGAGCGCCACGACCTTTCCCGACCGCGCGACCGTGAAGATGCGGCGCCCGTCGGTGGACGGGCTCGCATAGAAGCTCTCGTAGCGGAAGGAGTCGCGCCGGATGTACTTTCGCCAGACGCGCCGTCCGTCCGAGCGACGCAGGCAGAAGATTGACCCCGCGTAGGTCGTGATGCAGACGCGGTGACCGATGATCGAGGGGCTGGAGGTGATCCGGCCTCCGGTGTCGTATGCCCAGCGGATCCGCCCGTCGCTGACACGAAGCGCGAATAGCCGGCCATCCGTTGACCCGAAATAGACGATGCCGTCGAGCGCGATAGGTGACGACTCAATTTTGGCGCCCGTGCGCAGCTGCCAGACGCGACGTCCGTTGCGGCGCAGCATGGCCGTCACGGTTCCGTCGTACGACGAGACGATGAGAAGCGGTCCGGCGATCGCCGGAGTCGAAGGGTTGGCACCGCGTGCGCGACGAGCCCAGAGCGGCTTCCCCGTCTGGGCGTCGACTGCGACCGTCTTACCGCTGTCCGTGTTCACGTACAGCACCCCGTCGCAGTAGCTCGGCGGATACTCCATGTAGCTCCCCATCGCGCGAGCCCATTCCGGCTTCGTCGGCCGGCCGAGGTCGATCTCCGTCCGCGCCAGAGAGCGGCGCTCGTCGCCGCCGAAGGTCAGCCAGCACTGCGTGCCCGGCGTGGCGCCCGCCGGCGCCCGCTGGGAGCGCTTGCGTTTGCGCTTCTTCACGGGCCGCTGCTCGGGTACGGGGACGGTCGGCGCCACCAGTGTCACGTCCTCCAAGGCGGTGACGAGCCCGTCGTCGGGCGGCTCACGCCTCTGCAGGACGACCGCCATCGCGACGCCGGCCACGAGCAGCACCGAAGCCGCCGCCGCGAGCGCGACCCTCCCCCGGCTGAGGCCGATGCCGCGCGCAGTCTGCCTCGCCCACGCGCCCCGCAGCGCGCTCAGCACGGGCTCGATCTCGACGCCGCGGCTCGCGAGCGCGGCCGCGCCGAGCCCCACGACCGTCCACGTCAACGGGTCCTCGAAGAAGCCGCTGTACATCAGCGAGTGGACGACCAGTGCGAGGAAAACGGCGGCGAGCCCGACGCCGAGGGCGCGGTGCGCGCGGACGAGCGCGAGGAGCATCCAGGCGGTGCCCGCCAGGAAGGCGAGGTACAGGAGCAGGCCGACGGCGCCGAGCTCGGCAGCGACGGTGAGCGGCGTCGTGTGCGACGCGTTGCGGCGCTTCGACTGGCTTCCCGCCTCCTCGGCGCTCGCTCGCGGCTGGGCGCCGATGCCGACGCCCACGACGGGATTCTTCGCGACCACGGAGGTCGTCACGTCGACGAGTCGCGAGCGGTCGCCCGTGACCCGCTGCGCCGAGTCACCGCGGAGGGCGTCGGCGACCAGCAGGGCTCCCGTAAGCGCGACGACCGCCGTCACGGCGCCGAGCGCGACACGGGTGCGGCGCTCGCCGAGCGCGAAGGCGACGGCGAGGGTGACCGCAAACAGCGTGACGAAGCTCGACTGCGAGTAGGAGACGTACAGGCCCGCGAAGAGGAGGGCGATGACCGGGACGGCGAGCCGCCAGGTGATCCGACCGAGCCACAGCGCGACGAGCACCACCGCGACCGCCAGCACCAGCGCGCGGCCGTACAGGCTCGGGTCCTTGAACAGCGAGGTGACGCGGAAGAAGGAGGTGTAGGTGTTCGCGACCTCCAGGTCCCGCGCGAAGAAGAGCTCCTCCGTCCGCCACTGCCAGAGGCCGACGAGCGCAAAGACGGCGGCAAGCGCGATCGCGAGGGCAACGAGCGCCCGCCCCAGCCACTCCGCGACGGGCGAGCGCGCGACCACGGCGACGAGCGTCGCGAACGGGAAGAAGAAGAAGCCCAGGGCGATGCTTCCGGCGCGGAGGTCCTGCGACCAGAGCAGCGACAGACCGGCGAAGCCGACGAGCAGCGCGCTCGGGACGCCGACGAGCACGGGCGGCGCGCGCAGGTCGTCGCCGCGCAGGCTTCTCACGGCGAGCGCGAGCACCGCGGCCGCCAGCACGCCGTAGAGCGGCACGAGCAGGAAGGCCTCCTCGTCGCCGAGCTCGACCGGCAGGCGGAACGGCGCGACGGCCACGACGGCGAGCGGCGTCAGGGCGGGCCACCGCACGAAGAGCGCCGCCAGTGCGCCCGCGACGCCGGCGCCGAGCAGCACGGCGGCGAGCCCGGCCGGCCGCGCGAGCCGGTCGAGGTCGTCCTCTGCGAGCGCCCAGCCGATCCCGAGCTCGGAGACGGCAAGCAGGGCCAGGCCGGCGAGCAGGGCGACTCGCCGGACGGGGAGGAGTACGAGTGAGGCGCCGACGGCGCCACAGAGCGCTGCTAGCTGAGCTGCGTCGCCGTGATCCATCGAAGGGACAGTCGCGCAACACTAGCGACCCCCGGTTACGAGCCTGATAGGAATGCCGCGTGTTCGGGACGCTCGAGCGGGTGCTGGTGCTCGCCCCGCACACCGATGACGGCGAGTTCGGCTGCGGCGGGACGATGGCGCGGCTCGTGGAGGGCGGCACGGACGTCCGCTACGTCGCGTTCTCGACCGCGACGAAGTCGCTGCCGGACGGCTTTGCGCCGGAGACGCTCGCCCGCGAGGTGCGCGAGGCGACCGCCGAACTCGGCATTCCCGACGCGAGCCTGACCGTCCACGACTTCGACGTGCGGACGTTCCCCGAGCGCCGCCAGGACATCCTCGAGCTGCTGATCGAACTTTGGGACGAGTGGCGCCCGGACGCCGTACTCCAGCCGAGCGTGTACGACGTCCACCAGGACCACCAGGTGATCGCGGCCGAGGGGCTGCGCGCGTTCAAGCGCACCACGATCCTCGGCTACGAGATCCCGTGGAATAACTTTCACTTCGAGTACCAGGCGTACGTCGCGCTCGAGCGCGCGCACCTGGAGCGGAAGGTGGCGGCGCTCGCCAAGTACGCGTCGCAGCAGCACCGCCGCTACGCGGATGCCGAGTACATCTGGTCGATCGCGCGTACGCACGGCGTCAACGTCAACCGCCAGTACGCCGAGGTCTTCCAGGTCTACCGCTTGGTCGCCTAGTGCTGCTGCTGCTGCCCGCTTTCTACGCACTTGCGCATCATGTTTAGGTAACCCTAAACTTGTTTCGTGGCACGTCTAAGCATCGCGACCGAGGATTACCTCAAGGCCGTCTGGGCGCTCTCGGCGCACGGCCGGGTGACGACGACGGCGCTCGCGTCCGAGCTGGGCGTCTCGGCCGCCTCGGCGACCGCGATGCTGAAGAAGCTTGCGCGCCTGGGGCTCGTCGACCACGCTCCCTACCACGGTGTCGCGCTCACGGCGGCCGGCGAGCGGGTCGCCGTCGAGGTCGTCCGTCACCACCGCCTGATCGAGAGCTTCCTCGTCGAGGCGCTCGGCGTCCCGTGGGACGAGGTCCACGAAGAGGCGGAACACTGGGAGCACGTCCTCTCCGAGCAGCTCGAGCGGCGGATGGACGAGGCGCTGGGCCACCCGACGACAGACCCGCACGGCGCGCCGATCCCGGCTCAGGACGGCGAGGTCGCCGAGCGTGCGAGCGTCCGCCTCGCCGAGCTCGAGGCCGGGCAGCGCGCGATCGTCGCCGAGGTCAGCGACGACGACCCAGAGCTGCTGCGCTACCTCGGCGGCTTCGGGCTGTATCCCGGCACCGAGATCGAGGTCGTGGATGCCGCGCCCTTCGAGGGCCCGCTCACCTTTCGCGCCGCCGGCGGCAGCCACGCGGTCGGCCGCGAGGCGGCGCGGCACGTGCGGGTGCGGGAGGTGCGCGCGGCGTGACGCGTGGCACGCAAGTGGCTGACAGCCACAAACTCCGTTCGGCCCTCGCTGCGCTGGCGGCGGTGCCTGCGGCGCTCGCGCTCGCCGGGTGCGGCCAGCAGGTCGTCGGCGAGATCGACCCGAGCATCGGCGAGCGCCGGATCCGCGTCGTCGCGACGACGGGCATGGTGTCCGACGCCGTCGAGCACGTGGGCGGCGACCGTGTCGACGTGCAGGGCTTGATGGGCCCGGGCGTCGACCCGCACCTCTACAAGGCGAGCGAGGGCGACGTGATCAGGCTCGCCGAAGCCGATGTGGTCTTCTACAACGGCCTCCACCTCGAGGCGAAGCTGGCCGATGTCTTCGAGCGGATGGGCGGCCGCGTGCGGACGGCCGCCGTCACCGACGGCATCCCGCGCAGCCGGCTGATCGCCTCGGCGGCGTTCGGCGCGGCCTACGACCCCCACGTCTGGTTCGACGTCCGGCTTTGGATGGGCGGCGTGCGGGAGGTGCGCGACACGCTCGCCGAGCTGGATCCGGCCAGCGCGGGCGCCTACCGCCGAAACGCGCGGGCGTACCTCGCCGAGCTCGCGCAACTCGACCGCTACGTCCGCGACCGCGTCGCCGAGGTGCCTCCCGGCCGGCGGGTGATCATCACCGCGCACGACGCCTTCAACTACTTCGGCCGAGCGTACGGGTTCGAGGTGCGCGGCCTCCAGGGGATCAGCACGGTCAGCGAGGCGGGCACGCGCGACGTCCGCGAGCTGGCCGATTTCGTCGCGGCACGTCGCATCCCGGCGCTCTTCGTCGAGTCGTCCGTCTCGCCGCGCACGATCGAGGCCGTCAGGGAGGCGGTCCGCGCGCGCGGGTTCGACGTCTCGATCGGCGGCAGCCTGTTCTCGGACGCGCTCGGCGATCCGGACACGCCGGCAGGCGAGTACGCCGGGATGGTCCGACACAACGTCGACACGATCGTGGCGGGGCTCGGGTGAGTGAGACGCCCGCCATCGAGGTCAGCGACCTGACGGTCGCGTACGGCGCGACGCCGGTGCTCTGGGACGTCGACTTGACGGTTCCGCCCGGGGTGCTGATGGCGATCGTCGGTCCCAACGGCGCCGGCAAGACGACGCTGATCAAGGCGATCCTCGGCCTCATCCGCCCGGCCGCCGGCCGCGTGCTCGTCCAGGGGCGGCCGTACGACGTCCAGCGGCGGCTCGTCGCCTACGTGCCGCAACGGCGCACCGTCGACTGGGACTTCCCGACGAGCGTGCTGGACGTGGTGACGATGGGCCGCTACGGCGCGCTCGGCTGGATCCGGCGCCCCGGGCGGCGCGACCGCCGCCTGGCCCTGGAGGCGCTCGAGCAGGTCGGGATGACCGAGCTCGCCCACCGCCAGATCAGCCAGCTCTCGGGCGGCCAGCAGCAGCGCGTCTTTCTCGCGCGCGCGCTGGTCCAGGACGCGTCCGTCTACCTGATGGACGAGCCGTTCGCAGGCGTGGACGCGACCACGGAGCGTGCCATCGTCCACCTGTTGCGCCGCCTGCGGGAGACCGGCCGCACGGTCGTGGTGGTGCACCACGACCTCCAGACGGTCGAGGAGTATTTCGACTGGGCGACACTGCTCAACGTCCGCCGCATCGCGAGCGGGCCGGTCGACGAGGTCTTCACCGAGCAGAACCTCCGGCTGACGTACGGCGGGCGCGTCGCGTTCCTCGCCGAGGGCCGGAGCGCCGTCGTGCCGTGAGCATCGTTCGCGATCTCTTCACCGACCACACGCTGCGCACGGTCGCGCTCGGCGCGGCCACGCTCGGCATCGTCGCCGGCGCGCTCGGCTCGTTCGCGGTCCTGCGACGTCAGAGTCTGCTCGGAGACGCCACGTCACATGCTGCTCTGCCGGGCATCGCGCTCGCCTTTCTCGTCAGCGGGAGCAAGGCGCCGCTCACCCTCGTGCTCGGGGCCGCCGTTGCGGGCTGGATCGGAACGCTGCTCGTCATGGCGGTCGTCCGCACGACGCGCGTGAAGTACGACAGCGCGCTCGGCATCGTCCTGTCCGTCTTCTTCGGCGTCGGACTCGTGCTGCTGACGATCATTCAGAAGCGCGCCGACGCGGCGCAGGCCGGGCTCGACCGGTTCCTGTTCGGGCAGGCGGCCTCGCTGCTCGAGCGCGACCTGATCACGATGGCGGCGCTCGGCGGCATCGCCCTCGCCGCCACGGTCCTGCTCTGGAAGGAGTTCAAGCTGCTGACCTTCGACCCCGACTTCGGTGCGAGTTTGGGTTTCGCCGTCCGCCGGCTCGACGTGCTGCTCACGGCGCTGCTCGTGATCGCGATCGTCGTCGGTCTCCAGACGGTCGGCGTCGTCTTGATGAGCGCCATGGTCGTGGCGCCTGGGGCGGCAGCGCGCCAGTGGACCGACCGGCTCGGCGTGATGGTCGTGCTGGCGGCGGCGTTCGGCGCGCTGGCGGGAGTGAGCGGCGCGCTCGTCTCGAGCGAGGCGTCGCGCATGCCGACCGGGCCGACGATCGTGCTCGCCGCCGGCGTCGTGGTCATCGTTTCGCTCTTCCTCGCGCCGCGCCGCGGCCTCGTCTGGCGCTGGCTCGCCGATTACCGCAACCGCCGCCGGCTCGGCGCTGGAGTCGCGCTCGTCGACCTGTACCGGCTCGCGGAGCAGCACGACACGCTCCGGCATGCTCACGAAGAGGCCGCCATCGCGGCGACGGCCGGCGCACGGGTGCGGCACGGCCTCGAGGAGCTTGCCGAGCGCGGCTGGGCGGAGCGGGTCGACGGCGACGCGTGGGCGCTGACGCCCGCGGGCCGTGCCGAGGCGGAGCGGCGTTTGGGAGGGACCGGATGACGGCGCCGCAACTGGAGATCCAGGCCATCGCGGCGCTGGTGGCGGCCGCCTGCGCGCTGCCCGGCGTCTTCCTCGTCCTGCGCCGCATGGCGCTGATCAGCGACGCGATCAGCCACGCGCTGCTGCCGGGCATCGTGCTCGCGTTCTTCCTGGTCGAGGACCTGACGTCGCCGCTGCTCGTCGTCGGTGCCGCGAGCACGGGTCTCGTCACCGTCCTGCTCGTCGAGCTGCTCAAGCGGACGGAACTCGTGCGCGAGGACGCTGCAATCGGCCTCGTCTTCCCGGTGCTGTTTTCGATCGGCGTGATCCTGATCACGCGCTTCGCCGGCGATGTCCACCTCGACGTCGACGCCGTGCTGCTCGGCGAGCTCGCCTTCGCGCCGTTCGATCGCTTCGTGGTGGCCGGCTACGACGTCGGCCCGAGCGCGCTGTGGCTGATGAGCGGCATCCTTGCGCTCAACGTCACCTTCATCGTGCTGCTCTACAAGGAGCTCAAGCTCGCGACCTTCGACGCCGCACTGGCGACGGCGCTCGGGTTGTCGCCGGCGCTCGTCCACTACGGGCTGATGGCGCTCGTCTCGGTGACGGCCGTCGGCGCGTTCGACGCGGTGGGCTCGATCCTCGTCGTCGCTCTGATGATCGCTCCGCCCGCCGCGGCGTACCTGCTGACCGACCGGCTGCCCGTGATGCTCGGGCTCGCCACGCTGCTCGGCGTCGGCAGCGCCCTCGGCGGGTACTGGCTGGCGCACTGGCTCGACGCTTCGATCGCGGGGTCGATGGCCGGCGCGGCCGGCATCGCGTTCGCGCTCGCGTTCCTGCTCGCGCCCGAGCGCGGCCTCGTCTCGCTCGCGCGGCGGCGGCTGCGGCAGCGCTGGGAGTTCGCGCAGGGAGCGCTCGCCATCCACCTCATGCAGCACGAGGGGTCGCCGGAGGCTGCGGAGGAGAGCCGGATCGAGCATCTGAACCGGCATCTGCGCTGGGATCCGGACTTCGCGGCGCGCGTCGTCCGCGGTGCGCAGCGGCGCGGTCTGGTCGCGCGCGTCGACGGCTCGCTCGCGCTGACGGACCGCGGCCGCGCCGTCGCACGGGAGCTGGTCGTCCGGTAGCTCGTAGCCTGTCGGCGTGACGCCGCAGCGGCGTACCGCCCTCATCTCGATCTTCGCCGCCGCCGCGCTCGTCGTGATCAAGCTCGCGACGGGCATCGCGACCGGAAGCCTGGGCCTGGTCTCCGAGGCGCTCCACTCGGGGACCGACCTCGTCGCGGCGCTGCTCACCTTCTTCGCGGTCGGCGTCGCGGTTCGGCCCGCCGATACGGGCCATCCCTACGGGCACGGGAAGGCGGAGCACCTGGCCGCGCTGGCGGAAGCCGCAATCCTCGTGGTCGCGAGCCTGGTGATCGCCTGGGAGGCGTCAGCGCGGCTGCTCGGCGCCTCGGAGGCCGAGGTGGACGCGGCCTGGTGGGCGCTCGCCGTGGTGGGTTTCGTGATCGCGGTCGACGCGAGCCGGGCGGCCGTCTCGCTGCGGGCGGGACGCCGGTACGGCAGCCCGGCGCTGCTGGCGAACGCGCTGCACTTCACGAGCGACCTGGCGGGCTCGGCGGCGGTGCTCGTCGGGTTGCTGCTCGTCCGCGCGGGCTACCCGAACGCCGATTCGCTCGCCGCGCTGTTCGTCGCGGTGCTGGTGCTGCTCGCGGCTGGGCGGCTGGTCCGCTCGAACGTCGACGTGCTGATGGACCGCTCGCCCGCGGACGCGCACGAGGCCGCCTACCGTGCGATCGCGGCGATCGACCCGCCCGTCGAGCTGCGTCGGCTGCGCGTCCGGCACGCGGCGGGACGCCACTACGCCGACGTCGTGATCGGCGTCTCACCGGGCGCGGCCGTCGGCCAGGGGCATGCGGTGGCCGACGCCGTCGAGGGCGCGCTCGAGCGGGCGCTGCCGCGCAGCGACGTGGTCGTGCACGTGGAGCCGGCCGAGGAGCAGGCGCTCGTCCGCGAGCGCGCGCAGGCGGCCGCGCTGAGCGTGCCGCGCGTGCGCGAGGTGCACAACGTGACCGTCCACGACGTCGAGGGCCGGGTCGAGATCTCGCTGCACCTCAAGCTCCCCGGGGCGCTCTCGCTCGACGACGCGCACGACGTCGCAAGCGCTGTCGAGCGCGCCATCGGCGCCGCCGTTCCGGGCGTCGGCACGATTCACACCCACATCGAGCCGCTCCACGAAGCCGCCGCCGGGCGGCACCCCGGCGCCGCGCCCGCCGACGCGGTCGCGCGCCTCGTCCGCGAGACCACGGGGCTCGACCCACGCGAGCTCCGCTTCCTCGAGACGGACGCCGGTCTGGTCGCACACGTCACGGTCGCCTTCGACGCTGCGACCCCGCTTGCGGAAGCCCACCTTCGCGCGAGCGCGATCGAGGAGCGGATCCGGCGCGAGCGCCCCGAGATCGCCGACGTCGTCGTCCACACGGAGCCTTGAGCAGCTAGCCCGGCCGGACGAGCGCGCGCAGCCGCTCCCGCTCGGCGGGCAGGTAGAAGCCGAGCGGCAGCAGGACGAGCGGATAGGCGAGCGCGAGGCCAACCGCGAGCGGCAATCGCGCGTCGAGCAGCTTCGCCGCAAGCGCGAGGGCCACGGCCGCGCCGGCCGCCGTTGCGACGCGCCGCCACTGGTACGCGACCGGGTACACGCGCTGCGCCCAGTAGGTCATGCCTGCGAAGAGGACGACGTACGCCGCGACCGTCGCGACGGCCGCACCCATCATCTCGTAGCGCGGGATGAGCAGGACGTTCAGCGCCACGTTGACGAGCGCCGCCGCGCCGGCGATCACCCAGTTGAACTGCGTGCGCCGCGCGCGCCCCACGCCGATCGCCATCACGATGTAGGCGGCGTACGCGGCGGTCCCGAACGCCAAGAGACCCACGACGCGCGACCCGGGGTGGTAGTCAGGGTCGCTCGCCAGCAGCCGGACGATCCAGGGGCTGAGCGCGGCGAGCGCGAGCGCGAGCCACGACGCGACGAAGACGAGGTACGTGAGCACGAACGAGTACGTCCGCTTCGCCTCGGCGTCGTCCTCGATCGAGTAGGCGAACGCCGGCCACGCCGTCCGGAACGCGGTCAACAGCAGCACCATCGCCGAGGCGGTTCGCACCCCGAGCTCGTACACGCCCACCTCGTCCCGGCCGGCCAGGTGCACGAGGAAGAAGCGGTCGCTGAAGTTGACGGCGATCAGCGCGAGCGCGGCGGGGACGAGCGGCAAGCCGAATCGCTGCATCTCACGCAGCAGAGGGCGATCCAGCTGGAGCCCGAGCTGCTCACGCCGGTAGCCGAGCAGCGCCAGGTAGACGGTCAGCGTCCCGAGCCAGTTGCCGACGATCACGCCGAGCGCCTCCCAGTCGAGCACGACGACGAGCAGGATCGTGGCGGCGACCGTCACCGCCAGGTTGGCGAGCGTGGCGGCCAGAAAGGCGAGCGAGCGCTCCTCGACGCGGAACAGCGCGGTCAGCTGCTCGTAGTTCATCTGAGCCCAGATGCCGACGAACGCAGCGCGCACGAGCCACGGATCGCCGACGCCGAGGGCGTCCGCGATCGGCTCGGCGAGCAGCACGCCCGCCGCGAGGCCCGCGGTGGCGCTCGCCATCGTGAACCAGAACGAGGTGCGCAGCACGCGCAGCCGGTGCGCGGTCTCCGGCGAGTCGAAGTAGAAGCGGAAGAACGCGCTCGAGATGCCGCCGCGCAGGATGGTCACCAGCACGGCGGAAAGCGCGATCAGTACGCCGACCGAGCCGAAGTCGTCCGGCTCCAGGTAGGCCGTGTAGATCGGCAGCAACAGGACGGCGAGCAGCCGCGAGACGATCCCGCCGAGCCCGTAGATCGCCGAGTGCTTCGCGAGCCGCTTGATCTGCTCGAACACTCCCGGCAACCCCTAGCGTTGCTGGGGACCCGGTGGCAAGGCAGGCAAGCGGGCGGCGCGCAGGGCACGACGTAGGGTACGGACAAGCGCCGCTGGCGCCGTTTCCAGCGTCCCTCCGCGCGGGCCGTTGTCGCTCGGAGACGTGTCGGGCGGCCTGTCCCTCGGACACGGCTCGCGCGGACAGTGAGCGTGCGCCGGTCGTCGGCTGCTGCCCGGAGCCGCAGTGGCCGGCACGCCCGGAGGCCGACAGCCGAGCATGGTGTTGCTCGGAGACGTGTCGGGGGGCCTGTCCCTCGGACACGGCTCGCGCGGACAATGAGCGTCCGCTGGTCGTCGGGCTTCGCCTGGAGCCGCGGCGGCCGGCACGACCGGAGGCCTACAGCCGAGCGTAGAGGTCGAGCAAGCGATCGGCGACGCGGTCGAGGTCGTGGACGCGCTCCACGTACGCCCTGCTCTCGGCGCCGATCCGGCGCCGCTCGGCCGGCGATTCCACGAGCGGCCGGAGCGTTTCGGCGAGCGTCTCCTTCGTGGCGCGCACGAGCGGCACCCGCAGGCCGAACGCGTCCTCCGTCTGCCGGACGGCCTCGTCGTGCAGGAACGTGACGACGGGCTTGCCGAGCGCCATCGCCTCGACCGCGAAGACCCCGTACCAGCCGGCGTTCAGCTGGTCGACGACGATGTCGGCGGCCTCGTAGCGGCGGCGCGCCTCCTCGTGCGGCAGGCCCTCGACGACGTCGAGGTCGACGTCCAGCGCGGCGCACGCCGCGACGACGTGCTCGGTGCCCTTGCGGCGACGGCTCGAGGGGGCGTGCACGACGGTTAGCCGAGCGCGCTCGGAGGGCGGCGCCGGCTCGTAACGGCCGAGGTCGACGCCGGGCGGAATCACCTCGGCGTCGGGCACCCACCGGAGCGCGTCGTAGGAGCCGACGACCTGCGCGCCGGCGCGCCGGCCGTAGGCCAGCTCTGCGGGCGTCTTGCCGCGGATGTCGGAGCCGAGGAAGTGGAAGACGGACGGCTTGCGGAGCGCTCGCAGGATCGGGAACTGCACGACCTTCGGGACGAGCGTCAGCCCGAAGTAGAAGTGGAAGAGGTCGGTGCGCGGCAGCAGGCGCGCCAGCGCTCGCCACTGCACCAGCTGCGCGCGCACGAACCCGTTCGGCCGGCGCAGGTCGACGTCGGCCTCCGGGTGCAGCCGGTAGCGGTTGAAGACGACCAGCTTCGCATCCACGCCCCGCCGGCGCAGCGCCTGCACGTTGGCCCAGGGGACGCCGGCGGTGTTCACCGGACAGTGGACGACGCGCAGAGCTCGGCCGGTCGGTGGATCGATCGTCACCGGTTTGCCACGCGCGTGTGACACGCGCGTGCGATCGCGAGCCGTACGCTCTCTTCAACCCTCTTTGGGTGGGTGGGGGGTTCGTGGGCGGGCGTGGGCGCCGCGCCTCCCCGCCGCCGGCCTACTCGTCCCATTCCACCTGGTCGAAGTAGCGCAGCGCCCGCCGCGTGGTGCGAACGCGCGGCGCATGGGCGGCCAACTGCTCGTCCGAGAGCTCGCCGAGCGCGTGCTTGACGCCGAGGTAGGGCAGGTTCAGATCCTCCTGGTAGACGATCGTCGAGATCCGCGGGTTGATCTCGATCACGTGCTCGCCCACGAGCTGGATGTTGAAGAAGTGGTCGAGGTCGAGCTCGTCCGCGATCCGGGCGGCCACGCCCATCAGCTCCAGGTCGTCGAGCGTCTCGAAGTACATGGCCAAGCCGGCGCGTACCGCCTCGCGCGTCTTCGCGTGACCGAGCAGAATCCGGCCCCCGCGAGAGATCCCGTCGATCGTCCGCTCCTTGCCGGTGGCCAGCTCCATGACGAGCAGCTCCGTGGTGGTGTCGCTGCCCAGCAACTCGACGACATCGTCCAGCCGGATCGCCTCCGGCACGCCGGGCCGGTTCGTCAGCAGCTGCTCGCGCCGGTCGGCGGACGCCGAGATGATGCGGAAACCGCGCGAGCCGGAGGAGAACACCGGCTTCATGCAGACGTCCTCGCCGGGATAGCCAAGCTCGCGAGCCGCCTCGGCGACGGCTTCGCCGCCGCGCACACGCCGCCAGGCAGGTCCGCGCACTCCGATCTCGTCGAGGAGCGCGTACGTCTCCGCCTTGTCATTCGAGCGGCGGATCGCGGCGGGCGACGAGACGAGCACCGCGATCCCCTCGAACCGCTCGCGCGCCTCGGCGAGCGCGAGCAGGTCGAACGAGGACTGCGGCAACACGGCGTCGGCGTGCTCGCGCCGGCACACCTCGAGCACCGCATCCGCGAATGCGGGGTCCGACCCCGCCGGAACGAGGTGGAACGAGTCGCACAGGTGCCGGCCGACCGAACGCGGCGACATGTCGGTGCCGACGAGCCGCACCGGCCGCTCGCCGTTTCTGCGCAATGCGCGCAGCAGCGCAGCGCTTCCCGGCGCGCCCGACGCCGTGATCAGCACTGTGAGCTCCTTCACGCCAGGTCGATCCTGTCCTCCGCGAGCTGCACGAGCCGCCGCTCGCGCTCTGCGTCGAGCATCGCCAGCATCGTCTCGCGCATCGTCGCGCCGGGGTACACCCAGATCTCCGGGTGGACGAGCAGCTGCAGCCACTCGAGCTCGGCGCTCGCGAGCGCCTCGTGCGGACAGCCGTGCCGCCAGCGCTGATTCGAGTCGGAGCGGTAGCGACCCTCGCTGAGCCACGGCGGCTGCATGACGTTGACCGCGCCTTCGACGGGCTCCCGCATGTACTCCGGATCGGGGTTGTGCCAGGCGACCACGGGATCGAAGCGCTCGTCGAGGTCGACCGTCGGCCAGACGGCGTGGTGACCGACCCGGTGGCCGAGCTCGCGCAGCCGCTCCAGCGCACGTTCTCCCTCGGCCGACGCCAGGTTGTAGAAGACGCTCCGCGTCATCAGCAAGTACGTCGCCGGCACGCCCGCGCGCGCCTCGAGCTCCGCCATCTGTAGCGTCGCATCGAGCGAGAGGTCGACATCGTGACGCAGGAGCAGGTCGCCCGCCTGCGGCTCGCGCTCGAAGAAGGCGAACCGGTAGCCCCCTGCCTTCGCCGCCTCGAGCAGCTCCCCGTAGTGCTCCAGATCGAAGCGACAGCTCACTCGACCTCCACGTCGAGCAGCGTGGCCGCGGCCTCCGCACGCTCGAGCGCCTCGACGTTCGTCTGCCCCACGGCGATCACGTAGCCGCGCCGGTCGCCGTCCAGGCGCACGGGCCGGATCGTCTCGCCCTCGGCCAGGAAGACGTCCGCCTGCACGACGCCCGGGAAGGCGAGCACGCGCTCGAGCGACCCCACACGCTTGACGAGCCCGGTGGGCAGCGGGCCCGGCTCGGCCGTGAGGAAGCGGATCGCGAGTGGCTGCCTGCGCGCCGGGCGTACGAGGTCGTCCGGCACCGGCTCGCCGAGGGCCTGGCGCAGGGCCACCTCCACGAGGTCGACGCCCGTCGCGTGCGCCGCCAGGTCGGTCATCTGCCCACCGGGAATGCGCGCCGCGCACTCGAGCGCGACCACTCGTCCATCGCTTGCCGCGATCACCTGGGGGAATGCGACGCCGTCGCGCAGGCCCAGTGCCCGGACAGCGCGCACGGCTAGCTCCTCGGCCTCCGCGAGCCGATCGCCGTACAGCGTCGACGGGTACACGTGGATCCATCCGACCCCGAAGCCGATCCCGGGCGGCCGCAGCCGGTCGGACAGCGTCAGCAGCTCCGGCTCGCCACTGCGCGCGATCACGAGGCCGTTCAGCTCGAGTCCGTCGACGAACCCCTCCACGATCGCTTCCCGCGCCGCCGACTCGGCGAGCGCGGCATGGAGGTGCCGCTCGAGGTCGTCGCCCGACTCGAGGCGGAAGACCCCCCGCTGACCGCCGGAATCGGCCGGCTTGAGCACCGCCGGCAGGCCGACGCGCTCGAGCGCGAGCCTGCCCTCGTGCAGGTTGCGGACGGCCGCGAACGGCGGCTGCGCGACGCCCGCGTCGGCGAAGCGGAAGCGCATGGCAACCTTGTGCGTCATCGCATGCGCTGTGTCCGGGCCGATCCCGGGCAGGCCGAGCTCGTCGGCGACGGCCGCGACCACGGGCACGGCTCGGTCGGCCGCCACCGTCAGCACGCCGTCGATGCCGTGCTGACGCGCCACGGCGACGACCGCGGGCACCTCGGTGAAGTCGACGACTTCCGCCGCATCTGCCTCGGCCAGCCCCGCGGCCTGCTCGTTCCGGTCGACCGCGACAACCCGCAGCCCGAGCTCGCGAGCGCGGCGAATGGCGCGGCGCTGGTGCCGGCCTGCACCGACGAAGAGCACGGTCTTTCCCTCCACGGCGCGGCGATGCTACGCGGTCAGCGGACGACGAAGAGGAACCGGAGCCGGTTCCACCGCGCGATCTGGCATCCGTCCGTGCGCGTGAACCGAGCCCAGACACGGCGTCCGAGATGGCGACCCCGTACCTCGGCGACGGCGGGACCGCCGTAGACCTCGGTGCAAGCGACGCCCGCACGGACGGGCGCGAACGGCTGCCGGAGCGCCTTCAGCCTCCGGCACGCTCGCTCTCGCCTTGGCAGCGTGCCCCCGGCCGGCTGGCACCGGAGGCTCCACCGTCGCGGGACGGCCGTGTTCGCCTTTCCCTTCGGCCAGACGCGGATCACGAGGTCCGTGCGCGGCTGTTCCGCGGCCGCAGGCGCCCCGCCCAGCACGAGCGCGGCCGTAGCGACCACGAAGAGACGTCGCATCGAGCGCAACGATAGGGGCACTAGACTCGGCGCGTGGCGCTGTCCGGCAAGCGGATCGTCCTGACCGGGGGCGCGGGCTTCATCGGCACAGCGGTGGCGCGGCGGCTCGTCGAGGCGAACGACGTCGTCGCGCTCGACAACCTGCACCGGGACGCGCTGACCGGCAGCGAGCTGCTCGAGCACCCGAACTTCACGTTCGTCCAGGCCGACGTGCTGGACGCCGACGCCGTCCGGGAAACGCTGGCCGGCGCCTCGCACATCGTTCACTGCGCCGCGATCGCCGGCGTCGACACCGTACGGGAGAGCCCCGTCCGCACGATGCGCGTCAACATGATCGGTACCTACAACGTGCTCGAGGCCGCGGTCGCGGCGGCGGGCACGCTCGAGCGCCTCGTCGAGTTCTCGACGAGCGAGGTCTTCGGGACCCACGCCGTCCACGCGCGCGAGGGCCACGTGACGACGATCGGCTCCGTCGGCGAGGCCCGCTGGACGTACGCCGTCTCGAAGCTCGCCGGCGAGCACATGGCGCACGCCTACCACGACGAGCTCGGCGTTCCCACCGTGACCGTACGGCCGTTCAACGTGTTCGGCCCCGGCCAGATCGGCGGCGGCGCGATCCGCGCCTTCATCGAAGCGGCGCTCGCGGGCGAGAACCTGACGATTCACGGTGACGGCTCGCAGATCCGTGCGTGGTGCTACGTCGACGACATGGTCGCCGCGGTGCTGCTCGGTCTCGAGCGTCCCGAGGCGGTCGGGCAGAGCTTCAACGTCGGCAACGCGCGCTCGACGGTGACGATCTACGACCTCGCGCAGCGGATCAGGCGGCTCACGGGCTGTCCCGGCGAGATCGTGTTCCAGCCGCTCCATTACGCCGACGTGGAGATCCGGATCCCGAACGTCGAGAAGGCGCGCGAGCTGCTGGGGTGGGAGGCGCACGTCGACCTCGACGACGGCCTCGCGCGCACGATCGCCTGGTACCGG
>JACVRM010000057.1 GCA_014534415.1 Thermoleophilia bacterium | reverse complement strand
CGCTGCACCGTCTGCATCGTCAACGATCTCTGCCCGGCGAGTCGCGTGGACGTCACACCCGCGATTCGACCGACTTCCGGCGCATCTGCGTGACACCCTTCCGTGTACCGTTTCCCCCCACCCGTTGGGTGGGGTGGTGGGTACGGGGCCTCGCGCGCGCTCTGGGCGCGTCAGCCGACGACCGAGTAGCCGTAGCGCGACTCGATAAGCTCCCTGCGCTCGAATGGCCGGGCTCGAAGGCGGTCGGGCAGTGCCGCTACCGTCAGTTCGGCGTCAGCGCGACGAGGAGCCCGCCGTCGTGGTCGTACGCGGGGAAGAAGTCGGCGACGACGCGCTTCCGAGTCCCTGCCCTCGTACGCAGCTCGAGCTTCTCGCCCAGCCGCCGGACGCCCCACTCGAGCGACAGCTGGACGGGATCGCGGTCGGCCTCGAAGCCGCTGAGCTCGAGTCCCTCGACGAGGTGACGGCCGAGGAGCTCGCCTTCGGGGTAACCGGAGAGCTCGAAGACGCCGCGCCCGGCCGCCAGGATCCGAGCGCTTGCGTCGCAGACGAGAAGGCCCGTGGTCGGCGCCGGGTAGTAGTCGTCGAGCAGCTCGAAGAGGAAGCCGAAACCACAGCGGGCGCAAGAGACCGTCTGCCGCGTGAGGCCGTCGCGGCCGTCGTGGTCGATCGAGCGCTCCTTGCAGTTCGGGCAGATGAAGAACGGCACCGCGCGATCGTAGCGAGGGTGTCGCTAGACGCCGGCGGCTTCGGCTTCCGGCCGCGGCGCCGTCAGGGCCGTGCCCTCGTGCCCCTCGTCGGCGGCGAGGTACCGCTCAGCGTCGAGCGCTGCCATGCAGCCGGAGCCGGCGGCTGTCACGGCCTGCCGGTAGACGTGGTCGACCACGTCCCCGGCCGCGAAGACGCCCGGCACGTTCGTGGCAGTCGAGCCGGGCTGCGTAACGAGGTAGCCGGCCTCGTCATGGTCGAGCTGGTCGAGGAACAGCGCCGTGTTGGGGTCGTGGCCGATCGCCACGAAGAGCCCCTGCGCCGGCAGCTCACGCGTCTCTCCGGTGTGTACGTCGAGGATGCGGACGCCCGTCACGCCCTCCTGCTGGCTGCCGAATACCTCGTCGACGACGGCATTCGTCACGAACGAGATCCTGTCGTTCGCCCGCGCGCGATCCAGCATGATCGGTGAGGCGCGGAACTCGTCGCGGCGATGGACGATCGTGACGCCCGAGGCGTACTTCGTCACGTACACCGCCTCCTCCATCGCCGAGTCGCCGCCCCCGACCACCACGACCTCCTTGCCGCCGAAGAACGCAGCGTCGCAGACTGCGCAGTACGAGACCCCGCGACCTTGGAGCACCTGCTCGCTCGGCAGCCCGAGTTGACGCGCGCTCGCGCCGGTGGCCACGATCACCGACCGGGCGCGGAACTCCTCGCCGCCGACGTACACCGCCAAAGGTCGCTGCGAGAAATCGACGCGCGTCACGTCGTCCGTCATGAACTCGGCGCCGAAGCGCTCCGCCTGGCGGCGGAAGTCGGCCATCATCGCGGGGCCGAGCACGCCATCCGCGTAACCCGGATAGTTCTCCACGTCGCTCGTAATCATCAGCTGGCCGCCCCACGCGAATCCCTCGATGACGAGCGGGTGGAGGTTCGCGCGCGCCGCATACAGCGCGGCTGTGTAGCCGGCAGGGCCGCCGCCGATGATGACCACTTCGCGGACGTCGTTCATGGTGCTCCTTCGCTCATGGGCCGCTTCGCCTTCGCTGCGGCCGTTCAAGGTATTCAACGAAACGGACGGCGCCAAACTTCCAAGCTCGACGTCTCACGCGACGAGCTGGCCGCACAGGTACAGCCTCCCGTCCCGCGCGTCGGCCTCGTTTCCCGGTCGATGGCGCCGCCGCTCGCGCGGCCGGATCAGGTGGACGATCTCGTGTCCGCGCGCCGCGAGCAGATCCGCAATCAGCCGCCGGTGGCAGCTCCACCACAGCGTCTCGGCACACATGAAGCACGGCGCCGGCTGCTCGAGCGCGAAGGCGAGCGCCGACTGCCACTCGGGGGTGCCCATGCGCGCCGCGTAGCTTCGGAACGCCGGTATCCGGATGCAGCCGAAGCGTTCCTCGCCCGGCTCGCCGCTCCGCCGGCCGCCGAGCTCGACGGCGTGTCGATACGTGATGCCCGCAGCGGCGAGGCTCTCCGCCAGCGCGGGGCCGTTGAACTGTGGGTTGCGCCGCGAGCTGGGGAAGCGCCGAACGTCGACGAGCGTGGCAACGCGCGCCTCTTGCAGGCAATCGACGAGCTCGGAGAGGGGCCGCGTGCCGTGCCCGATCGTATGGAGAGGCACGGCGGAAGAGTAAGGCGGTCCGACGGGCGGGCATACAATCGCGCGCGTCGGGTACCTGCTTCGGCCCGAAAGGAGTCACTTGGCCGCCACTATCAGCTGGGACAGCCTGCGTCAGCTTGCAGCGTTTCGCGCAGAGAAGGGCTGCGCGATCAGCCTCTACGTCGACCTCGATCCGAGCATCACGCCGACGGCCGGCGACGCGGTGACCCGCGTGCGCTCGCTGCTCGACGAGGGGCTGAAGAGCGACGGCGCGATGCGCCGCGACTACACGCACGACCAGCGTCGCGCGCTCCGGGACGATTTCGATCGGATCCGCCGCTACTTCGAGGACGATTTCGTGCGGGACGGTGCGCACGCTCTTGCCGTCTTCTCCGCCGGTCTGGACAATTTCTGGCGGCCCCTGCCGCTCGCCCAGTCGGTCGCCGACGAGGTCCACGTCGGCCGGGAGCTCTACCTGACGCCGCTCGTCCCGCTCGTGGGCCGCGGTGAGGGAGCGCTCGTGGCTGTCGTCTCGCGCGAGCAGGGGCGGCTGTATCGGCTGCGCGGCGGCCGGCTGGACGACGTCGCCGACCGCTTCGTCGAGCAGCCTGGGCAGCACGACCAGGGCGGGTGGTCGCAGGCGCGCTACCAGCGCCACATCGAGAAACTGGTCGAGGAGCATCTCAAGGCGGTTGCCGACGAGCTGTACCAGCAAGTCCGCCGCATGCGCTCGGCGCGCGTGGTTGTCGTGTGCCCCGAGGAGCTGCGTGGCGAGTTCGAGAACCTCCTCGCGACCGAGGTGAAGGCTGCGATCGTCGGCTGGACGCGAGCGCCGGCGCATGCGGGCGCAGCCGAGTTGCTCGGCGTCGTGACGCCCGAGCTCGAGCGCGCGCGCGAGCAGGACGAGCAGCGCCTCGTGGAGCGCTGGCGGGAGGAGGCGGGCCGCAACGGTCGTGCGGCGTCGGGCTGGGAGCAGACACTCGAGGCGGCGTCCGACGGACGCGTCGAGGTGCTGGCCTTCACGCAGGGCGTTTCGCACGACGCATGGCAGTGCCCCGCGTGCGGGCGCGTCAACGTCGCAGGCGGCCGGTGCCCGCTCGACGGCACGGAGATGGAGGCGCGCGTGGAGGGGCTCGATCTCGCGATCCACCAGACGCTCGTGCACGGCGGCTCCGTGCTCGCGCTGCGGCACGGCCGCGACCTGGATCCCGCCCAGGGAATCGGCGCGCTGCTGCGCTACTAAGCGGCGTCGAGCGCGCGCGGCAGCTCGAGCGCCACGGGTTCACCCTCGAGCTCGTCGCTGTCTGCGGCACGCTCGAGCTTGCCCTCGAACCGGTCGAGCCGCTTGTCGGCCTCGGCGTACTTGCTCTGCGCTCGACCGAGATGCGTGCCGACGAGGTCGAAGTCCTCCTTGAACCGGGTGAAGTCCTTTTGGAGCGCGGCGCAGTACGCCATCACCTCGTGGGCGTGCTGCTCGATCTGGAGTCCCTTGAGCCCGAGCGCGATCACCTGGAGCTGCGCCGTCAGGGTGGTCGGCGAAACCGGGAAGACGCGCTTGTCGTGCGCATAGCCGAGCATCGAGCCCGTGCGGCCGCAGACGAGCTCGTAGTAGACGGACTCGGCCGGCAGGTACATCAGCGCGAAGTCATAGGTGCCTTCGGCAGGCCGGATGTACTTCTGGGCGATCGCGTCGACGTGGCCCTTCAGATCCCGCGCGAATGCCTTCTCGAAGAGCGTGCGCTCCTCGTCCGAGTCCGCCTCGGCGAAGCGGTGGAAGTTGTCGAGCGGGAACTTGGCATCGACGGGGATGAGGCGCTCGACCTTGATGACGGCGTCGACGCGCTCGCCGCCGTCGAAGGTGTGCTGGAGCTCGTAGGCGTCCGCCGGCAGGCGGTCGCGGAGCAAGTTGCCGAGCAGCAGCTCGCCGAAGCCACCGCGTGCCTTTGGCGGCCGCAGCGCCTGCTCGAGGCGTGCCAGATCCTTGGCGCGCTCGAGCATCTGCGCCGTCGCCTCATCCACCTTGCCGAGCCGCTCGTGGATTTGCGTCGTCGTGCGCGACGCATTTTCGAGCCGGCGGTCGACCTTCGTGTCGAGCTCGCCGAGCCGCCGGTCCATCGTCTCGACGATCGCGTGCAGGCGGCGGTCGACATCGGCGTTTCGCTCGGACAGCTGATTGCCGCTGTCCGAGCGCAGGCGCGCGAGTTCCGCGCGCACGAGCCGCGCGGCGAGCACGAGCAGGCCGCCGAGCAGGCCGGCTGCGATGACCGTTGCGACGACGAGCGCCATGGACCTATAAACGCTAGGGACCGCGTCGGACGGCGCCGTGGCGCCCGCCGCTCGCCGGTCGTCGCCCTACGGGATGTCGGTGCGCTCGGCGCGGTGCTCTGCGGCCTCTTCTCGCGCCTCCTGAGCGCGCGCTTCGGCGGACTCCGCGCGGTCCTCGGCGACGCCCTCGGCCTCCTGATACGTGCCCTCGCGGCGCATAGAGGTGTCACCGGTCACGTCGCCGACAGCCTTCTTGCCGCGTCCGAGCAGCTTGTCGAGAAATCCCATATCTCCTCCTTTCGCCGAGCGAGTATCGGGCATCCGCGCCGCCGGCGCCACCCCGAGGCGTCCGGGGCTCGCTGGTACGATCGCCCGCGCCTTGGCGAAGAAGTCCAAGACGCCGACACCGCCGCGGCGTGTTCAGGCACCGCGCCGGCGATCGGACTCGCGTGGGGCCGGCAAGGACGACCGCCGCCTGCTCCTGCTCGCGCTCTTCGCCGCGTCCGGCGTGATCATGCTCGTCGGCGTCGTCGCGTTCCTCGGGTTCGTCGGCGGCGGCGACCAGCCCGACGACGAGAGGGTCACGGAGGCCATGCGCGCGGCCGGCTGCACGATCGAGCACGTCGAGCCGAACGCCTACAGAGAGCCGAACCAAGTGCACATCCCGTCGCTCGACACGAAGGTCACGTGGAACACCGACCCGCCGGGTGGCGGGGCCCATTTCGGCAACGTCGCGATCTGGAACTTCTTCGACGAGCCCGTCAACCCGAGGCTCCTCGTGCACAACGAGGAGCACGGCGGCGTCGTGCTCTGGTGGGGCAAGGACGTGAGCGAGGACACGATCGAGCAGCTCCGTTCGTTCTACGAGGAAGAGCCGGTTTCGATGGTCGGCACGCCCTACCCGAAGCTCGGCGACAAGGTCGCCATCTCCGCGTGGACGGGCGATCCGACACGCTACGGCGAGGGCAGCTACCTCGGCATCGCGCACTCGGCGACATGCCCGCGGTTCGACGAGGACGCATTCCGGATCTTCAGGGACGCGTACCGCGGCAAGGGCCCTGAAGGTACCCCGATCGAGGCGAACGCGCCGAACCAGTAGGGCCGGGCTACCCTTTGATGAGCCGGGGTGGCGAAATTGGCGATACGCGCCTGACTTAAAATCAGGTGTCCCGCTACGGGGCGTGAGGGTTCGACTCCCTCCCCCGGCATACGAGAATCGTCGCAACGGGCCGCTTTGTCCTCAAGGCGACCGCTTATGGCAGACGGTGGTGACAAGGCGGCTTAGCGGGGACGCCTCCTCGTTGAGAATTGCGTGCGCGCCTCGTCAGTCGGTTGGCTGTTCGCTCACGAGCGCAGGCACCGGAGCAACGCTGCCTCCGTCGCTGTCTTCCTGCACGCGCGGCTTCGAACCAACAGGCGGCGCGACCAGCCGCCACGACTCAACGCTCGACTCGGATCGACGCCGAACACTCGGAAGACCTGCATCCGCGCGCCTCTCCGGCACTCCTGGCTTGCCGCCACGACCGCGAAGCCAAGCGGGCCGTCGACGCGAAGCCATGATCGCTTGAGCGTCTCCGGCCGGTACCGCAACCCCCGGAAGCTTGCGGCGGCAGCGACCTCGCCCGCGCACTCGGGAGCCAGTCGGCCCGTCGCTGCCGAGCGAATCCCTGGTGACCCGCGCAAGCCGCTCAGGGTGCCAGCGGAAACGACCGCTACCGTGAAACCGACCGCGACCGAGAGGCAGACAGCGGCAGCGGCGACGCCAACCGCGCGAACCCTGCGCCGCCGCAGGAGCACCCGACGCTGGGCCTTCCATAGCGACCGAATGGCAATTGCTGGGTGGCGAGAGTTGTGAATTTGCATCTGGCACCGTTGCGAGTCCGCCCCCCAACTCGCGGTACCACTCCCTCGACACGGCGCGCGGTGGACCTGCCGCGCCGTTCGACCGCGCCCTACTCATCCTCGTCGCTCGCCGCAGAACGTCAACGCACGAGCCGTTGAGGTTGCTCAACGACCGAATTTCGCCATGCCGGGAGTGAACCGATGGTTTTCTCGCTTGACGAGACACAAATGTCTCATATAGAGTCGGCAACGTCGCGAGTAGCCAAGGTCGTGACACTACGGAAATGGGCGATAGCAGCGGGTTGAACTGGTCGAACGCGCCTCGGGGCGAGCTCGCGAGCGTGCCGCCGCCGGCGACGCTCGTCTGCGCAGAGTGTCAAACGGCTGCCGACGAGCGGGCTCGTGGCTGGCGGGCGTTCCTCGCGTTCGATCCCGACGAGGACGAGTTCGAGAGCCTCGTGATCTTCTGCCCGGGCTGCGCCGAAAGCGAGTTTGGCATACCGAGCGAGGAGAGTCGCCACCGCGAGTAGCGCTCCGCCGACGGCGGCTCGGTCCGGCGCGGGCGATTTCCCTCGATCCAGGGATCAAGTTGTCGCGAGCGCCCCGTACGCTCAGTTGGATGCTCCGGTGTGGGGAATGCGATCGGACGGCGCTCGACAAGGGGCTCGGTTGGCGCGCCCTGCTGGGCGTCGACGACGACGATACCGAGACGGTAGTCGTGCTTTGCCCGGAGTGCGCGCGACGGGAATTCGGCGAGGAGCGCGACCGGAGGGCGGCCTAGCCTCAGAGCTTCGCGGGAGCAGCGGAGACTGCGGGCGCGCAAGCACGGCTGTCGCTCCGCGCACAATGCCGGCATGCTCCTCGTCGGCGCGATCGTGCTCGCGATTTTCTGGCTGCCCACGCCGTGGGGAATCGCGGCCATCGTCGGCGCGGCGGCGATCGAGCTGGCTGAGGTCGCTCTCTGGGTCTGGTGGAGCGGGCGCCGGCGCCCGGCCGTCGGGGTGGAGGCGCTGCCGGGTCGCGTCGGCACGGTTGTGTCTCCGTGCGCGCCGCTCGGCGGGGTGCGGGTCGACGGCGAGCTCTGGCGCGCCCGCAGCGACACCCCGCTCTCGGCCGGCGAGCGAGTCGTCATCGCAGCTGTCGATCCCGATTTGACCCTGCACGTCCGGCCGTTTGCGGCGGACGCCTGACTACACTCCGCGCGTGGCAAGCGTCGAGCAGGGAGCGTCCACCGAGCTCGAGTGGGACGCGCCGCTCTTCCACACGGCCGTCACCCAGCTGGAGCAGGCACTTCCCCACGCGGACGTCGACGACGCGATCGGGCTACGGCTCCGCTATCCGGAGCAAGCAGTCATGCTGAGCGTGCCGGTCAAGCTCGACGATGGCACGGCGGCCGTCTTCCCAGCCTACCGCGTCCAGCACTCGAGCGCGCTCGGGCCGACGAAGGGCGGCATCCGCTACGACCAGGAGGTGACGCTCGGCGAGTGTGCCGCGCTCGCCATGTGGATGACGTGGAAGTGCGCGCTGCTCCGCCTCCCGTACGGCGGCGCGAAGGGCGGCGTGCGGTGCAACCCCCGCCAGATGTCGCAGGGCGAGATCCAGCGCCTGACGCGCCGCTTCACGTCCGAGCTGCTGCCCTTCATAGGCCCGCAGGAGGACATCCCTGCGCCGGATATGGCCACGAACGAGCAGACGATGGCCTGGATGATGGATACGTACTCGATGCAGGTCGGGCACGCGGTGCCCGAGATCGTGACCGGCAAGCCCGTCTCGATCGGCGGGTCGGTGTTCCGCCACGAGGCGACGGGCGCCGGCGTCGTGATCGTCACGGAGCGCGCGTGCGCGCGCCTCGGCATGCCGCTGGCGCGGCAGCGCTGTGTCGTGCAGGGGTTCGGCAACGTGGGCGGGATCGCGGCGACGGAGCTGGCCGAGCGTGGCGCGCGCGTGATCGCTGTCTCGGACGTGACCGGCGGCGTCTTGAACGAGGCGGGCCTCGACCTGCCCGCGCTGCATGCCTGGGTACGCGAGCACGGCGGCGTTGCGGATTTCGCGGAGTCGCAGCACATCACGAACGCCGAGCTGCTCGAACTGCCGTGCGACGTGCTCGTGCTGGCGGCGCGCGAGGACCAGGTGACGGCCGAGAACGCGACGCGAGTCGAGACGAGGCTGGTCGCCGAAGGCGCGAACGGCCCGACGTCCGTGGAAGCCGACGAGATCCTCGCCGAGCGCGGCATCTACGTCCTGCCCGACGTGCTGACGAACGCGGGCGGCGTGACCGTCTCGTACTTCGAGTGGGTGCAGGACCTGGGGCGGCTCTTCTGGACACGCAACGAGATCCGCGCGCGCCTCTCCGACAAGCTGACCGACGCCTTCGACCGCGTCTGGCGGCTGGCCGAGGACCGCGGGCTGACGCTGCGAAGCGCCGCGCTCGTCGGCGGGATCCGCGAGGTGGCCGGCGCGATGGAAGCGCGCGGCTTCTACCCGTGAGAGCGCGCGACGCGATGGTCGCCGAGCCGCGCGCACTTGCGGCGGGCGCGACGGCGCAGGAGGCGGGCGTCCTGCTCGCGCGGCCGGAGGTGCGCGCCGTCTTCGTCTGCGACGACGAGCAGCTGATCGGCGTCGTGACGCGCAAGACCCTCGTGCGCGAGGTGGTGGCGACCGGGCGGCACCCGTCTGCGACCGCGCTGCGCGAGATCGCCGAGCAGCCGCACTGGACGATCGACGGCGACATGCCGGTCGACGACGCGTTCCGCTTCCTCGAGGAGCACGACGCCGAGCGCGTGCCTGTCGTCGAGGACGGCCGGCTCGTGGGCGTCCTCTCGCGGAGCGTGCTCCAGCGCCGCCTGGCCGAGGACGAGGGCCCTGTGGCGACCGAGGAAGACGGGTCGGTCCGCTAGACGACGTTGACGGGAACTCGCTGGACGCCGTTGTTGGCGTAGCCGCCGAGATTCCAGCGTGTCTCGAGCGGCTGCTCGTTCCCGGCCTCGTCGCGCGCTCGGCAGCAGAGTTCGTACGCGCCAGGGACACGCGGCTGCCACGTGGCGCGCCAGCCGACCCACGCCCAGCGTGAATCGAGATCGCGCACGAGCTCGGCGTCCCACCATGTCGAACCGCCGTCGGCGCTCACCTGGACGCCGGCGATCGGCGCCCACCCCGACCACGCGCGTCCCTCCAGTTCGACGCGGCCGAGCGGCACCGTCCGCTCGCGCGTGAAGAAGTCCGGTATGCCCGGCGGCGCGAGGAGCGCCCGCGGCTGCATCCGGGTGACGGGCTCGCCTTCCTCGTCTTCCTCCTCGCGGAACCGGTACGACGTGACCATCTGGTAGCCGTGGAACGGCTGGTCGACGACCTCGATGTCGGCGAGCCACTTGACGCTCGCCATCCCGTACCAGCCGGGCACGAGGAGCCGGAGCGGGAAGCCGTGCTGCGGCGGCAGCGGCCGTCCGTTCATCTCGTAGGCGAGCAGGACGTCGGGCATCAGCGCGTCGTGCAGGCCGAGGCTGCGCCGGTAGCGCTGCTCCTCGCCGCCCTCGATGCCGCGATCGAGGCCGCTGAAGACGATCTCGACCGCCTCGGGAGCGAGGCCTACCTCCTCGAGCAGCGGCGCGAGGCGTGTGCCCCGCCAGCGGGCGGTGGCGACCGCCTCCGAGAGCCACGGCTGCGAGATCGGACGCGGCGTCAGCCGCGCGCGGCCGTTGCCCGCGCACTCGAGCGTGACCGCCGCCTCGACCGCCGGCCGCGCGCGTACGTCGTCGAGCGACAGCGAGAGGGATCGCTCGACGCGACCGCCGATCTGCAGCCGCCAGGTCGCCTCGTCGACGACCGGCACGTCGTAGTGGACGAGCAGGTAGTGCAGGCCGACGGGCGTGATCGGGTAACAGAGCGCCTCGAGCGGGAGCCCGTGGTTCCGAGCGGCGAGCTGCAGCTCCTCGAGAGTGATCTCGGCCGTCTCGGCGAGCGGCATGCCTCAGCAGCAGGTGTAGGCGCCGGGCGGCGCATTGCCTTCGACGGGCTCCGGCAGAGCCGCCGCCTCGAGCGCTATGCCGTCGAGGATGTCGCGCTCGCTCGCCTCGAGCGCCGGAAGCCGGAAGTGGTCGAGCACCTCGCGGAGGATGATGCCACCCGCGACGATCACAGGTGCGCGCTCCGGCTCGAGGGCGGGCACGGCGCGCCGCTCGGCGAGCGGCAACGCGGCCAGCCGCTCGAGCTGACGGTCGACGCCCTCGCGCGAGAGCACATGTCCCTGGACCTGCTCCCGGTCGTACGCCGGAAGAGCCAAGTCGAGTGCGGCGAACGTGGTGATCGTGGCGGCGACCCCGATCGCTTGCCGCGGCAGCGCCCGAACCTCGTCGGCAATGCGCTCGGCGAGCAAGGAGCGGACGGCGCCGACGCAGTCTGCGAGCTCCTCCGGCGCGGGCGGGTCGGATCGCACGAAGCGCTCCGTCATCCGCACCGACCCGATGTCGAGGCTCGTGTCGAACTGCACGCCCCCGGCGTCGCCGACGACGAGCTCCGTCGAGCCGCCGCCGATGTCGACGACCAGCGTCGCCTCGTCGAGGTCCCGGCCGAGCGTGGCGCCGCGGAACGTCAGCCGAGCCTCCTCGGCACCCGAGGCCAGTCGCGTCGAGAAGCCGTAGCTCCACTCCACCTCGCCGAGGAACGCCTCGCCGTTGTCGGCGTCGCGCACGGCGCTGGTCGCCACGGCGAGCGTCCGTTCCGCGGCGTGCGCCTCGAGCACGCGGCGGTAGTCGGTGAGGCAGTTACGAACCCGTGCGACCGGAAGCGGGAGCAGCCGGCGGCGCGAGTCGACGCCTTCGCCGAGACGCGTGATACGCACGAGACGCGCGATCTCGTCGACTCGCCCGTCCTCGACGTCCGCGACGAGCAGGCGGGTCGTGTTCGTGCCGAGATCCAGCGCCGCGACGCGCGTCATAGCGCCACCGTAGCTGGGCAGCGGTCTAGCGGGTGCCCGCGGACGCGCTATACTGGCCGCGCGACGCGGGGTGGAGCAGTCAGGTAGCTCGCCGGGCTCATAACCCGGAGGTCGCAGGTTCAAATCCTGCCCCCGCTATAGAAAGCCCCGCAGACCGGGGCTTTTCCCGTCCAAGACCGCCGTAACCCGGCGATTTTGCTACCGGAGCCGGGCCTGCAACAGCCGCAAAGGCGCCCGGATTCGCGCGTAAGCCGCTCGGCAACTGCGCCGAAAGTCATTTGCATCACGAGAAGCAGATGGACCCTTGGACTGAGTACGCCGAAATCCCGCCGGAGGTTCACCAGGACGCCGAAATGGTCGCGGAACAGCCCAGTCGCAATGCATGGCGCTTCCCGTCCTCGCCGCGATTCTCGGTCGGTGGTCGATCGCGCTTCTCGTGGGGATACGCCGTGTATGGCGTTGCTCTGTTCGTCAT
>JACVRM010000009.1 GCA_014534415.1 Thermoleophilia bacterium | reverse complement strand
GCGACCGGCTCGAGCGCATCGCCAACGAGCTCACGCCTGAATGGATCGGCTTCGTCGGCAAGGAGGCGTACCGCGGCGTCTTCAACGAGCGGCCGCACTTGGGTCTCCAGGCTCGCACGCTTGGTGCCACGCGCCTCTTCGTGCTTCCGTCGACGTCGCCGGCCAACGCAGCGGACTCGTGGGACGAGCGCGAGCGCTGGTTCCAGGAACTCGCCGGCCGCGCGACCGGCCGCCCGCTCCGGCGCGCGGTGCGTGCGCTCGTCCTCGACGAGGCCAACCGCGTGCTGCTCGTGCGCTTCGAGTGGCCCGCCAAGGCAGTGTGGGCGCCGCCAGGCGGCGGCCTTGAGCCCGGCGAGACCGAGGAGCAGGCCGTCCGCCGGGAGCTCAGCGAGGAAGCCGGGCTCCTGGATTTCGAGCTTGGTCCCTGTGTCTGGCGGCGCGAACACTGGTTCGCCGACATGGAGGGCTGGGGCGGCCAGGCCGAGTGCGTCTACCTCGTCCGGACTGCGTCGTTCGACCCCGCACCCGCGTGGACGGTCGAGGCGCTCGCGGCGGAGGGAATCGCGGGCCAGCGCTGGTGGTCGCTTGCCGAGCTCGAGCAGAGCGGAGACCTGTTCGCGCCACGCCGGCTGCCGAACCTGCTGCGTCGTCTCCTTCGCGACGGACCGTCCGCCGGGCCGCTTGACGTCGGCGTCTAGTCGCCGCTCTCGGCGCCCTCGTCTCGCACGCACCCGGCGGAGCTCGTCGCGAGCCGTCATTCGGAGCGAGCGTCTCGGCGCTCAAGTGTCCGGGGAGCGCAACGGATGAGTCGGCCGTGCGCCCCGCGAGGCTCATGGTGCTCGGCGCCGCCCTGACCGCCGCGGTTGCCGCCCCCGCGTCGCTCTCGTCCGCCAACGGAAGCTGCACGCCCCGCGGCACGTGGGGGACGCCGCGCCCGGACCTCGCCGATCCGGTCGTCGCGCTCGTGAACGGCCACCGCCGCGCGCGCGGGCTCGCGGCGCTTTCGGTTTCGCCGTCGCTGGCCGCCGCGGCCTGGCGACGTGCGTCTTCCGTCTGCCGCGCCGGGCCCACGGCGACCGGCTCACCGGCGTGATCCACATCCACGCCGCGGGCAGCACGACCGTCCGCTGGTTCTCGCGCCGCGTGCGCTAGCCGGGCGGGCGAGCCGGCTTCATCCGCGCCACCGATTGGTGATCGGAACGCGCCGGTCGCGGCCGAATGCCTTGGGACGCAACTTGACGCCGGGCGGCGCCTGGCGGCGTTTGTACTCGGCGGCGTCGATCATGCCGAGCGCGCGCTCGACCACGTCGGGATCGAAGCCGTCGGACGACAGGTCTTCGCGCGAGCGGTCGAGCTCGACGTAGGCCTGGAGCACGCGGTCGAGCTTCGGGTACGGCGGGAGCGAGTCCGCGTCCAGCTGGTTCGCGCGCAACTCCGCGCTGGGAGCTCGCTGGATGATCGATTCCGGGATCAGCTCACGTCCGGCGCGCTCGTTGAGATGCCGCGCGAGTCGGAAAACGTCCGTCTTGTACACGTCCTTGATGAGCGCGAAACCGCCGGCCATGTCGCCGTACAGCGTCGCGTAGCCGACCGACAGCTCCGACTTGTTCCCGGTGGCGACCACGAGCCAGCCGAATTTGTTGGACAGCGCCATGAGCATCGTCCCGCGCGTGCGCGCCTGAAGGTTCTCCTCGGCGAGATCCGGCTCGCGCCCGGCGAAGACTTGGGCGAGCGCGTCCTCCAGCGCGCGCACGATGCCGTCGATCGGGAGCTCGAGGAACGGCGCGCGGAGGCTCTCGGCGAGGCGGCGGGCGTCGGCACGCGTCTCCGGCGACGTGTACCGCGAGGGCATCGAGACGCAGTGCACTCGCTCGGCGCCGAGCGCTTCGACAGCGAGTGCCGCCGTCACGGCGGAGTCGATCCCGCCCGACACGCCGACCACCACGTGCGTGAAGCCGTTCTTGGCGACGTAGTCGTGGAGGCCGAGCTCGAGCGCGCGCCGCATCTGCTCGAGCTCGTCGAGGAGCGGCGCGACGCGAGGCTCCGCGGGGCGCCCATTGCCGACGCGCGGTGCGCCGACGTGCACGATCGGCACGTCGCGAACGGAGAGCTCGCGCGCCAGCGCGCGGCGGCGGACGTCGCGCAGCCGGCGGCCGACCGCGACCGTCGGGTCGACATCGAGGACCACCAGCGCCTCCTCGAAGCCGGGTGCACGGGCGAGCAGGCGGCCCTCGTCGTCGAGCACGAGCGAGTGACCATCGAAGACGAGCTCGTCCTGTCCCCCGACGGCGTTGCAGAACGCGATGAAGCAGGCGTTGTCGCGCGCGCGCGTCTTGAGCATCTCCTCGCGCTCACGGTCCTTGCCCACGTGGAATGGGGACGCCGAGATGTTCGCGACGAGCTGCGCGCCGGCGATCGCGAGATCGGTGGCGGGCGGGCCCGGCTGCCAGATGTCTTCGCAGACCGTCGGCCCCACGAGCGCGTCGCCGTGCTGGAGCAGCACGAGCTCGCGTCCGGGCGCGAAGTAGCGCTCCTCGTCGAAGACGCCGTAGTTCGGCAGGAAGCGCTTGCGGTAGACGGCGCGCACCTCGCCGCCGACGCAGACCGCGCAGGCGTTGTAGAGGTCGCGGTCGAAGACCGGCGTGCCGACGAGCGCGGCAATGCCGCGGCACGCGCGCGCAATCTCCTCTAGCGAGCGCTCGGCCGCGCGGACGAAGCCGGGCCGCAGGAGCAGGTCCTCCGGCGGGTAGCCGGTGACGGCGAGCTCCGGGAACAGCACGAGCTCGCTGCCGGCGGCGCGTGCCTCGTCGAGGCGCGCAAGGATCCGGGCGCGGTTCCCGTCGAGGTCGCCGACGACCGAGTTGATCTGCGCGAGCGCAAGTCTCATAGTTTTCGCCTCTCAGTCGAAAACTCTAGCGGAGCGGGATCACGATAGTGGCCGCTCGGCGGCGGCGGCCGTGCGGGCGCGCTACCGCCTGAGCCGGATCGCGTTCAGGTCCTGCTCGCGGATCTCGTCCACGCGGCGGATCAGGTCTTCGACGTCATCGTGCTCGGCGTGGAGATAGCGGCCCGCGAGCGCGTCGGCTCGGCCGGACGCGAGCACGCGTACGAGGCGAGGCGCAAGCTCTGGAGGCGTCCAGGGCGCCTCGTCGCCAAAGCGCTCGGTCATGGCTGTTCGCACGAGGCCCGGGCTGATCACGAAGACGCGCACCGGCGTCTCTGCGAGTCGGTTCGCAAGGTTCTCACTGAAGCGGCCGAGCGCCGCCTTGCTCGCGCCGTACGACGTGTCCCGCGAATTCGGGAGATATGACGAACCGCTGCCGATGTTGACGATGCGTCCCGTGCCGCGGTCGAGCATCCGCGGGATCACCGCGTGGCAGAGCAGGAACGGACCGAGCAGGTTGATCTCGAGGACGCGCCACCAGGCTTCGACATCGTGCTCCCAGAACGGCTCGGGCGAGCCGCCGACTCCGGCGTTGTTGACGAGCAGATCGATTGGACCGAGCCCGCCTTCCGTCTCGTCGATGATGCGCTGGACGTCGTCGCGGTCCGACACGTCGCCGACGAGCGGGAGCCCGTCGATCTCGCGCGCGGTCTCTTCAACCTGCGTGCGTGAGCGCGCCGAGACGGCAACGCGCGCGCCGCCGCTTGCCAGCTCCAGCGCGATCGAGCGGCCGATGCCGCGTCCGCCGCCCGTGACGAGCGCCACCTGGCCGGAGAGGTCATCCGCGGGCGCCATCCAGCGAGCATACGCGGCCGTCAGTCGGCGGCGAAACCGAAGCAACAGCCGCTCCAGCGCCAGTCGGCGGGATGGGCGCAGAGGCCGGCTCGGACGGGGTTGGCAATGACGTACGCGCACGCAGCACGAAGGTGCTCGTCGCTGTCGACCACCTCCGACCAGAAGCGGTCGCCCCAGAGGTGTCCCCTGCGGGCATGTCGCTTGTTGAAGTGGTCCTGCGCGTAGACGCCGTTCAGCCGCTGGTGGCCGGCGGACAGCCGTGCGAGCGTCGTCTCGATGACGAGGTGGTAGTGCGTCGTCATCAGGCAGAGCGCATAGCAGTCCCACTGGTATCGCCGGACAACGTCGGCGAGCAGCTTGAGGAACGACAGGCGGTCGCGGTCGTCTCGATACACGGCCACGCCGTCCACGCCGCGCGTGGTGACGTGGTAGACGCCTTCGGGCGGGAGCAGGTAGCGAGGCAGCCGGGCCATTGCGCGAGCGTACGTCGGACGTGCCGAGGTGACCCGCGGTGGGGAACGATTTGCGCACGTGTTTGACGATCGACCCGTCGCCAGTGGACGGTCTGCCGCCAGAGCGCGCGCTACTTCCGGGGACTGTCCCCGCCGTGTGACGGAGGCGTGATTTTCCGTCCACAATGGGCGCGCGGGTGGGCGGTCGCCGCCTCCACGCCGATCCCTACGTTCGGCGGCTTCGCTTCGTGGCTTCGCGCTACGCGACGGCGCGCTCGATCTCCTCGAGCGCTTCGGGGTTCTCGAGCGACGAGAGGTCGCCGGGGTCTGTGCCCAGCGCCTTCGCGCGTACCGCGCGGCGCATGATCTTCGCGCTGCGCGTCTTCGGCAGCGCGCGGACGAACACCACGCGGTCCGGCTTGAATGCACGGCCGAGCTGCGCCGCCGCCGTATCGGCGACCTCGGCGGCGAGCTCCGCAGACCCCTCGAACCCGGGCGCGAGGATGCAGAACACCCATGCCACCTCGCCCTTGACCTCGTGCGGGACGCCGATCGCGGCAGCCTCGGCCACCGCGGCGTGCTCCACGACGGCCGACTCGATCTCGGCCGGCCCGATCCGCTTGCCGGCGATGTTCAGCGTGTCATCGGAGCGCCCGTGCAGGAACCAATAGCCGTCCTCGTCCACCGAAGCCCAATCTCCGTGCACCCAGATCCCGGGCAGCCGGCGCCAGTACGTCTCGAGGTAACGCTCGGGATCGCGCCAGAAACCGCGCGTCATCCCCGGGAACGGGCGCCGGCACACGAGCTCGCCGACCTCGCCGCGCACCGAGCTACCTTCGGCGTCGACCACGTCCATCGCCATGCCGAGCGCCGGCCCACCGAGCGAGCAGGCCTTGATCGGCGTCGCAGGCGTGGGCGAGAGGAAGCAGGCGCCGACCTCCGTCCCGCCGGAGCAGTTGATGATCGGGCACCGCCCGCCGCCGACGCGCTCGAACAGCCACCTGTACGGATCCGGATTCCACGGCTCGCCGGTCGTGACGATCGTCCGCAGCGAGGAGAGGTCCGCGGCGGGGTCGCCGTGCGGGATCAGCGCGCGAATCAGCGTGGGCGAGCAGCCGAGGATCGAGACCCGTTCCGCCTCGACCAGCCGCCACAGCCGATCGGCCGGCCAGTCGGGCGCCCCCTCGGCGAGGACGAGCGTGCAGCCGGCCGCGTGACCGCCCACCACCGTCCAGGGGCCCATGATCCAGCCCATGTCGGTGGCGAAGTGCAGCCGGTCGTCGGGCCGCGCGTCCGCCTGGTAGGCGACCTCGCGCGCGATCGAGACGAGGAACCCGCCCTGGACGTGAACGATGCCCTTCGGTCGGCCTGTCGTCCCGGACGTGTACGTCAGCAGGTACGGGTGCTCGGAGTCGACGGCGAGCGGCTCCAGCGAGCCCGGTGAGCCCGCCACCGCCTCGTCCCACCACTCGTCTCGCCCGGCCTGCATGGGCGCGTCGCCGCCGAGCCGCCGCCAGACGAGCACGTGCTCCAGCGAGGGAGCGGCTCGCGCCGCCTCGTCCGCGATCGCCTTCATGCCGACCTCGCGACCGCGCCGCAGCGCCCCGTCCGTCGTGATGAGCACCGTCGCCTCCGAGTCCTGCAGTCTCGTCGCGACCGCCGGGGCCGCGAACCCCGAGAAGACGGGCACCTGCACGGCACCGACGTGCGCGCACGCGTGCGAGGCGATCGCCACCTCCGCCGACATCGGCAGGTAGATGGCGACGCGGTCCCCGGGCTCGACGCCCCGGGCGACGAGCGCCTCGGCGAGCCGCGTAACCTCGCCCGACAGCTCGCGGTAGCTGAGCTCGCGCCGGCCGCCGTCCTCGGGCGCCCAGACGACGGCGGGCTCGTCCGCACGCTCGCCTTCGGCCCAGCGGTGCGCGCAGTTCCAGGCGATGCTGACCTGGCCGCCGACGAACCAGGTCGCCCACTCGGGCCCCCGGCTCGTGTCGACGACGCGCTCCCACGGTCGAGCGAACTCCAGCCCGAGATCCTCCACGACCGCAGCCCAGAACCAGTCCGCGTCCTCGGCGGAGCGCCGCTGGAATTCTCCGTAGTCATGGAAGCCGTGACGGCGCATGAAGCGGACGACGTTCGCCCGCTCGAGCGCCTCCTCGCTCGGCCGCCAGACGACCTCCGCCACGGGGCGAACCCTACTGACTTAGCCTGTAAACCATGCGCGCCCGCCCACGCGTCCGGCTGGAGCCCGCAGCGTGAGCGAGGCGCGCGTTCGCCTGTCGGCCGACGAGCGTCGCGCCGCGCTGCTTGCAACTGCGCTCCGGGCCTTCTCGGCGGGCACGTACCGTGGTACGACGACAGCCGAGATTGCCCGCGCGGCCGGCGTCACGGAGCCGATCCTCTACCGCCACTTCGAGTCGAAGCAGCACCTCTATCTCGCCTGTCTCGACGACGCCTGGCGGCTCGCCCGCACGCTCTGGGAGGACGCGATCGCGAGCGAGGACGACCCCGCTGACTGGCTGCCCGCCATGGGCCGCGCGTTCCACGAGTCGCGCGAGCACAAGATCGCGCTCTCGAACCTCTGGGTGCAGGCGCTCGCGGAGGCGTCCGAGGACCCCATCATCCGCAGGTACATGCGCGGCTACGTACGGACGATCCACGAATACGTCGCCGGCGTCGTCCGGCGCGCGCAGGAGGCGGGCGGCGTCCTGCCCGATCGCGAGCCGCGCGTCGAGGCGTGGATCTTCATCGGGACCGGCCTGCTCGCCGCGTTCGGCGTACGCCTGGGCGGGCTCATCGAGAACGACCTCGACGAGATCCGCGCCGCGCGCCGGGAATGGCTCACCGGACGCCGAGTGGGCTCGTAGCCCTTTCTCCACGGCGAAGGCCCGAGGGCTTGGCTCTGCGGCCCAGCCACGCCCTCGGGCCTTCGTCGTACAGTGTCGCGTCGGTTGTCCTCGATCCGACTTGGCGGTGAGTCGGGGTGGCGAGGTGACCTGACTATACGAGCCTCGTCCGACGAAGTCAAGTACCTCAGTTAAGTGATTCGGAGGCGAGTCGCTTCACTTCACTTTTCTATTGGACATGCCCCTTTTGGGGGATGCCTGCAAGGGCCACCTTGCATACGAGTGAAGTGTGGCCCACACTACGGCCTACGCCCCCATGACGCCGAGCTCACGTACCCGCCTCACGTCTGCACCCCGTCCGGGGTCGCGTCTCGGCGACCGATTGCGCCAGCTGCGCGTCGCCGCGGGCCTCACGCAGAGTGAGCTCGCCGGCGAGCGGTTCTCGAAGGAGTACGTCAGCCAGATCGAGCGCGGCAAGACGAGGCCGACCCAGGAGACGGTCGAGTGGCTCGCCGCCCGGCTCAACATCGACCCGGGCTACCTGGCCAGCGGCGTCTCCGCCGACGAGCGCGGTCGCGTCGAAGCTGCGCTCGCGCGCGCCGACGCGCTCACCGAGGCCCACCGCGCCGAGGAGGCACTCGAGGAGTACCAGCGGATCGCGCCGGTCGTCCGAACGACCGCGTCCGTCGAGCTGGAGGTTCGTGCGCTCGTCGGCGAGGGCTGGGCCCGCCAGCTCGCCGGCGACGTGCGTGGCGGACTCGAGCTGCTCGTGGGCGCCCGCTCGCTCGTCGAGGGACCGAGCTTTTCCGATCTCGATCGGGCCGACGTGCTGTTCCGCCTGGGCGTCTGCCGCTACAAGCTCCAGAGCATCTCGACGGCGCTGGGTCTGCTCACGGAAGCGCTCGCGCTTGCGGAGCGCTCCGACCTGCCGAGCGACCACCTACGCTCGGAGATCCTCGGCTGGCGCTCGCGCTGCTACCGGCGCCAGCGCGACCTCGAGGCCGCGCGCGAGGACGTCGAGCGCGCGCTCGAGCTGTCGCACGGGATCGAGGATCGACGCAGTATCGCGAACACGTATTTCCAGGCTTCGCTCGTCGCCGAGCGCCTTGGGCAGCTCGTGCAGGCGCGCTCCTACGCCGAGCGGGCAAAGGCGCTCTACGAGCAGCTGGACGACGAGGTGCACGTCGGTCGCCTGCTGAACAACCTGGGCGGCCTCAACCACCTGCTCGGCCGCTCGGAGCAGGCCGTCGAGCATCTCAAGACGGCCTTCGCCGTCGCGCTCGAGCACGATGCGGATACGGACGCCGCGACGGCGGCCGCGTCGCTCGCGCGCGTCCATCTCGACCGAGGCGAGCGCGAAGACTCGGAGCGGCTCGCTCGCGAGGCGCTCAAGCTTCTCGGTGACCGTGCCGACTACGTCTACGAGATAGCGAGCTGCCAGCTGACGCTGGGACGCGCGCTCATGGAGCAGGGTCGAATTGACGAGGCAGACGAATGGTTGAGGAAAGCCGACGCGAGCGCCGAGCAGGCGGCGTCGGCGAGCCACAAGGCAGCTGTATGGGTCGCCCGCGGGGATCTCGCGGAGCGTGTGGGGGAGGACCGGACGGCCGCGCGGTACTACCGCCGGGCCGCAGAAGTACTTCAGGACGTCCGGTTCTAACGAAAGGAGGTGCGCAGATGAAGGTACGCCTCGCTATGGCGTTTGTCCTCGCCTTCCTGGTCGCCGCCACACTGCCGACGGTAGCGGGAGCAGGCATGCACGACGGCCACGGCAGGATCGACGCCGGTTTCGGCATGCACGACGGTCACGGCAAGTTCAGCGCCGGCATGCACGACGGTCACGGCAAGCTCAGCGCCGGCATGCAAGACGGGCACGGCTAGTCCCGGCTCCGCACCCGCTGCGGTGGCTGAGACGGCCCGGTTCGCGGAGCCGGGGGTCGAAAGACCCCCGGCTACGCTTCATGCGTGCGCTGCCTCGCTGCGCTGCTCCTCCTCACACCGCTTCTCGCCGCCTGCGGCGGCTCGTCCGACGAGGGTGACGGCTCGCTGCCGTCACGGCGCGGCCCGACGCTCGACGAGCTCGCCGACCGTCCCGGCTCCGACGTCGCTCTCGTAGCCGGCACGCAGGACCACGCCCGCGGGCCGGTCCGGTTCTCGTTCCTCGTGCTCGACGGCACCGGCCGGCCGGTCGACCGCCCGCGCGCGCGCGTCTGGATCGCCGAAGCCCGGGACGGCGTGCCGTTCCTCGAGACGTCGGCGCGCCTGGAGCCGGTCGGTGTTCCGGGTGGCTACGAGGATGACCACGGCGTCACGCATCTGTACGTGGCGAACGTCGAGATAGCGAGCGCAGGCACCTTTTGGGTGCTCGCCGAGCCCATAGGCGGCCGGATACAGGCGCTCGGCAACCTCGTCGTGAAGGACGAGTCGGCCGCTCCAGCCGTCGGCTCGAAGGCGTTCCCATCGAGGACGCCGACGCTCGGCGACGCGCCGATCGGCCAGCTGACGACACGCGTGCCGCCCGACCGCGAACTCTTACGCTACTCGGTCGCCGAGTCGCTGAAGGCCGGCAAGCCGTTCGTGGTCACGTTCGCCACGCCGAAGTTCTGCTCGAGCCGGACGTGCGGACCCGTCGTCGACGTCGTCGACAGAGTCCGGCGGAACGTTCGCGAGCCCGACGTGCGGTTCATCCACGTCGAGATCTACGAGCGCAATGAGCCCGCGCTCGGGGTCAACGAATGGGTGGAGGAGTGGCAGCTGCCGAGCGAGCCCTTTACGTTCCTGGTGGGCCGCGACGGTCGCATCGCGGCGAAGTTCGAGGGCTCGGTATCGGTCGCCGAGCTGACCGCCGCGGTCCGTCGTCATCTGGTCCGGCGCTGACCGTCGGGGATCGCGTAGCGTCTCGGCGAGCCGGAGAGGAGGAGCAGATGGCGGAGAACGGGTATGCGAAGTCGGTCCTGGTGACCACCGAGTGGCTGGCCGCGCACCTCGGCGACGAGAACGTCGTGGTGGCCGAGGTCGACGAGAATCCCGACCTGTACGACGAGGGCCACATCGCCGGGGCGATCAAGCTGCACTGGCGTGACGACCTTCAGGACCCGGTCGAGCGCGACCTCATCGAGAAGGACGACTTCGAGCGGCTGATGGCCGAGCACGGCGTCGCCAACGACACGACGCTCGTTCTGTACGGCGACAAGAACAACTGGTTCGCGGCGTACGCCTACTGGTACCTGAAGATCTACGGGCACGCCGACGTGCGCATCCTCGACGGCGGCCGCCAGAAGTGGGTCGACGAAGGTCGCGAGCTGACGACGGAACCGGCATCGCGGCCGCGGGCGTCGTACACCGCGAACGACCGGGACGAGTCGATCCGCGTCCGCCGCGACGAGGTGCGCGAGGCGATTGGTCGGGACGTCCTGGTCGACGTGCGCAGCCCGCAGGAGTACACGGGCGAGTTGATCGCCGCGCCGGGCTACGAACAGGAGGGTGCCCAGCGTGGAGGTCACATCCCGACCGCGCAGTCGATCCCGTGGGCGACGGCCGTCCGCGACGACGGCACGTTCAAGAGCGCCGACGAGCTGCGCTCGCTCTACGAAGGCAAGGGCGTCAACGCCGAGCGTGATGTGACGGCGTACTGCCGAATCGGCGAGCGAAGCGCGCACACGTGGTTCGTGCTTCGGGAGTTGCTCGGGTACCCGAGCGTGCGCAACTACGACGGCTCGTGGACCGAATGGGGCAACCTCGTCGATGTTCCCATCGAGAAGGGGGCGTAGGAAGCCGCGACCTTGGCGATCCGACTGACCGATTACACGGCGTGCGGCGGCTGCGCCGCGAAGTACCCCGCAGCGCGTCTCGAGCAGCTGCTCGCCGGATTCGCGCCGCAGGCGGCCAGCGGCCTGCTCGTGGGGCTGGCGCCGTCAGACGACGCAGCGGTGTACCGTCTCGATGACGAGCGCGCGCTCGTCGTGAGCGTCGATTTCTTTCCCCCGATCGTCGACGATCCCGCCGACTACGGGGCGATCGCTGCGACCAACGCACTCAACGACGTGTTCGCGATGGGTGGAACGCCACTCGTCGCGCTGTCGGTGGCCGCGTTTCCCGAGGATCTGTCCGCGGAGGTCGTCGAGGCGATCGTCGGCGCGGCCAGCGAAACGGTACGCGAGGCCGGCGCCGTGCTGGCCGGCGGTCATACGCTGCGCGACGACGAGCCGAAGTACGGACTTGCAGTCGTCGGGACCGCGCACCCAAACGCCCTCTGGACGAAGGGCGGCGCGCGGCCGGGCGACGCGCTGTTTCTGACGAAGCCGCTCGGAACCGGGCTCGTCGTCCACGGCGCGAAGCGCGGGCTGGTCGCCGACCAGGCGCTCGACGAGGCGGTGCAGTGGATGCGGACGTCGAGCCGGACGGCGGCCGAATGCCTGCGTTCGTTCGAGCCGTCGGCGGTGACGGACGTGACGGGCTTTGGGCTGCTTGGCCACGCGCACGAGATCGCGCAGCGGAGCGGCGTGCGCCTCGTGTTGCACGCCGCCCGCCTTCCCGCGTTCGAGGCGGCGCTTGGCGTCGCTCGCGCCGGCGAGCGGACCGGCGGGGACGAGCGCAACCGGGCGTTCGCCGGACCGCACGTCGAGCTCAGCTCCATTGCGGACGAGGTGGCCGCGCTCGCCTACGACCCGCAAACGGCGGGCGGGCTGCTGATCGCGCTGCCCGGGGAGCAGGCCGATCGGCTCCAAGCGGCGTTCCACGCGGACGGCCTCTTCCTTCGGCGGATCGGACGCGTCGAGCGCGGCGCCGGCGTTCGGCTCGAGTGAGGCGGGCGGCGCGCAGATCCGCTCGCCGGGACAGGTTTCGTCGGACTCTAGACTCGGTGCCGTGGAGGCTGGCGTGGAGAGGCTGCGGCGGACGCGCCGGTTCGAACTCTCGCCGGCCGGGTTCCGCAGGCTGGCAATCGCGGCGGCGCTCGCGCTCTACGGCGTCATCATCACCGGCGCCCTCGTCCGGCTGACGGCCTCCGGTCTCGGGTGCGAGAGCTGGCCGGGCTGCGAGCGCCGCAACTTCTTCCCCGAGGAGAACTTCCACGGGGCCGTCGAGTTCGGCAATCGCGTCTTCAGCGTGATCCCGGTGGCGCTCGCTGTCGCGACCGGCCTGGCGGCACGGCGCGTCCGGGGCCTGCCCGGCTGGGCCACAGGCGTGGCCGCCGGCGTCGCGATCGGGACGGTCGGGCAGGCGCCGCTCGGCCTGCTCACTATCCGGTCGGGCCTGCATCCGCTGCTCGTCATGTCGCACTTCCTGCTCGCCCTGATCGTGCTCGCCGGCGCGGTCGTGCTGGCGCTCGCGCCGTGGCGCGGCGACCGCGGCGCCGCGGTGCCGGCTCCGCTCCCGCACATCGGCCTCGCGCTCGCCGGCGTGACGCTCGCGCTCGTAGTCAGCGGCGCGTTCGCGACCGCTGCCGGCCCTCATCCGGGGGACAGCGCGGAGATCCGCCGCATCGGCACGCTCGATGAGGCGGTCGCGCTGCACGTGCGTGTCACCGCGGCGTTCGGGCTGACGCTCGCGTTCGCGCTCGTCTACGCCGCCCGCATGCGCTCGCGCTATCCGCACGTTTTCCGCGCTGGGGTCGCGCTTCTGGCCGTGGTCGTCGCGCAGATGAGTGTCGGCGAGCTCCAGTACCGCCTGGAACTGCCGTGGGGGCTCGTGCTAGTGCACGTCGCGCTCGCCGCGGCCGTGTGGGCGACGACGGTCGCTTTCGTCACGTTGCTGTGGCGCCCGCCACCGTCCGCCCGGATACACGCCGCGTAGACTTGGCGGGGTGCCGAGCGAGCTCCGCGTCGTCCATCGCCCGCGCCTCTCTGAGCCCGTTCTGATCACGGCGTTTCGCGGCTGGAACGACGGCGGCCAGGGCGCCTCGCTTGCCGCCGGGTATCTCGCGCGACAGTGGCAGGCGGAGCGGTTCGCCGACATCGACCCGGAGGAGTTCTTCGACTTCCAGGCGACGCGGCCGACGGTCTCGCTCGAAGAGGGTATGACGCGCCGCATCGAATGGCCCGAGACCGTCTTCTACGCCGCCCGGCCGCGCGAGCTCGGCCGCGACGTGATTCTCATGCTCGGGATCGAGCCGAACCTGCGCTGGCGGACGTACTGCGGCTACGTCGTGGATTTCGCGCGCGAGCTCGGCGTGGAGCTCGTCGTCACGCTGGGCGCGCTGCTTGCCGACGTGCCGCATACGCGGGCAAGCCCGGTGACGGGCAGCGCGACCGATCCGGAGCTCGTCGAGCGCCTGGGACTGTCGGCCTCACGGTACGAGGGGCCGACCGGAATCGTCGGTGTGCTCCACGACGCGTGCCGTAAGGCCGAGCTGCCGTCCGTGAGCCTCTGGGCTGCCGTTCCCCACTACGTGCAGCTCACGCCGAGCCCGCGAGCCGCGCAGGCGCTGTGCGAGCGGCTGGCGACGCTGCTCGGCGGGCAGATCGACGTGGCCGAGCTTCGCCGGGCGGGGCGAGGGTACGTCGAACAGGTCAGCGAGGCGGTCGCCGCCGACGCGGAGACGGCCGCGTACGTCGAGGAGCTCGAGCAGCGAACCGACGAGCTCGACCCGTCCGCGCTGCCGTCGGGCGACGCGCTCGCCGCCGAGCTGACGCGCTACCTGCGCGAGCGCGAGCGCGGTGACGCGCCCGACGCCGCCACCGACCAGTAGTACTAGGCGGCTTCCGAGGCGGCTTCCGCGCCGGCCGGCTCGGCCGCCAGCGCCGTGCTGTCCTCGCCCGGCTGCGCCGTCTGCGTGTCCGCAGCCTTCGCCTGAGGCTGCGCCTGGCCGCCCGACTTCTTGCGGCGCCGCCGCCGGCGCGAGCGAGAGGGTCGTGCCTTTGGGGCCGGCAGGTTTTCGCTGAGCGCGGTCGCCATGTCCGGAAGCGGCGCCAGGCGCTCCCGCGCGGCGTCGATCAGGTTCGTGGCGCGCGGCGTGTAGCCGTCGGCCGAGGCGAGGAGCGCGGCCCCGACGTGCAGCGGCAGCTCGAGCGTCGCGTCGACGAGCTTCCGCGCGTTTTCCTCGTGCCGGTGCCCGCGCGAGTTCGCGAGCGCCCCGAGCAGCCGTTTCGCCTCCGGAAACTCGGCGCTGGCGCGGCGGTCCTGCGCCTTGCGCGTCGCGCGCGCGAGCTTCCACGTCCAGCGCGCGAGGATCTGCTCGGGCGCGTCCACCTTGCCCTCGCCGAGCGCGCGCAGCAGCGTGCGGATGCCCGGTAGGCGGTCCTTCTCCCACGTGGGTGCCTGGGTCACGATCGTGACGAGATCGTCGAAGCTCTCGCGGTCGATGCCCATCGAGACGCGGTCGGCGAGCGCCGTCATGCGCAGGCGCCGGTTGGGGTTCTCAGCCGCGCACGTGAACAGGAACTGCTCGAGGCACCCGCGCGACGCGCGTTCGTCCGTCAGCTTCTTGACGAACTCGGTGCGATCCTCGTAGCGCACCTGGCGGCCGGCAATCGTTGCCCAGTAGCGCTGCTCGTCCTCGTCGAGGAACCGCGGATCGACGCGCTGCCACTCGCGCTGGATCACGGCGAGCCGCCGGCGGACGTCGGGGGTCACAGGGACGAGCCACTGGGCCGGCGAGAGGCGGCGCCGCGCACGGCGCTGCGGGCGGCGGCGGGGAGCGGGGGTGACGCGCGCCCCCTCGCGGTAGAAGTCGGCGTCGAGCAGCGCGTGGAGGGTCGTCACGCGGTCGTTGTGCGTGGCTCCTTTGGGGACGAAGTCGACGACGATGCCCGCCTCCTTGCGAGCGTGCGTCCGCATGATGCGGCCGATCCGCTGCTGGTAGACGCGGCGGCTCGCCGTCGGGGCGAGATGCATCACGACGGTCGCGCGCGGCGAGTTCCAGCCCTCTGCGAGCAGCATCGCGTTGATCAGCACGTCGATCTCACCGCGCTCGTAGGCGGCGAGGATCTCGGCGAGCTTGACGGGCGGCGTGCGGCCGCTCACCGCCTCCGCCCTCAGGCCGGCCGCGCGGAATTCCATGGCGAGGTTGTAGGCGTGGTCGACGCCGGCCGCGTACACGACGCCGGGCGTCGAGTCGAAGCGATCGCGGTAGAGGCTCGCAGCCGCTTGGTTGAGCGCCTTGTGGTCGAGCACCGCGGCGAGCGCGCGTTCCTCGAAGTCGCCGCCCACGATCGGCACCGAGTGGATGGCGGCGACCGGCGGGACCCTCAGGCACCGCAGCGGCGCGACGAGGCCGCGGCGAGCTGCGTCAGCCAGCGGCAGGTCGTCGACCGACGCCGGAAACACGTCCGCCACCTGCTTCGCGATCAGCTGTTCAGTCGCCGTCATGCCCACGTAGATCGGCTCGGGAAAGCTGCGGATCGCAGCGCTGGTCTTCTCGCCGAGCGCGGTGTGCGCCTCGTCGCAGATGACGAGCTGGTACGCGTTGCGGTCGAGCTCGCCGACGTGACGCGCGAACCAGGCGTACGTCTGAATCGTGATCGGATTCGGGCGCTCGAGTCGCTGCCCGCGCGTCACGGCGTCGGTGAAGCGGTCGCCGTAACCCTCGCTCGTGAGGTCGCGGGTGAACTGCGAGACGAGCAGCCGGCGGTGGGTGAGGATGAGGACGCCGATCGTGCGCGCGGCTTCCACGAAGCCGGCGGCGGCGATCGTCTTGCCGGACGCGGTCGGGTGGCGGAAGCGGAAGCGGCGGACGGCACCAGGGTCCTGCTCGGCCTGCGGCTCGGCGTACTCCTCTTCGGCGAGCGGCTCGTCCTCGTCCTCCTCGTCGGGCACCTCGGCGAGCTCGTCGGCGGTCACCGCGCCGTTGCCGTTGAGCGCGGCGGCCTGCTCGTTCGCCGCGATCAGCTCGGTCAGCATGCCGGCGAGCGCGTCGATCTGGTGGCGGCGCAGCTCGGTGCCCGAGCGAAGACGGGGCGGCTTGGCAGTGAGCACGCGCTCGAGACCGAGCATCAGCGCGTAGCGGACGCGCCAGTCGTTGGAGGGCCTCGCATGCCCGGCGTCGATCTCCGCGAGCGCGGCCTCGAGCGCGCGCCGGCGGGCCGTATCGGGTGCCAGCGCGACGGCCGGATCCTCGTCGGCGTGGACGAACGGCTCGCCCGCCCAGGCTTCCGCGCGCGCCGCCGCTGCGGCCAGCTCGGCCGCCGCTTCCGACGTCGTAGTCGGGTGGTCAGCGATCTCTTGCATGCGGGCGACACGAGACGCGTGTCGCAAGCTCCTCAAAGTGCGCTCACGCGATCGTCTGTGCGCGAGCGGTGGAAACAGCATATCTCATCGGCGGGAAGCCGATGCGACATGAGCGCTACGCGCGATTCTGAGCGTGTCGCACGGGCGCAGCGGCGCGTACTTCCGCGAGCGGACGGCCGACCACGCGGTCGCTGACGCCCGCCTGGTCCAGGTGCTTCGTGATCCCGCCCAGGAAGAACGGAAAGCCGGCGCCAAGCAGCATGCACGTGTCCACGTCGCCAGCCTCGGGCACGACGCCCTCCTCGAGCACGTGGCGGATCTCGTCGGCGAGCGCCGCCAGCACCGCGTCCGTGATCTCCTCGACGGAACGCCGGCGCTGTTCCACGACGACGATCTCGTCGCGGCCCTCAGCGGCGTGTCGCAGGGTCGGCGACAGCGGGAAGCGTTCGGGGTAGGCCGCGTGCATCGTCTCGAGCACGTTGTAGGCGACGCGGGGGCCGACCATCTGGAGGAGCACCGAGGGGGCCATCGGCAGGCCGAGACGGAGCACGGCCTCGTCGGTCTCCTCGACCGTGTTGCCGTGCTCGAGTGCGTCCATCAGCGTCGTAGTCATGCGCGTCAACAGGCGGTTGACGACGAAGCCGGGCGCGTCCTCGACGACCACCGGCCGCTTGCGAAGCCGCTCGCAGACAGCCGCGGCGGTGGCGAGCGCGGCGTCGCCGGTCGCCGGTGTGCGGACGAGCTCGACGAGCGGCATCAGGGCGACCGGGTTGAAGAAGTGCATGCCGACGACGCGCTCGGGGTGGTCGACGGCGCTCCCGATCTCCATCACGGAGAGCGCCGACGTGTTCGTCGCTAGGACGCACTCTGAAGCGACGAGCTGCTCGAGCTCGGCAAAGACCTGCCTCTTGATGTCGAGGTCCTCGAAGACGGCCTCGACGACCAGATCGCAGTCGTCCCAGCCGTCGTAGTCGGTCGACCCCGTGGCGAGCGAGGCGAGGAAGCGAGCCTTGCCGTCGTCGTACCGGCCCTTCGCGACGTCGGCGGCGAGCTCGCGGCGGATCGAGTCGAGTGCCGAGGAGATCGCCTCCTCGCGGACGTCGCGCAGTACGACGGGCACCTCCAGGCGGCGGAGCAGCAGCGCCGCCAGCTGGCTCGCCATCAGGCCGGCGCCGGCGATGCCGACCTTCCGCACCGTGCGAGGCTCGGCGTCCCGGATGCCGCGCGGGCGCCTGGCGCGCCGCTCGACGAGGTCGAACGCGTAGAGCGACGCCTGTGCCTGGGGGCTGAGCAGCAGGTCGGCGGTTGCCTCCTCCTCGGCGCGGTACCCCTCCTCGATCGTCCAGCGAGCAGCGCCTTCCATGAGATCGAGCGCGCGGTACGGCGCGGGCGCGGCGCCGTGCAGCGAATCGTCGAGCCGGGCGCGCGCGCGGCGCGTCACCTCCGCGGCATCGGAGAGGTCGGCCGGCTCGCGGTCCAGCCGGCCGCGTTCCGCGAGCTCGACCGCGAAGGCGACGGACTCGTCGAGGAACTCGGCCGGCTCGAGCAGGCGGTCGGCGAGCCCGTATTCGACGGCCTCGGCTCCGGTCAGCATGCGGTTCTGCCGCATCGGGTTTTCCACGACGAAGCGAACGGCGATCTCCGCGCCGACGAGCCGCGGAACGAGCTGCGTGCCGCCCCAGCCCGGCACGATTCCCAGGAAGCATTCGGGCAGCGCGAAGCGGCGGACGGCGCTCGAGATCGTGCGGGCGTCGCAGTGCAGCGCGATTTCCACGCCGCCCCCGAGACACGCGCCGTTGACGGCGGCGACGGTCGGGAACGGCAGTGCGCGGATGCCGCCGAACAGCTCGTGCCCGGCGCGGCTGCCGGCCACCGCCTCCTCACGCGTGCGCACGCGCGGGAACTCGTCCAGGTCGGCGCCGGCCGCGAACACGAACGGCTTACCCGTCAGAACCAGCGCACGCCACTCGCCGCGCTCCAGTTCAGCGAGAGCGCGCTGCCCGGACGCGAGTGCGCTGCGGCCGAATACGGTCGGTTTGGTGTGATCCTCGCCGTTGTCGATCGTGACGAGCGCAACTGGACCGACGGGCGTGTCGATGCGTTGAAGCTTGAACTCGGTCGGGGGGCCTTCAGCCATGGCTCGGCCGGCCACCTGCAGGGGCGGCGCCGACGGTGCCAGGCACGCGCGCGAAACCGTCGCGGCGGTGTGACATCTTCCGCGCCGGCGCAGGGCCGTCCCGCTTGGCAAGGCCAGTTCCGGGCGCGCCGCGACGCTCCCGCGCGGTGCCAGGCACCGTCGCGAAAGCTGCGCGCGGGTGCGCCGATTCAGCGCCTAGCGCGCGTTCCTTCACGGCGCGTATTGCGCGTTCTCCCAGAGCACGGCGGCGCCCATGCCCATGCCGACGCACAGGGCCGTCAACCCGTAGCGCACCTCGGGCCGCGCGCTCAGCCCGTGAGCGAGCTGAGCGATCAGGCGCACGCCCGTGGCCGCCAGCGGGTGTCCGCACGCGATTGCGCCGCCGTAGGGGTTGAGCCGCTCGTCCCCCGGCGAGACGCCCACGCCTTCGCACCACGTCAGCACCTGGACCGCGAACGGCTCGTTGAGCTCGAAGAGCCCGATGTCGTCGATCGTCAGCCCGGCCTGCTCGAGCACGCGCTGCGTGGCGGGTACGGGCCCGAGCCCCATCAGCGCGGGCTCGACGCCGGCGAAAGCGAACGCGACCAGGCGCATGCGCGGTTCGAGGCCGAACTCGTCGACGGCGCTGCCGGACGCGAGCAGGCAGACGGTTGCGCCGTCCGTCAGCCCTGCCGAGTTCCCGGCTGTGACTCGCCCGCCCGCCCGGAACGGCGTGGGCAGGTCGGCGAGCCCCGCGAGCGTCGTATCCGGCCGCAGAAACTCGTCGCGGTCGGCGAGTCGCCACCCGTCGTCGGTGAAGACCGACATCGGCACGACCGTCTTCGACATCGCGCCGTTCTGCCAGGCGGCCGCAAGCCGGCGATGCGACCGCACGGAGAACACGTCGGCGTCTTCCTTCGTCAACTCGGGAAAGCGGTCGTGCAGGTTCTCGGCGGTTGCTCCCATCCTCACCGCAGACGTGTCCACGATGCGTTCAGCGACGAAGCGTGGGTTGAAGTCGACCTCGTCGCCCATGGGGTGGTGGCCCATGTGCTCGACGCCGCCGGCGACGATGGCGTCCGCGGCGCCCATCGCGATCTCTCCCGCGCCCGCCGTAACCGCCGTCAGCGCGCCGGCGCACATTCGGTCGAGCGCAAACCCGGGCACGGTCGTCGGAATTCCGGCGAGCAGTGCGACGTTGCGGCCGAGCGTCAATCCTTGGTCGCCGACCTGCGCGGTCGCCGCGAAGATCACGTCGCCGATGCGCTCGGGCGGCACGTCGGCGTTCCGTCGCAGAAGCTCGCGCGTGACCTTGACGGCCATGTCGTCGGCACGGGTCCGCCAGAAGATCCCGCGCGGGCCGGCCCGGCCGAACGCCGTGCGCAGACCATCCACGTAGAACACGTCGCGCGCCCCCCGCGCCATGCGGCGAGCATACTGCGGCCCGGTGAGCGACTGGAGCGCGCAGATCGACCGCCAGCAGGCGCGCTACCGCGACGGTGAGCAGCGCCTCGCCAACGTGCCGGACGCCGACACGCGGCAACGCCAGCTGACGCGGATGGGCAATGCCGCCTACGGCGCCGCGCTCTCGCTGCTGATGGCGGGACGGTCGGGCGAGGCCGCCGAATGGTTCGCGCGGGCGGCGGAACGCTATCGCGAGAGCTACGAGGACGCGCCGCCCGGCAGCTGGGGCCGGCCGATCGGTGCGCTCAAGGCGCGCATTCTCGCCGGCGACTGGGACGGCGCCGCACGCGAGGCGCGCTGGGCGCTCGAGCTCGGCGCCGAGGAGACCGACTCGCCGATCGGTCGGTACGCCGCAGCGCTTGCCCACCTGACGCTCGGAGCTGACGAGGAGGCGCGTGTACATGCCGACGCGATCCGCACGCGACCGGAAGACGACTTCCCGACTGACGTAGGCGACGCTCTTGCGATGATCGCGGCCGGAACGGACGCGATCGGCTACGTCGAGGCGATCGAGAGCGTGCTCGAGTCGTTCGAGACGCGCGAGGAATACCTCGAGGACGTGGCCGTCGCCGACACGGTGGTCGTGCTGCGCGCGCTGGCCGAGCGGCGCGGTCTGCACGCCGAGCTGGCGTCGCCGCTCCTGCCGCCGTCGACCGTCTGACCGCCGCGCGCGATTCGACACACCTCCGTGCCACACGCGTGCGCTGCTGGTCGATAGGCTCGGACCGGAGGGAGGCCCGCGGCCGGACCCCGGCCAGACATGGCCGGCGGGGTCGGGGCCGGCGCGCGCAGGGGTCCGTCTGGTGTGGGTGCCAGCGCGGATACGCCGGGCGCGTGCGCTGACACGCGCGCGTGCGTGCAGCGTGCTTGGACACGCGGGCGCGTGCGCGGAACAAGGAACCGAGCGCACGCACCAGCCGGAGAACTCCGACAGGCCTTGAGCTAGCCCAGTGCCTGCCCGGCGGGCTCGTCGAGAAGCGCGATCGTGCGTCGCCCGCGAACGAGGCTCGCCGGCGTGGCGGGACCCGGCTCGCCGGCGAACGCGCGTCGGACGGCGTCCGCCTTCTCGGCGCCCGTGACCAGGTAGACGAGCAGCTCGGCCGCCGCGAACATGTGGGGCGTCATCGTCACGCGCGGGACCCACGGCTCCAGGGCGGGCTCGGCCGCGACCGCGCGCCGTCGGCGCTCGCGGAGCGCCGGCGCGCCCGGGAAGAGCGACGCCGTGTGCCCGTCGGGACCGAGCCCGTTGAGTGCCAGGGAGAGGGTCACGCCCTCGAGCGCCGCGTCGTAGCGCACCGCCGCCTCCCGCGCGCCGAGCTCCCCTTTCACGCGGTGAACGGCGGCGGGCGCAGCCGCAAGCCGGTCGAGCAGCGTCTCACGCACGAGGCGGAAGTTCGACCGCTCGTCGTCGGTCGGCACGGCGCGGTCGTCCCCGAACCAGATCTCGATGCGCGACCAATCCGGCTGGAGCTCTGCGGCCGCCGAGTACGCCCGCCCGACCGTGGAGCCGCCGGAGAGTGCGACGTGTCGGCCACGGCGGGCGACGTCGGCAACGAGCTCCGCCGCTGCCCGCCACGGGTCGGCGAGCACGCGGACCTCCGCCTTCTTCACGCCTCGCCGTCAGCCAGCTCGCGCGACCGCTCCATCGCCGCTTGGATCGCGTTCAGGAAAGCGGCGCGCACGCCTGCCCGCTCGAGCTCGCGGATCGCCCGGATCGTCGTCCCGCCCGGCGACGTGACAGCCTCGCGGAGCTCGACCGGGTGCATTTGCTCGTCGCGGAGCAGCCGCGCGGTCCCGAGCATCGTCTGGACGACGAGCTGCGTCGTGATCTCGCGCGAGAGCCCGAGCAGAATGCCCGCCTCGATCATCGCCTCCGCGAGCAGCGCGAAGTATGCCGGGCCCGAGCCGGACACCGCGGTGACCGCGTCCATGTACCGCTCGGGGACTCGTACGACCGACCCGACGTGCGCGAGCACGTCCTCGGCGACCACCAGGTGCGCGTCGTCCGCGTGGGCGCCCGGGCAGACGCCGGCGACGCCCTCGTGCACCGTCGCGGGCGCGTTCGGCATCGCGCGGACGACCGGCACGCCGGGCGCGACGCGCTGCTCGATGGCAGCGGTCGGGATCGCCGCGGCAACCGACAGGACGGTCTGCTCGGGCGTCAGTACCCCGCCGATCTCGCCGAGCAGCACGTCGAAGTCCTGCGGCTTGACCGCGATCACGACTACGCCGGCGCGTGCGACGGCCTCCGGATTCGAGAGCGTGGCGTCGACGCCGTACCGCTCCGCAAGCTCTCCTATCCGCTCCGGCCGGCGGCCGGTCACGACGATCTCATTCGGCTGTCGCCAACCGCTGGAGAGCAGGCCGGCGAGTAGCGACTCGCCGATCTGGCCGGCACCCAGAATCGCGATCCGGCGTGCGTCGACGGCCATGCGGTGAGTCTAGGCGGCGGCCAAGCGCGCCTCGGCGGCGCGCGCGCGTCGAACATCGTCGCGCGGCACGGGCAGCAGTCCGCCGCGCCGCGCCGCCAGCAGGTACACGCTGGCGAGGCCCGCCCACTCGCAATACGGCTCCAGCAGCTCGGCGGTCTCCCAGCCCTCTACCCAGCGGCCGTGGAGCGCGGCGAGCAGCTTGACGAGGCCGAGGTCGCCGACCAGCCCGCGGTCGAAGCGCCCCAGCCCCTCGATGAAGACGACGCCGACGGACCACGGGCCGATGCCCCGCTCGCGCTCGAGCCGCGCGGCGACGGCGTCGGCCGGAAGTGCGCCCAGCCGTTCGAGGTCGACCGCGCGGCAGAGCCGGACGAGCGTCGCAGCCTTCCGCGCCGAGAGCCCGAACCGGCAGAGCTCCGCCGGCGAAAACCGCGCCAGCGTTGCGGCCGTGGGCGGGCGGCAGAGCGGCGCGTCGTCGGGAGCGGCCGCCCGAACGACGCGGCGCTCGATCGCTCGCGCGCGCCGCGAGTCGATGAGCTGGCCGGCGAGCGCGCGCAGCACCGCCTGGCAGACGGTGCCCGTGCGCAGCGGCCGCAGCCCAGCCAGGTGCGGCAACGAGCGCCCGAGCATGGGATCCGACGCGAAGCGGCGCAGGAACTCCGAGTGGTCGTCGTCGAGCGCGAGGACGAAGCGCAGGCGCTCCACCGCGGCATCCGTCTCGGCGTCGACCTCGACCACCCCGTCGCGCCGCTGGGACGCGGTCGCGAGCTCTGGCCTCCCGTTGAGCAAGACGCAGGCGGTTAGGCGCGCTCCGTCGAAGCGGCGCGTCGCATCGCCGGCGAGGCGGCACGAGAGCCGTAGCGAGTACGGCCCGCGCGGCCGAATCTGGGCGTGGACGGACAGCGGCTCCCTCCGGGTCGGCCCGGAGACGATACGGCCCGGCCCGGATGCGCCCTCGATTACCCTGGCGTCCCCGAGCAGGAGGCTCTCCATCCGGCAACTCGCGCACGCCGTCTCCATGCGCAGCCGCAAGCGCAAGTTCCGCCTCTTCATGGAGCGTTTCCACCCGAACGAGCGGACGCGCGTGGTCGACGTCGGCGTCACCGATGCTCCGTACGGCGAGGGCGACGGCGCGCACCCGGCCGAGAACTTCTTCGAGGCGCTCTACCCCTGGCCCGAGCGGATCACCGCCGTCGGGCTGGCCGACTTCCCGCGCTTCCGCGCAGCCTTTCCAACAGTGCGGTTCGTGCAGGCGGACGGCCGGACGTTGCCGTTCGCCGACGGCGAGTTCGATCTCGGTCTCTCGAACGCGGTGGTGGAGCACGTCGGCGGCCGTGACGACCAGCGTGCTTTCGTCCACGAGCTCTGCCGCGTCGCCCGCCGCGTCTTCGTGACGACGCCCAACCGCTGGTTCCCGGTCGAGGTACACACGCTCGTCCCCTTCGTGCACTGGCTGCCGAAGACTCGCGCCGATCGCGTTTTCCGGGCGCTCGGCAAGCGCGACGCCGCCGCGGTCAACCTGCTCGGCGCACGCGAGTTCCGCGCGCTCTTCCCTTACCGCGTCGAGATCGTCAACACGGGTGTGAGTCTGGTCGCCATCGGGCCGGCATGGATGGATGCTCACGCCGAGACGGAAGTGCCGGACGGCGCCACGCTTCGTTAGGTTGCAGCCACCAACCCGACCAGGGAGGATCGGGAAGCCCGTGCGGAACCGGAAACGCGCTCCTCAGATCGCAGCCCTCGGCGACGAGATTAGCGCGCGGCTCGACCAAGAGCGCGAACGGCAGGTTGCCTCGCTTGCGCAGCTCCAGCACGACCTCGCGCGCGCGGCCGAGAGCGTCGCCGCGCGCCACCGCGAGCTCGAGGACCGCGAGCGGGCGGTGGTGGAGGCGGAGCGTAAGGCGGCTGCCCGCTCAAGCGAGCTCGACGAGCGCGAGCACACGATCCGCCCGCGTGAAGAGGCCGTCGAGGCAGCCCGCGCGCAGCTCGACCGCCGCCGACGGGAGTTCGACCAGGCCGAACAGCTGCACTCCGTGACCGTCGCGCGCGTGCGCCGCGAGGCGGCCGAGCTTGCCGAGCGGGCTCAGCAGGTCGCGCGCCGCGACGAGGAGCTGTCCGCGCGGGAGGCCGCGGTCGGGGAGCGGGAGCGCGAGCTGGCGGCGAAGCAGGTCGACTTGCCCAGGCGCGAGCATGACGTTGCGCGCCGCGAGGAGGAGCTCGCCCAGCGCGAAGAGCGGCTCGAGGAGGAGCTACGCGCGCGTGAGGAGAGGCTCGCGGCGGGGGTGCGGCAACGCGAGACCGCCGCCGAGGCGCTCGAGAGCACGCTCGAGCGCCGCCTCCGGGACGTCGAGCAGCGCGAGGGGCAGCTCGAGGCGCGCGAGCGCGCGGTCGAGGTGAGCGAGAGCGACGTCGAGCGCGCGCGCGGGCTCGCCTCCGGGCTGGACGAGCGCCGCCGCTCCGTCGAGGCGCAGGAGCAGGCGGTCGCGCGATCTCGCCGCGAGCTGGAGCAACGCGAGCGCGAGCTGGCGGAGCGTGCGCAGGCCGTCGAACGCGACCTCGAAGAGCGCCGCACGACACTCGACGCGCGCGAGCGCGAGTTCGGCGAGCGTCGTGCCGAACTCGACCGCATGTGGGAGACGCTCGAGCGCGACGCGCTCGAGCGGGTCGACCGTGAGTTCGAGCGCCAGCTGATGGAGCTCGCCGAGCGCGAGCGGACCCTCGCGGACCGCGAGGCGGCAGTGCTCGAGCGGGAGGCGAGCGGGCCGATCGCCCCGGCGGCTGCTGTTCCCACACCGGCGCCGCCGGACGAGCCACAACCCGCCGCGGAGACGGCGCAGGCCGTCGCGGAGCCGCCGGGGATCGAGCCGGCAGCCGCGCCCGAGGAGGCGGTGGCTGAGGGCAACGACGTCGCTGAGCGACGGAACGGGCGCTGGAATCTCGAGGAGCTCGCGCGCCTCGTCGAGCAGCGTGCAGACGACTATCCCGAGCGCGTCGAGGAGTGGCGCGCCTACCTGATGTACCTCCGCGACTTCGTCGGCGCCGACAACCTCCTGCCGGCGTCGTTCGAGGGCCTCGTCTCGGACATCTTCGGATCGCTGGTCGAAGAGCCGGCTCGCCCGCGCTGACGTGCGCTGGCTGCGCCGCCGTCCGCAACTACCGTCTGCGCCAGACGAGTCGGAGGCGACGCAGCCGATCGCGGCGCCCGGCGCCGTCTACGAGGAGGAGTACCAGCCGCCGCCGCCGCCACCGCGCCGTCCGACGCTCTGGCCGTGGCTGCTGCTCCTGCTGCTCCTCGTACTCGGTGGCCTCGCCGCCGCCTACGTGCTCACCCGCGAGGACGACGATGACGACGACGTCCGCACGGTCACACGGGTCGCGCAGACGACTGTCCCGGACGTCGTCGGGCAGCGGGCCGACCGGGCCGTCTCGCGTCTCGTCGAGGCGGGCCTGCGCGCCGACGTGCGCCGCGAGTTGAGCCGACGGCCGAGCGGGACCGTGGTCGAGCAGGCGCCCGGCGCCGGCTCGCAGGTCGATCGCGGTCAGACCGTCGTCCTCACCGTCTCGCGCGGGCCGGAGACGAATGCGGTTCCGGACGTCGTCGGGCTGCAGGTCACGCAGGCGTTCGCCCTCATCCAGCGCGCCGGACTGCGGCCGACGGCCAAGCGCATCTTCTCGCCCAAGCCGGTCGGCGAAGTGACGGCGCAAGAGCCCGGGGCCGGCGCCGAGCTCGAGCGAGACGGCCGTGTGGCGCTTACCGTCTCCCGCGGAGCCCGGCCCGTCACCTTGCCCGACGTCGTCGGCGAGACCGCCGCGACTGCGACGGCGCGCCTGCGCGACGCGGGGCTGAAGCCGACGCTGTTCCGAGTGCCGGCCGACGAGCCGAAGGGTACGGTGGTGGCCCAGAAGCCGGTGGGCGGCGAGCGCGTCAGAGCCGGCTCTTCCGTGCGGCTGAACGTGTCGGAGGGCCGTGCGACGACTACGGCGACCACGACCACCGGGACGACGACCGGAACGACCGCGACGGCGACCGTCCCTGACGTCGTCGCGCTGTCACAGTCTGCCGCCACACAGCAGCTCCGCACCGCCGGCTTCGACGTCGACACAAAGCGGGTGCCGTCCCGCGAGCCGCGCGGCCGCGTCGTCGCCCAGTTCCCGGCCGCCGGCTCCACCCTGGCCCGGGGAGCGACGGTTCGCATCAATGTCTCGAGCGGGCCGCCGCAGCTTCGGGCCGTCCCGGACGTGATCGGCGACGACGAGGCGACTGCGCGCCGGCGGCTCACGCAGGCCGGCTTCACCGTGCGCGTGATCCGGGAGGAGACGGCCGACCCCGCCGAGGACGGCATAGTGCTCGACCAGGATCCGCCGTCCGGCGAGCGCCTGCGCCGCGGCGCCCGGGTGACGCTCTACGTCGGCGTGCTGACGGCCTGATTCGCTAGCCGGACGCGGACGTCTCGGCGTGCGGGCTGCCGACCGGCTTCGACTCCGGCGAGCCGCGCTGGCGCAGGTAGATCGAGAGGACGGCCATCGAGCCGACG
>JACVRM010000109.1 GCA_014534415.1 Thermoleophilia bacterium | reverse complement strand
GGACGAAGAACTGCGAGCCGGCGATGAACGGCGTCGCCAGCACGACCAGCAGCGACGTCGTGAAGTTCGCCCAGACGAGCAGCGGCATGCGCCAGAACGTCATGCCGGGCGCGCGCATGGTGATGATCGTGACCAGGAAGTTGAGCGCGGTCATGATCGACGACGCACCCGCCCACTGCACGCCCATGTTGAAGAATGTCTGGCCCATCGGCGCCTCGGTCGAAAGCGGCGCATAGCCCGTCCAGCCCGCCGCGAACGAGCCGCCGGGCGCGAAGAAGCTCGCGACCAGCATCAGCCCGGCGATCGGCAGCAGCCAGTACGAGAGCGCGTTCAGCCGCGGGAATGCCATGTCGGGCGCGCCGATCATGAGCGGTAGCACGTAGTTGGCGAGCCCGGCGAACGCCGGGATCACGAAGAGGAAGATCATCAGCGTCGCGTGCGCCGAGAAGAAGCCGTTGTACGTCTGCGTGTCGGCGAACTGCATGCCCGGCTGAGCGAGCTCGGCGCGCACGAGCATCGCGAGCAGGCCGCCGGCCAGGAAGAAGACGATCGTCGTCGTGACGTACTGGATGCCGATCACCTTGTGATCCGTGTTGGCGCGGAAGTAGTCGCGCCAGCTGCGCGCGCCGTGGCCCGAGTGATCCTCCGGTCGCGTCGGCCGGCCGATCGCGTAGTAGACCCAGTAGTCGAGTGCGCCGAGACCGGCGAGGAATCCGACCGGCGCCGCAGTCAGCGCACTGACGGTGATGAGCACCTCCCACTCGAGCAGCGGGTCGTAGCCGCCGAGCGCGCGCAGCCCGACCGTGATTCCGAAGCCGATCGCGGCGAAGAAGAGAGTCATCCACGCTGCGCGTATCCACCCCCACATGAGGAGGTGGTCGCGGACTTTCCGCCGGCGCGGTCGGGGCGGCGCGGCGTGCAGGTCGTGCTCGGCAGCGATCGTCGTCACAGCTCTCCGTCGCCGCCTTCCGCGGCACCGCCCGAGAGAAACTCGACCAGCGCGTCGAGCTGCTCGTCGGGCAGATCGAACGGCGGCATCACGTTCGGATACCCGCGCTCGACGTAGGCGTCCGGATTCACGATGGACTCTCTGATGAACTGGTCGAGGGGCTCGCCCGCCCGGTCGGCAAGCTCGGGCAGATTATCCAGGGGGGGTCCCTGCTCCGCCGTGCTGCCCGCCGGGCCGAAGGTGTGGCAGCCGCCGCAGCCCTGCTCGGCGAAGATCGCCTGCCCGCTCACCTCGCCGCCCTCCTCCATCTCCTCCGCACGGCCCTCCGCCCATTCGTCGAACGCCGTCTGCTCGACGACCTCGACCTTCTGAAGCATCGCCGCGTGCCCGAGTCCGCACAGCTCGGCGCACTGGATCGTGTAGTCGCCCGTCTTCGTCGGCGTGATGATCAGGTTCGTCACCTCGCCCGGAACGACGTCACGCTTCTGCCGAAACTCCGGGACGTAGAACGAGTGGATGACGTCGCGCGCCTCCATGGTCAGGTGGGCGGCGCGGCCGACGGGCAGTCGGAGCGTCGCCGAACGAAGCTCGCCGTGGTCCGGATACTCGAAGCGCCAGGTGAACTGCTGGGCGATCACGTGCACGCGCAGATGCTCGTCGGGCAGCGAGTCGTTGCGCGCGAGCGCAATCGTGCTGACGATCGCGATTGCGGTGACGAGCACGGCCGGAATCGCCGTCCACAGGATCTCGAGCCCGGTATGCCCGTGCACCGGCGGGCCGTCCGAGTCGTCGTCGGGCCGGGCGCGAAACTTGATCCCCGCGTAGATGCTGATCCCGGCTACGACCGCGAAGACGCCGACGCAGATCGCCGTCACGAACCAGAAGACGAAGTCGATCTCGTCCGCCTCGCTCGAGGCCTGGTCGGGCAGCCACGGGATGAAGATCGCGACCGCCGTGACGATCGCGGCGACGAGGAGGGCGATGACGATGACCCGGAGAGCGGCTCCCCTGCGCACCGGGCCCGAGACTACATCCCGCGGGCTGACGCCTGCGAGAAGAGGGGAGAGTACAGGCGACGTCGAAAGCGGGCGAGTTACGCCCGCGACTCGCGCGGGTAGATGGAGCCCCTAAAGGAGGGCGCAAATGGGAGTCGGAGTGAGCATTTTCCTGATCGCGGTGGGGGCGATTCTCGCGTTCGCAGTGAGCGCGGAGGTCTCGGGCCTCGACATCGAGGTCATAGGCTGGATCCTGCTCGTGATCGGGATCCTCGGGCTGGTCCTCTCGGTGATCTTCTGGTCGTCGTGGGGTGGCCCTGGATACTTCGGGCGTCGGCGGACGTACGTCGAGGAAGGCCCGCCGCCGGGGCCCCCGTACTAGACGAGACGAAGAGGGACGGGGCGGCTCGCCGCCCCGTCCCGATTCAGCCGGGAGCGGCGAAGGTAGGTGGCTGCGGCTCAGGGAAGTCAGCGAGACGATCGGCTGTCGACGGAACTGCGGGCGTTCTACGAGCTCGCGCGCGTCGTCGCGGCCGGCCCCTACACGGTCGGCGAGATCCTCCACCGCATCTGCACGGAGGTGCGGACCGGCTTCGGATTCCACCGCGCACTGCTCGTCCGCTACAACGCCGACGAACGCACTGTCCACGCCGTCGTCCAGCAGAACATCGACTGGCCTGGAGATCAGTGGCTGATGATCGAGAAGTTCCCGTTTCTCGAGAGGGCGCTGGTCGACCGGCGTGCAGTATTCGTTCAGGACGCGACCTCGGAAGGCGCCGTCCCCGGCAAGATCATCGAGCGCTTCGGCGTCCGCTCGCTCGTCGCCGTGCCCCTCGTCATCGAGGACCGCTGTCTCGGCTTCCTGGTCGCCGATCGCCAGGGCGGCGAGTTCCAGCTCAGCGACGAGGACTTACACCTGCTCTCGACGCTCGGCTGGGTTGCGGCGGTCTTCGTGGAGAAGGCGGACCAGTACGAGGCCCTCGAGAACGCGCTCGCCGAGCTGCGGCGCATCGACGAGGTCAAGAGCGACTTCGTCTCGATCGCGTCGCACGAGCTGCGCACGCCGATCGCAGTCGTGCACGGGATCGCGTCCACGCTGCAACTTCGCGGCGAAGAGCTGTCGCGGGAACAGCGGCGCGACCTCCGCCGGACGCTCTTCGAGCAGACGACGCGCCTCTCGTCCCTCGCGCAGGGGCTGCTCGACCTTTCGCGCATCGAGGCAGGCGTCGTGCAGCCCCACCCGGAGCGCTTCCGGCCACGCGAGCGCGTCGAGTTCCTGCTGCCGCAGATCGCTCCCGACCGGATAAATGACGTGCGACTCGAAGTGGCCCCCGACCTCGAGCTCGTCACCGATCCCGAGGCGTTCGAGCGCATCGTGGCGAACCTGATCACCAACGCCCTGAGCTACGGCGAGCCGCCGGTCGAAGTACGCAGCGAGGCGAACGGCAGCTTCCGGCTCGTCGTGCAGGACCACGGCAACGGCATCAATCCCGAGTTCGTACCGCGCTTGTTCGACCGCTTCTCGCGCGCGCCGACTAGCCGCGCTCTGCGCACCGGCGGCGCCGGCCTCGGCCTCGCGATCGCGCGCTCGTATGCGCAGTCACTGGGCGGCGACCTCCGCTACGAGGACGCGGAGTCGAAGGGCGCGTGCTTCGCGCTCGAGCTGCCTGCCGAGAGCCTCGCACAATAGCGCCGGACGCGCGCCCTGTCGCGGCTCAGCGAGGCTTGATCTCGAGAGGCGGATCGGCCGGGCGCGTTCTCGTCTGCGGGAACGCGGTGAGCGGGTCGATCGCGGCGCCGCGCAGGCGCAGCTCGAGGTGGAGATGCGGACCGGTCGCGTGGCCGGTGGCGCCGACGGCGCCGAGCGACGCGCCGACGGCGACTCGCTGGCCGACGCGGACGTCCACGCGTGACAGGTGGGCGTGCATCGCCTCGACTCCCGACCCGTAGTCCACCGTCACGACGTTTCCCCAACCCCCTGCAAGGGGGCCGGCGTGCGTGACGCGCCCGGAGGCACCCGCGGTGACGCGCGTCCCGCGCGCTGCCGGGAAGTCGAGGCCGGCGTGGAAGCGGTCGCCGCGCGGGCCAAACCGGTCGGTGGGTGCGACGGCGACGGGAGCGGCCAGGCGTACCGGCGAGCGCGCCGGCTGCGCTCGCAGCGCCTTCAGCACGGCCGCATCGGTCACGCCGGTTACCGGCAGCCGTGCCCACCGCTGGAACTGACGGAGAGCCGCGGTGCTGCGCTCTCCGAACTGACCGTCGATCGCTCCGGACGGAAAACCTTGCCAGGCGAGCATGAACTGGACGGCGGCAGCATCCCAGCCGGATACGCCGGTCGTTATCGGGCGGCTGCCGAGCGCGTGCCGCCCGAACGCACCGAGGGCGACGCGCGTCCGCGCGCCGAGCGACCCGTCCGCCGTCAGCCCCGCACGGCGCTGGAACGCGCGAACAGCCTCGGTCGTGGACGGCCCACGCTCACCGTTCACGGCACCCGCGTAGAACCCGCGCGCGCGCAGTGCGACCTGGAGCGCGGCGACGTTTGGGTCGCGCGCGTCCGCTGCGGCCGGAAGCACGAGCAAAGCGGCGAGCAGGCTGAGGAAGATCACGGGGCGCATCCGAGCTATGTCTATCGACGCACCGCACTGGGCTGCCGTCCCTCGGTCGGGGCTTAACGTGGCCGGTTCGGGTATCGCTCGAACGAGGGAGGAGACAGAGACGCGCTCGTTGGCCGAAAGACCGCCGTAGAGCGCTCGCTCCGCGACGAGCCGCCGACCGTGCTCGGGGCCCGGGCGTGACCGCTAGCGTGGCGCCGTGCGCCGCCTGCTGGCCGTCGCGTCCGCGATCGTCTTCGTCGACTCGATGCTCTACTCGGCGCTCACGCCGCTGCTGCCGCGGTACGCCGAGGACTTCGAGCTCTCGAAGGCGGGGGCCGGGGCACTCGTCGGCGCGTACGCGGCCGGAGCGCTGGCAGGCGGGCTGCCGGGCGGCGTGGCGGCGGCGCGGTTCGGCCCGCGGGCGGCCGCGGTCGCCGGTCTCGTTCTCGTCGGCGCGGCGAGCGTCGCGTTCGGGCTCGCGGGCAGCTCCTGGATGCTCGGCGGTGCGCGCTTCGCGCAGGGCGTCGGCAGCGCGCTCTCGTGGGCGGGCGCGCTCTCGTGGCTCGTTGCCGCAGCGCCGCGCGGGCGGCGGGGCGAGCTGCTGGGATCGGCGCTCGGCGTCGCGATCGTCGGAGCGATGCTCGGGCCCGTCCTGGGCGCGATCGCCGAGGTCGCGGGCGACGCACCGACGTTTGCCGCGGTGGCGGGGCTGGCGGGCGCGCTCGCGCTGATCGCGTTGCAAATGCCCGGCGCGTCGTCCGAGCGAGCGAGCCTCCGCACGCTCGGTGCGGCGCTGCGCGGGCGGCGCCTGCTCGGCGGCCTCTGGCTCGTGGCGCTGCCGTCGCTCCTCTTCGGACTGCTCGCCGTGCTCGTCCCGCTCGAGCTCGCCGCGCTCGGCTGGGGCGCCGTCGCCATCGGGGCGATCTGGCTCGCGGCCGCGGGAATCGAGGCGGCGATGAACCCGCTCCTCGGCCGCTTCGTCGACCGCCGGGGCCGGCTCGTGCCCGTGCGCGCCGCGCTGGTCGCGTCGGTCGGCGTCTCCATCGCGCTCGCGTGGGCGGGGTCGGCCGCAGCGGTCGCCGCGCTGGTGCTCGCGGCTGCGCTCGCCTATGGCGCGATGTTCACGCCCGGCATGTCGATCATCTCCGACGGCGCCGAGCGAGCCGGTGTCGCGCAGGCGATCGCGTTCGGCGCGATGAACGCCGCGTGGGCGGTCGGCAACCTCGTCGGCCCCGCAGCCGGGGGGGCGACGGCTGACGCCTTCGGCGACGGCACGGCTTACGTCGCCGCGGCCGCGCTCTGTGCAGCGACGTTCGTGGCCGTCTCGCGCTACAGGAGACTCGTGCCACACGCGCCGCGGGCGCCGGGCTCGCGCGCGGAACCCGCCTAGCACACGTGCGCGTTTTCGACCTTCGCGCGCGCGGTATTCCGACGTCATGAAGGCGGTCGTCTGGCACGGGAAGCAGGACGTCCGCGTCGACGACGTACCCGACCCCGCCATCCGGGAGCCTACGGACGCGATCGTCCGGATCACTTCCACGGCGATCTGCGGCTCCGACCTGCATCTCTACGCGAAGCTCTCCGCGGTGATGCGCGAGGGGGACATTCTCGGCCACGAGCCGATGGGCATCGTCGAGGAGGTCGGCAGCGAGGTCGCGCACATCCGTCCGGGCGACCGTGTCGTCGTGCCGTTCAACGTCGCGTGCGGCCGCTGCTTCACGTGTACGCAGGGACTCCATTCGCAGTGCGAGACGACGCAGAACCGGCATGTCAAGGCACCGCTCTCGCTGCTCGGGCGCGGCAAGGCCGCAAGCCTCTTCGGCTACACGCACCTCTATGGCGCGATCGCCGGCGGCCAGGCCGAGTACCTCCGCGTCCCACAGGCGCACTTCGGGCCGATCAAAGTGCCGGACGGACCTTCCGACGAGCGCTTCCTATTCCTGTCTGACGTCCTGCCCACGGCCTGGCAGGCCGTGATCTATGCCGACCCGCCGCGCCAAGGCACGCTCCTCGTCTTCGGCCTCGGGCCGATCGGCCAGATGTGCTGCCGAATCGCGCGCCACTTCGGCGTCGAGCGCGTTCTCGCCGTCGACCGTGTGCCCGCGCGACTCCAGCTCGCGCGCCGCTACGGCGTCGAGACGATCGACTTCGAAGCCGCCGACAGCGTCAAAGAGGCCGTGCTCGACATGACGGCCGGGCGCGGCGCCGACGCCGTCATCGACGCGGTCGGCATGGAAGCCGCGGGCTCGCGCCTCGACCACGTCCTGCAGGCGGTCAAGATCCAGATGGACCGCACGCACGCGCTCTGGGAGAGCATGCGGTGTGTGCGCCGCGGCGGGACCCTCTCGCTGACGGGCGTCTACTCCGGCCCCGTGCAGATGTTTCCGCTCGGTGACCTGTTCGACATGCAGGTCCAGGTACGCATGGGCCAGGCGAACGTGCGCCGCTGGGTCGACGACATCCTGCCGCTCCTGCTGCGCGACGACGATCCGCTCGGCACGGAAGATCTGACGACGCACACGTGGCCACTCGCCCGTGCTCCCGAGGCGTACGAGCTGTTCCAGGCCAAGCGCGACGGCGCCGTGAAGGTGGTGTTGAGGCCCTAAACGGCCGCGCCCGTCGCGGCCTCGAGGAACGCCCCGCAGAGCGTGCGGCCGATCTCGTTCCAGGCGCCGATCCGCTCACGCGTCTCGGCGCGCAGCGTCTCCACGTCGAGCTC
>JACVRM010000125.1 GCA_014534415.1 Thermoleophilia bacterium | reverse complement strand
CCGTCGAGCTCGCCGCCGCGCGCACGAAGCTGCTGCCGCCGGTTCAGCTCCTCGGCCGCCTCGAGCAGGCGTTGCCGCTGTTGACCGCTGGACGTCGCGACGCACCCGAGCGCCAGCGCACGCTCCGAGCCACGATCGCGTGGAGCTTCCATCTCCTCACGCCTCACGAGCAGGATCTGTTCCGTCGTCTGAGCGTCTTCGCCGGCTCCTTCGACCTCACCGCCGCGGAGCGCATCTGCGACGCGGAGCTCGACACGCTCCAGTCCCTGCTCGAGAAGAACCTCGTCCGGCGCTGGGAATCGGGCCGCTTCGGGATGCTCGAGACGATCCACGAGTACGCGGGCGGTCGCCTCGAGGAATCAGGCGACGCCGAGCGCGTGCGTGACAGGCACGCTGCGTACTTCCTCGAGCTGGCCGAGTCGGCGGGCCTGGCCGCAGACGTCGACCTGCCGCAGCGGCACGACCTCGTCATTCCGGAGGCGAGCAACCTCCGTGCCGCGCTCGACTGGGCCGGCTCGACCGGCCGGCTCGAGCTCGCTGCCCGCCTCGCCGTGGCGCTCGAGAACTTCTGGGTGACGAACAACCCGGTCGAGGGCATGCGGCGGATCGAGGCGCTTCTTAGGGAGCCGGATGACCTGCCGCCGCTGCTGCGCGCTCGAACGCTCCGCGCGTCGGCGAGCTGCACGTTCCTGCTCGGCGAGCGAGACGTCGCGCAGCGCACGCTCGAAGAGAGCCTCGCGATCTTCCGCGATCTCGGCGACGACCACGGGATTGCGGTGATTCTGCACCGGCTCGCCGTCGCGGCCATGGTTCGCGGCGAGCGCGAGCAGGCAGCTGCCCTTGGCGAGGAAAGCCTCGCTCTGCACCGCGCGTCCGGATCGCGCAAAGGCGAGGCTCAGGCGCTCGCGCTGCTTGGCAGCCTCGCCTGGGAGCAGGGGCATCGCGAGCGCGCGCTCGAGCTGCTGGCCGAGAGCGCCGAGCTCGCGCGCGCCGTCGGCTTTCGTTGGTGGGAGGCCGGGATGCTCGTTCAGATCGCGTGGCACAACCTCGAGCTCAGGCGACCGGACGAGGCTGCACGCGCCGCGCGTGACGCCCTCTCGATTCGGAAGGGGATCGGCGACCGGCCGGGCACCGTGCTGGTGCTTGCCGTGGCCGCCGGAGCCGCTGCCGTCGCCGGCCGATGGACCACCGCGGGCAGGCTCTGGGGCGCGGTCGAGGCCGAGCGCGCGCGCGGCGAGGCGGTCGTCGGCTGGCAGCCCGAGGACGACGCGTTCTTCGCAGAGCTGATCATCGACCGTGCCGGGTCGGGCTTCGAAGACGCGCGCGCCGCCGGTCGGTCGTTGGCGTTCGAGGCTGCGGTGGAGGAGGCGGAGGAGGCGCTTGCAGCGCACTGACCTGCCGACCGGCACGGTGACGTTCCTCTTCACGGACGTCGAGGGCTCGACGCGGCTGCTCGCCGAGCACGGCGAGGGGTACGCCGAGCTGCTGGCCGAGCACCGGCGGCTGCTGCGGGATGCGTTCGCGCGGCACGGCGGCGTGGAGGTGGACACGCAGGGCGACGCGTTCTTCGCGGCGTTCGCCCGGGCCTCCGGCGCGCTGGCGGCCGCGCGCGAAGCGCAGGAGGCGCTCGCCGCCACACCGGTCCGCGTGCGGATCGGGGTGCACACGGGCGAGCCGCAGCTCGTGGGCGAGGGCTACGTCGGGCTGGACGTCCACCGTGCGGCGAGGATCGCCGCGGCGGGGCACGGAGGTCAGGTCCTCGTCTCGGAGCAGACGGCGCGGCTGCTCGACGGCGCGGCGCTGCGCGACCTCGGGATACACAGGCTCAAGGACGTCGGCGAGGTTCGCGTCTACCAGGCGGGAGACGGCGATTTCCCGCCGCTCAAGACGCTCTACCAGACGAATCTCCCGACGCCGCCCAACCCGCTCGTGGGGCGCAAGAAAGAGCTGGCCGACGTCGTGCGGCTGCTGACGCGCGATCGCGCGCGGGTCGTCACGCTGACGGGGCCGGGCGGGACCGGGAAGACGCGCTTCGCCGTGGCCGCGGCCGAGGAGAGCGCCGAGGCGTTCGAAGACGGCGTCTGGTTCGTCGACCTCTCGCCGGTTAGGGATGCAGCGCTCGTCCTGAACACGATCGGCGCCGCACTCGAGGCGCGCGTTGCCGTCGCCGAGCACATCGGCGACCGGTCGCAGCTGCTCGTCCTCGACAACCTCGAGCAGGTCGTCGACGCCGCGTCGGATCTCGCCGAGCTCGTCGCCTCGTGCCCCCGGCTGCAGTTGATCTGTACGAGCCGTGAGCCGCTACGTATTGCCGTGGAGCGCGAGTATCGACTGCGTCCGCTGTCCGAGTCGCCGGCAGTCGAGCTGTTCCGACAGCGCGCGGACGCCGTGTCGCCCGGGACCGAGGTTGCGTACGAGCTTGGAGCGCAGATCTGCGATCGCGTCGACCGGCTTCCGCTCGCCATCGAGCTCGCGGCGGCGCGCGTCAAGGTGCTCCAGCCAGCCGCGCTCCTCGAGCGCCTCGAGCGCCGCCTGCCGGTGCTCGCCTCGCGCTCCCGCGATCTGCCGGTGCGCCAGCGCACGCTGCACTCGACGATCGCCTGGAGCTACGAGCTCTTGCCGCCGGAAGAGCAGAAGCTCTTCCGGCGGTTAGCCGTCTTTTCGGGTGGCGCGACGCTGGACGCTGTGGAGCAGGTCTGCGAAGGCGACCTCGACCTGCTCGAGGCGCTCGTGGACAAGAGCCTGTTGCGCCGCCGAGAAGACCGCTTCCTCATGCTCGAGACGGTCCGCGAGTACGCCGTCGAGCGACTCGACGAGTCGGATGACGACCAGGTCGTTCGACACCGGCACGCGCAGTTCTTCCTCGCGCTCGCGGAGTCGACGAACCTGATCGCGGACAGCGACGGCGAGCAGCGCCTTGACCTCGCCGTCGCCGAGGTCGACAACCTCCGCGCCGCGATCGGCTGGGCCGCCGACACGAACCACGTCGAGCTCGCGCTGCGGATCGCGGTGGCGCTCGAGCTGTTCTGGGTCCTCGCCAATCCGTCGGAAGGTGCGCGCTGGTTCGAGAAGCTCCTCGCCTCGCCCAGCGAGATCCCCGCACGCTTGCGCGCGGGTGCACTCCGTGCGCGAGGCGGCGCCGAGTACATCTTCGGACGCTACGAGACCGGACTGCGCCTCTACGAGGAGAGCCTCGCGGAGTACCGGCGCCTCGGCGACGAGCGCTGGATCGGCCACATGCTCCTCCGCCTGGCGGTCGAAGCGAACCGCGTGGGCGACCGCGACCGGGCCCATGCGCTCGCGGAAGAGAGCCAGGCGCTCGCCCTCCGGACGGGGTCCAGGAAGAACGAGTCGCAGCCGTTGACCCTGCTGGGCAGGATGGCGTTCGCCGACGGTGACCACGAGGGCGGGCTCGAGCTGTTGCGAGAGGGGATTGCGCGCGCGGCCGACAGCGGCTTCGTCTGGTGGCAGTCCAATTCGCTGGCCTCGCTGGCCGAGTGCCTCCTCGAGCTCGATCGCTTCGAGGAGGCCGGCGCGGCGGCGAGCGAGGCGCTGATGCTCGCGCGAGGATTGCACGATCGCGCGACCACCGTCGACGCGCTCGGGCTGCTGGCCGTCGTCGCGGCTCGGTCCGGCGAGGGTGAACTCGCCGGCCGCCTCTGGGGTGCGATCGAATCGGAGGAAGCCCGGGGGCGACTCGGACAGTGGGAGGACTACCGCGACGAGCTCGCGGCGCAGCTGCTCGAGCGGGCAGACGAGGCGTTCGAGCGCGGCCGCGCCGCCGGCCGCTCGCTGTCGCTCGAGGAGGCCGTGGAGGAAGCGCTCTCACGTGTCTGATCTGCCCACCGGCACGGTGACGTTCGTCTTCACCGACGTGGAGGGATCAACGCGACTGCTCGAGGAGCTGGGCGCGAAGCGCTACGCGGAGGCGCTGGCCGAGCATCGGCGGCTCGTCCGCGAGGCGGTGGCGTGTCACGGGGGCGTGGAGATCGACACGCAGGGAGATGCCTTCTTCGTCGCCTTCGCCGAGGCGGCGGACGCGGTCGCGGCGTCGCTGGCGGTGCAGGAGGCGCTCGCGCCGACCCCGGTGCGAGTCCGCATCGGCATCCATACGGGCGAGGCCAGGCGGACCGACGAAGGGTACGTGGGCATGGACGTCCACAAGGGCGCGCGCATCGCGGCCGCCGGGCACGGCGGACAGATCGTGCTCTCGCATGCTGCGCGCGAGCGGCTCGCCGAGGTCTCGGCCCGCGATCTCGGAGAGCACCGGCTCAAGGACGTCACCGAGCCCGTCTGGCTGTTCCAGGTCGGAAGTGACACCTTCCCGCCGCTCAAGACGATCTCGAACACGAACCTGCCGCGACCGGCCAGCTCGTTCGTCGGACGCGAGCGCGAGGCGGACGACGTCACGGCGCTCATCGGCGCCGGGGCGCGTCTGGTGACGCTGACGGGTCCGGGGGGTTCCGGCAAGACGCGCCTCGCGATCGAGGCCGCCGCGCGGCTGGTCGGAACGTTCGCGCACGGCGTCTTCTGGGTCGGGTTGGCGACGATCCGCGACCCGCAGCTCGTCGTCTCCACAGTCGCGCAGACGCTCGGCGCGAAGGACGTACTGGCGGCGCACATCGGCGAGAAGGAGCTGCTCCTCCTCCTCGACAACCTCGAACAGGTGGTCGGCGCTGCGCCCGAGCTGGCGGCGCTCGTCGAGGCGTGCCCGAATCTCAGGGTGCTCGCCACCTCGCGCGAGCTGCTGCGCGTCCGGGGCGAGGTCGAGTACGCCGTGCTTCCTCTTGCGGATTCCGATGCGGTCGCCCTGTTCTGCGCGCGGGCTCGGCTCGAGCCGACCGCGGCGATCGGCGAGCTCTGCCGCCGGCTCGACAACATGCCGCTGGCGCTCGAGCTCGCCGCCGCGCGCACGTCGGCGCTCTCGCCCGAGCAGATTCTCGAGCGGCTCGCGCGGCGGCTCGATCTCTTCAAGGGCGGCCGGGACGCCGATCCACGTCAGCAGACGCTGCGGGCGACGATCGAGTGGAGCCATGACCTGCTCTCCGCGGACGAGCAGCGCCTGTTCGCTCGGCTCGCCGTCTTCGCCGGCGGCTGCACGCTCGAGTCGGCCGAAACGGTATGCGGTGCGGACGTCGACACGCTGCAGGCGCTCGTCGAGAAGAGTCTCGTACGCCATTCCGGGGAGCGCTTCTGGATGCTCGAGACGATCCGCGAGTTCGCGCTGGAGCGGCTGGCCGCCTCCGACGAAGCGGACGAGATCCGCCGGCGGCACGGCTTGCACTTCGTCGAGATCGCCGAAGCGGCCAACCTCTCGATCGACGCCGTCGGTCGTGGCCAGCCGACGTACGCGCGCGTGCTGGCCGAGCAGGACAACCTGCGCGCGGCGATCGAGTGGGCGACCGAGGCGGACGTCGAGTGCGGCCTACGGCTCGGGATCGCGCTCGAGAACTTCTGGATCACGAACGACCCGACGGAGGGCCTCCGCCGGCTCGAGACGCTCCTGGAGCGCGCGGACGGTGTGGACCGAGCGCTCCTCGCTCGCGCGTACCGCGACTACGGCGGCTGCTTGGACGTGGCGGGTGACACCGAGCGGGCGAAGCGCGCGTATACGAGAAGCGGCGAGCTCGCCCGCGAGGCGGGCGACGACGTGGCCGAGGCGAACGCCATCTTCAGACTCGGTGTCGTGGCGCAGGTCCAGGGCGACCTCGCCGAAGCGCGCCGGCTGTATGAGGCGAGCCTGGCGACGTTCGAGCGCCTCGGCGACGTGAGCGGCCAGATTCAGGCGCTCGGCAATCTCGGCTGGCTGACGTTCGAGGCCGGCGACCGCGAGCCCGGCCTGGCGATGATCGAGCGAGCGCGCGCAATGGCACGAGACGTCGGCTGGGTTTGGTGGCTCGCGATGGAGGCCGGCGGCCTCGCACAGGTCGCAATCGACGAAGGCAGGTTCGACGACGGCGAACAGCATGCGCTGGACGTCGTCCGCCTCGCCAAGGAGACCCAGGACCGGAAGCAGCTTCTCTTCGGGCTGGCGATGCTCGCATGCGCCGCCGCCGGACGTGGCGCGAGCGAGCGCGCCGCGCGCCTCTGGGCGACGGTGGAAGCCGAGGAACCCGGCCCGGGCAGATTCTGGGCGTTCGATCGCGAGGCGTACGCGGCGCGAATCCCGGCCGTCGACGGCCCCGTCGAGGTGATGCCGCTCGACGAGGCTGCCGACTACGCGCTCGAGGCGGCTCATGCGTGACCTCCCGACCGGCACGGTCACGTTCCTGTTCACGGATGTGGAAGGCTCGACGCGCCTGCTCGAGGACGTCGGCTTCGACGTTCACGAGGCGGCACGCATGGCAACCGGCCATGCGGG
>JACVRM010000015.1 GCA_014534415.1 Thermoleophilia bacterium | reverse complement strand
GCCGGGTTCACGGCCCCGCCTGGCAAGACGATGGGGCACGCCGGCGCGATCATCTCCGGCTCGTCGGGGACCGCGCAGGCGAAGAAGGAGACGCTCGAGGCTTGCGGCGTTCGCGTCGGCACGACGCCGACGGAGGTGGCCGGCCTCGTCGCGGAAGTGGCGGGCATCGCCTCCCGCTGATCGCGCCTCGCGCCCGGGGATACTTCGCGGCACTTCCGGAACACACCCCGTACGCTCGTCCCCGCTAGCGTGCTGCCAGGGACACCGGGGGTGCCCCTGGGGGTCTTTGGGGAAACGGGCGCGCGGCGACCGACGGGCGTCCTAGACTCGGCGGCATGACGACGATCTCGCTGGCCCGCGGCGTGCCGGCTGCCGAGCTGCTGCCCGTCGAAGAGCTCGCCGACTGCGCGCGCGAGGTGCTCCGGCGCGAGGGAAGCACGCTGCTCAACTACGGCCCCGTGGCCGGCTACACGCCGCTTCGGGAGTGGGTCGCGGCGCGGCATGGAGTCGAGGTCTCGCGCGTCGTCCTGACGCCCGGCTCGCTGCCGGGGCTCGTCGTGCTGTTCCAGGTGCTGCTGGCGGCGGGGCGCCACCCGCTCGTCGAGGCGCCCTCCTACGACCGCCCGCTCGGCATCCTCGACACGCTCGGCGTGCAGCCGGCGGCCGTCCCGCTCACCGACGACGGCCTCGAGCTGGGCGCGCTCGAACGGGAGCTCGCCGCCCGACGGCCGTCATTCCTCTATGCGATCCCGACGTTCCAGAACCCGAGCGGCCGGACGTACACGGAGGACGTCCGGCGCGAGCTCATCGAGCTCGCGCGCGTCCACGATCTGCTGCTTCTCGAGGACGATCCATACCGGCTCGTCCACTTCGGCGGTGAGCCCCCGCCCACGCTCTTCGAGCTCGCTGCCGGCGACGGCGTCGTCTATGCCTCGTCGTTCTCGAAGGTCGTCGCGCCAGGCCTGCGCGTCGGCTACCTGATCGTGCCACCTGAGCTCGTCGGCGCGGTGGAGGAGCGCGCCGTCGCGACGTATCTTTCGCCGGCGGTGTCGCTCCAAGCGGCGCTCTACGAGTTCATCGCGCGCGGGGGGCTCGAGCCCAACCTCGCGCGCGTGCGCACTGGAATCGGCGCGCGACGCGACGCGACGCTAGCCGCACTCGACGAGCACCTGGGTGGCGCCGCCACGTGGAGTCGCCCGGACGGCGGCTACTTCGTCTGGCTCGACCTGGCCGACGGCGTTTCGGCGGACGACGTCGCCGACCGCGCTCACGAGGCCGGCGTCGCGGTCGTCAAGGGCAGCGATTTCTTTTCGCGCGGCGCGGGCGGCCACTCGTCTCTACGGCTCGCGTACAGCTTCGTCTCCACGAGGGAGCTCGGCGACGGGATTGCGCGGCTCGCGGCCGCGATCCCCGCGCCGGCGGCGGTATAGCTGCGAGAGCAGCACCCCGATCAGGATCCCGAGCCCGAGGCTCAGGAGGATCAGCCAGATGAGCGTCGTCTCCGTCGAGAAGAGCACGAAGTCGAGCTTCACGTCGTCGTCGTTCTTCACGACGAACGCGACGACGTACGCGATGATCAGCAGCAGACCGACGAGAATCGCGTAAAGACGCGGCTGCCACGCCTCGGCGACCTGCCGGGACGGTCGGCGGACCGGCGGGCTCATCCGCGGGACTTTACGTCGCCGGGTCGCCGGCGAGCGGGTCAGAGGCGCGCGGTACGAGCCGCGCCTGTCGCGGCGGGAGGAGGCGGTTGCGTACGGCGCTGCGATAGGTCGGGCAAGCGGTGTCGACCAGCAGCGCGCAGAGCCCCGACTGGCGGAAGTAGCACGTTTCACAACTTGCTTCAGTTCGCTTGCTCAATGTGGTTTTTGCTCCTTCCTGCGTGGGGCTGCAAGGGCGCGATCATACGCCGCTGCACTCACCGATCAAGACTTCGCGTCAGGGGAATGCCGCAATTTCCGGCGAGAACGAAAAACAACCGAAATGCAGCAGCTTTACGATTCGTCGGCAAGCGTTGCCAACGTCCGCAACGCCTGTCGAAAACTCTTCACAGGCACGATGCGGAGACCCTCGGCATAGCGGCGCGCCTCGGCCGCGTTTTCCCCAGGCACCAAGAACACGTCGATGTCCGCTCGGCGCGCGGCAATCGTCTTTTGCTTGACGCCGCCGACGCCTTGCACGGAACCGTCGAGCTTGATCTCGCCCGTCGCGGCGACCTTCCGCCCGCGATCGACGTCGCGCCCGAGCTCCTCGGCGATGTCGAGAGCGAACGCGAGCCCGGCGGACGGCCCGCCCACGCCGGCGAGATCGATCTTGACCCGGATCGGTAGGCGGATGTCGGCCGCCTGGTCTATCGCGATCCCGACGATCGCCTCCTTCGGAGAGCGCGGATCGGCGATCGTGCGCATGGAAAACTCGCGTCCCTGGCCGCGACGCCGGACGCGAATGCGCACCGGCTGGCCCGGCCGACGACCGCGTATCAGCGGCGCCAGCGCGTCGATCGTCCGCACCGGCCGGCCGTCGACGGCCACGATCAGGTCGCCGGGCTCGAGCTTGCCGAACGCGGGCGCGCCAGTCGCGACAGCCGTGACGAGCACGCCCGTCGCGCGGATCGTCACGTCGCGGCCGATCGCGTCGAGTGCGACCGCCGCCGCGATTCGCTGCGAGCGCCTCATGTCCTGGAAGCTGGCCTGACGCCGCTCGTTCTCGCTCTCGCCGCGCGCGCGCACCTCGTTTTCGGGCACCAGGGTCGAGCCCTCGTAGAGGCTCGGGAAATAGCTCTCGAGCAGACTGGCCTTCCGGACATCGACGGCGACGTAGTAGATGCCGCCGCCGTCTTGCTGTGCGCGCTCGCCATCGATCTCGACTTTGGGCGCGAGCGGCCGCGCGCGATCCGGCAGGAAGATGTAATCGTCCGACGGAGCCAGGTACAGGAACGCCAGCGCGGCGAGCGCGAGCAGCACGAGCGCCCCGACGATCCGTCGTCGCACGAGCCGAGCATAGTTGTGCTCGGCCGTGGCGCCGGAGTGTTGGAACTCCGCTAGAGCAACCCGCGTGTCAGCCCGCCGTCGACCGCAATGACGGTGCCGGTCATGTACGAGCCGCGGTCGGAGGCGAGGAAGCAGACGACGTCGCCCACCTCGCGCGGGAGGCCCAAGCGCCGGAGCGGGATCGTTCGCAGGTCGGCCTCGCTCGGGCCGTCTGGATAGACCTCGACGAGACGCGGCGTGTCGATCCGGCCGGGCGCGATCGAGTTGACGGTGATGCCGTCCGGGCCGAGCTCGCGCGCCAGCGTCTTCGCCCAACCGATCACCCCGGGCCGCACGGAGTTCGAGAGGGCGAGATTGTCGACCGGCTCGCGTACCGAGCTCGACGCGATGTTGACGATCCGTCCTGCGGAGCTCCGGCGAAGATGCGGCAGGCACAGCTCGGTAAGGCGCACGGCGGACACCAGCAGCAGCTCGACGGCTCGCTCCACCTCCTCGGCCGCCAGGCCGACCGCAGGGCCGCGCGGCGGCCCGCCGCTGTTGTTCACGAGGATGTCGATCCCGCCGAACGCCTCGACGGTGCGCGCAACCAGCCGCTCGACGTCGCGCGGGATGGTGACGTCGCCCCGTACTGCCAGCGCGCCGAGCCGCTCGGCCTCGCGCTCGAGCGCCTCACGGCCGCGCGCGAACATGACGACGTTGGCGTTCTCCTCGGCGAGCGATTCGGCGATCGCCAGGCCGATCCCCGAAGAGGCGCCGCAGACGATTGCCGTGCGGCCGCGTAGACCTAGGTGCATGGCGATGTGTCACGAATGCGCAACAACGTCTCCACCCCCTCGCGCGCACGCATAACTCCGGGGACTGTCCCCGAAAATCGGCCCGAGCGGACGTGTCGTTCGGGCCGGAAGCGTGACGGTTGCTCCACAGCCGCCGTGCCCGCCGGGAGCCGGCCCTCTGCGGGTCGCGCCGGTACCGGCCCGGCGGCGAGCGTGCGCGGCGACGCCGGGCAACCGGCGGGCGAAGTGGTCGCTTCCGGGCTGCGCGGAGCGCCTGCATCCACGTGCGGCCGTGCGACGCAAGCGCCGTCCGAGGCCGTCTCGGCTGCTCACCGTCGACAGAACGTCAGCTTCCGAGCAAACGGACGACATCGCGGACGGCAGCGGCCGACGCGTCGAGCGCGGCGCGCTCGTCGTCGGTCAGGTCTACCTGGACGATCTCCTCGACTCCGCCGGCGCCGAGCTTGACGGGCACTCCCATGTAGAGCTCCTCGATGCCGTATTCGCCCTCGAGGTATGCCGTGCACGGGAGCACGCGCTTCTCGTCGAGCACGACGGCGTCGACCATCTGTGCCGTCGCTGCGGCCGGCGCGTACCAGGCCGACGTCCCGAGCAGCTCGACGACCTCGCCGCCGCCCTTCGCCGTGCGCTCCACCATCTGCCGGATGCGGTTCTGCGCGACGAGCTTCGTGAGCGGCACGCCGCCCACCGTCGTCGCCGACACGACGGGAACCATCTGATCACCATGTCCGCCGAGCACGAGCGCGTGCACGTCCTTGATCGACGAGCGGGTCTCCCAGGCGATGAATGTCCGGAAGCGCGCGGTGTCGAGGATGCCGGCCTGCCCGAATACGCGCTGCTTCGGAAAGCCGGACGCTGTCTTCGCGACGTGGCACATCGCGTCGAGCGGGTTCGAGACGACGATGACCACGGCGTCGGGCGACTTTGCGACCGCCTGTTCCGTGACCGAGCCGACGATCTTCTCGTTGGTCGTGACGAGGTCGTCGCGGCTCATGCCCGGCTGGCGAGGCAGCCCGGCGGTGATCACGACCACGTCCGAGCCGGCGGTCTCGTCGTAGCCGTTCGTCCCCAGGATGTTCGCCTCATAGCCGAGGATAGGTCCCATCTGGTTGATGTCGAGCGCCTTGCCCTGCGGCAGGCCCTCCTTGATGTCGACCAGCACGACGTCGCAGTAGTCGCGCCGCGCGAGCACCTCGGCGCACGTCGCACCGACGTTTCCCGCGCCGACGATGGTCACCTTCCTACGCAACTCGCGTCCCGAGCTTCTCGATGATCGCGTCGGCGACCTCGCTGGTGCCGACGGCCGTCGGATCGTCCCGCGTCGGCTTCATGTCGTAGGTCACGCTCCGCCCCTCGCTGATCACGTCCGCGATCGCGCCCTCGAGCTCGGCCGCCGCGCCGTTCTCGCCGAGGTGCCGCAGCATCAGCATCCCGGAGAGCAGCTGGGCCATCGGGTTGACCTTGTTCTGGCCCGCATACTTGGGCGCCGAGCCATGCGTCGGCTCGAAGACGGCCGCGTCGTCGCCGAAGTTCGCGCCGGGAGCCATGCCGAGCCCGCCGATCATCCCGGCGCAGAGATCCGACACCACGTCGCCGTACAGGTTCGGGAGCACGAGCACGTCGTACTCCTCCGGCCGCTGGACGAGCTGCATGCACATGTTGTCGACGATCCGGTCGTCGAACGCGACGTCGGAGTTCTCCTCCGCCACCTCGCGCGCGACGCGCAGCCACAGCCCGTCGGAGAACTTCATGATATTCGCCTTGTGCACCGCCGTGACCTTGCGGCGGCCGTTGCGGCGCGCGTAGTCGAAGGCGAACTCGACAATCCGGCGTGTGCCCGTGACCGAGATCGGCTTGATCGAGATGCCGGCGTCGCGGTGGCGCAGCCTGCCGCCCTTGCTCTCGATCCAGCCGATCAGCTCCTCGGCGTCCGGCGTCCCTTGCTCGTACTCGATGCCCGCGTAGAGGTCCTCCGTGTTCTCGCGGACGATCACGAGGTCGACGTTCTCAAACCGTGTCCGTACGCCCGGGTAGCTCTTGCAGGGGCGCACCTGCGCGTAGAGGTCGAGCCCCTTGCGCAACCCCACGTTGACGGACCGAAAGCCGCCGCCGACGGGGGTCGTGATCGGTCCCTTCAGCGCGACACGTGTCCGGCGGATCGCGTCGAGCGTCTCCTCGGGCAGCGGATTGCCGCCGTACTGCCCCATCACTTCCTCGCCGGCCTGCCGGACGTCCCACTCGAACTCCACGCCTGTCGCCTCGAGAACCCGGCGCGTTGCTTCCGTCAGCTCGGGGCCGGTGCCGTCGCCGGGGATCAGCGTCACTTGGTGTGCCATCCGGCGCGGGATGCTAGCGATGCGTTGGAACATCGCGGCGCGGGTACAGTGGCCCGTGATGGCGGGCCCCAAGAAGTCGGTCCAGCTCTCCGGGGTGACGGTCGCCCAGACCGCGATCTCGTCGATCGAGCCCGACCTCGGCGTCCTCCGGTACCGCGGCTACGACATCACCGACCTCGCCGAGCACTCGACGTACGAGGAGGTCGCTTACCTGCTGCTCGAGGGCGACCTACCGACGAGCGAGCAGCTCGACGCGTTCAAGGAGGAGTTGTCGCAGCGCGAGTTTCCGCGCGCGCTCTGCCCGATCATCGACGACAACGCCCGCGACGCGTCGCCGATGGAGACACTGCGAACGGCCGTCTCGGCTCTTTCGTTCTCGGATCCCGCCGAAGCCGCGATCGACCGCGACAGCGAGCGGCGGAAGGCCGCGCAGCTGATCGCGCAGTTGCCGACGATCCTCGCACGCTACGAGCGCATCCGCGAGGGCGAGCAGCCGGTCGACCCGGACGCGACGCTCTCGTACGCCGAGAACTTCCTCACCATGCTGCGCGGCGAGGCACCGACGGCGGAGGAGGTGCATGCGTTCGACGTCGCGATGATCCTGCACGCCGAGCACGAGATGAACGCGTCGACGTTCACGGCGCGCGTCGTGGCCGGCACAGACGCCGACATGCACTCGGCCATCGTTGCCGCGATCTGCGCTCTGAAGGGTCCGAAGCACGGAGCCGCGAATCTCGCGGCCATGGAGATGATGGAGGAGTTCGGCTCGGTCGACCATGTGGCGGAAGGCGTTCGGCACCGGCTCGAGCAGCGCAAGCCGCTGTACGGCTTCGGGCATCCGCTCTACCGCGCGATGGATCCTCGTGCGCCGATCCTCAAGGAGCTGTCCGCACAGTTCGCCGACGTCGCCGGCGAGCCGAACTGGTACGAGATCGCCTGCGAGGCCGAGCGCCAGGCGCAGGCGCAGAAGGGGCTGTGGACGAACGTCGATCTCTTCTCGGGCGTCCTCTACCGGTACCTCGGCATCCCGAACGACCTCTTCCCGGCGCTCTTCCAGTGCAGCCGCGTCGCGGGGCAGGCGGCCCACGTGCTCGAGCAGCACGGTGACAACAAGATCATCCGGCCGAGCGCCGAGTACATCGGGCCCGAGCCGCGCGAGTTCCCGGTTCGCACCGCCTGAGCGCGGTACATTCCGCCGCGTGAGCGACTTCAAGCCCGGGCTGGAAGGCGTCGTCGCGGTCGAAACCGAGATCATGGAGCCCGACCGCGAAGGCGGCGCGCTGCGGTATCGCGGCGTCGACGTCGAGCCGCTCGTAGGCCGCGTGCCCTACGAGAACGTCTGGGGTCTGCTCGTCGACGACGACATCGACTCGAAGATGCCTGATCCCGAGGCGTACGAGCCGCCGGCGCTGACCGGCAACGCGCCGGCCGACTTGCAGACGGAAACCGCACGCCTCTCCGGCCGCTGGCGCATGGGCAAGCTGAACGAAATCTCGGACGAGCAGGCGCGAGAGGACCTCGGCCGGCTCTCGGCGCAGATGATGTCGATCGTCGCGCGCTCGGCACGCGTCGCCGACGGGCTCGGCGACCCCGTTCCGGACGAGGTCGTCGCCCAGGGCGAGACGGCGGCCGACGAGTTCCTGCTCCGCTGGCGCGGCGAGGCCGACCCGCGCCACGCGAAGGCGATCGACACGTACTGGATCTGCACTGCCGAGCACGGGCTCAACGCGTCGACATTCACCGCCCGAGTCGTCGCCTCCACCGGGGCCGATTGCGCCGCGGCGCTCTCGGCGGCCGTCGGCGCGCTCTCTGGGCCGCTGCACGGCGGCGCGCCGGCCTACGTCATCCCGATGCTCGAGGAAGTCCAGGCGCTGGGAGATCCGGAGCGCTGGGTCGGGGAGGCGCTCGCGGCCGGTAAGCGGATCATGGGCTTCGGTCACCGCGTGTATCGGGCCGAGGACCCGCGCTCGCGGATCCTCAAGCGAACGGCGAAGGAGCTCGAATCCCCGTACGTCGACGTGGCGGAGGCGCTCGAGGAGGTCGCGCTGAAGGCGCTCCGGGAGCGCCACCCCGAGCGCGTGCTCGCGACGAACGTCGAGTACTACTCGGCGATCGTTCTCGACGTCGCCCGGATCTCGCCGGCGCTCGCGCCGGCGATGTTCGCCTGCTCGCGGGTCGCCGGCTGGTCGGCGCACATCCTCGAGCAGAAGCGGACGGGACGCCTGTTCCGTCCGTCCGCGCGTTACGTCGGTCCCGCCAACCGCACGCTGTCGCCGGTCGCATGACGCTCTCGGAGGCCGCGGCCGAGGCGGCGGGCCTCGCGGACCGGGGCGCCGAGCGGGAGCTCGCTCAGCTGCGCGGGCGGTGGGGCGACGAGCTCGAGGCGGCCGCGCGGAGCTCCGATTTCCGTGAGCGCGCGGTCGCGTATCGCGCGCTCGGTCAGTTCCGGTGGCGCCAGAAGCAGGAGCTGTTGCGCCGCGGCCTCGAGGACGAGAGCCCTGCGTGCCGCGGCTCGGCCCTCGTCTCGATCGAGCTGCTCTCCCGCGATCACCCGGGACTCGTCAACTCGTTTCGCCCGCTCCTGCACACGCTCCTGAACGCCGACGGCAACCCGGCCGTCCGACGGCTTGCTGCGCTGTGCCTGACGAACGGGTCGCCGCATCGCGACACGATCGTTCTCCTCGAGCACCTCAGCGAAGACGACGAGGAGCCACCCGAGCTGCGTGCCGTCGCGAAGCGCGTGGCGGCGACGCTGAAGAAGGCTGCCGCATCGCGCTAGCCGCCGCTCCGCCGCGCGGCCACTGCGGCGTGCTGGGATCAAGCGGCGTCATGACCGCGCGGGCCCCCGCGCCGCCGCGCTCGGGACACCGGGCGGCGACGGGCATGCGGGTGCGCCTCGAAGTAGGCGTCGCGCCGGTGCCGGTCGCTCACGTGCGTGTAGAGCTCGGTGGTGCCCAGGTCGGCGTGGCCGAGCAACTCCTGGAGCGTTCGCAGGTCGGCGCCTCCTTCGAGCATGTGCGTGGCGAACGAGTGGCGGAGCAGGTGGGGGTGGACGCGCTCGGGCTCCAGGCCTGCCCGCTCGGCGAGTCGCCGGAGGATCAGAAATGCGCCGGCGCGCGTCAGCGCGCCTCCCTGGGCGTTCAGGAAGATCTCCGGGCGCGGCCGGCGCTCGAGGAACGGACGCCCGCGTGCCAGGTAGCCGCGCAGCGCCTCCGTCGCGTCGCGGCCGAGCGGCACGATGCGCTCCTTCTCGCCCTTCCCCCGAGCGCGGACGAGCCGCCGTTCGAGGTCGACCGCACCGCGCTCGAGCGCGACCGCCTCGCTGACCCGCAATCCCGCACCGTAGAGCAGCTCGGCGAGCGCGCGGTCCCGGAGCTCGCGCGGCGTCGTGCCGGCGGCTGCCTCGATGAGCCGCTCCGCCTCGGCGGGTGACAGCGTGCGCGGCAGCCGGCGAGCGCGACGCGGCGGGTCGACCGCCGCGGCCGGGTTCGCCGTCGTCTGCCCCATGAGCTGGAGGTGACGGAAGAAGGAGCGGAGCGCGGCGGTGCGGCGCGCCAGCGTGGCGGGCGCGAGTCCGGCGGCACGCCCTTCGGCGAGGTAGCGCTCGAGATCCTCGGTCGTCGCCGACGACGGCGGCCGCCCGAGCCAGGTGGCGAGCGTGGCGAGATCGCGGCGGTACGCGTCGACCGTCCGCGGCGCCCTCCGCGCCGCGAGCAGCGCGAGGAACGACTCGACGTCGGGGTCGCGGGCGGGCTCGGCCACGGCCCCGACCGTCTTCGCCACCGGCCGTGCATCGCCTCCCGGCAGGTACCGGCGGCGACGAACAAGCCTCGCTTCTACGGGAGGGGCCAGGGAACCGTAGGTTCCCGACGAAGCGGCCGTCGGTGAGACGGCGGCGATCGCGACGCCGGAGCCCGGCTTTGCCGGGCGGGAGGCTGACGAACATCCAGGAAACGTTGGAATCAGCCAACGAGCCGCCGGTTCCGCCAGCGCCGGAACCCGAGCCGACGCCCGCAAGGGGGCGAACGGGGGAACCAGGTGGTTCCTCCGTTAACTTCGGGGATGCGCGCGGTCGTAGACGCGGCGGAGGCGGCGCGCGTCTACGTGACTGTAGACCTGCGTTGTCGACAGCGAGCTGTGGCCGAGCAGCTCCTGGATCACGCGCAGGTCGGCGCCTCCCTCCAGCAGATGCGTGGCGAACGCATGGCGCAGGCGGTGCGGGTGTGGGACGAGGCGGCGCAGCGTGCTCGTGTCGAGACGCCGCCCGCGCGCGGAGATGAACAGCGCGTTCTCGGCGCCGCGCGCGAGCGCGGGTCGCCCGTCGCGGAGGTAGCGTGCGAGCCAGTGCGCCGCTTCCTCGCCCAACGGAATCGCGCGCTCCTTGCCGCCCTTTCCGTGCACCCGGACGAGTTCCTGGTCGAAGTCGACGTCGTCGAGATCGAGCCCGACGGCCTCGCGGCTGCGCAGCCCCGCCGAGTAGACGAGCTCGACGAGCGCGCGGTTTCGCAGCGAGAGCGGGTCGGCGGGCGAGAAGCCGTCGAGGAGTGCGTCGATCTCGTCCAGCTTCGGCGCGTCGGGCAGCCGGCGCCTGCGGCGCGGCGAGAAGGACGTCTCCGGCACGCGGTCGCCGCCGAGCGAGAAGCGGAGCAGCGCCCGAACGGCGGCGAGCTTACGCGCGATCGTTGCCGGGGCGAGCCGGCGCGGGTCACGGCCGGTGCGCGCCGAGCCGAGTTCGGCTGCGTAGTCGGCGAGCGTGCGGGCATCGACGGCGTCGAGCGGCTGGCCGCGCGCACGCAGCCACGCCGCGAACTCGTCGAGGTCGATCCGGTATGCCCTGCGCGTCGCGTCGGCCAGCGGCGCCGCGGTCAGGAAACGGTCGACGGCAGTTCGCGTCTCCACGGGGTGCGATTCGCGTCGCCGCAGCGAACGCCTGCCCTCGCGCTGCCGGTAGCCGCGCTGGCCGCATGTGGGGCGCGGAGCAGGAAGCGCGCGCGCCGGATTCTCCGTCCAGGCTCGCTCCGGCGCCGCGCATCCGCGTACCGTCCGGTTTCCGCGCCCAGATCTACGCAAGCGGCCTCGTCGCACGCGTTTCCGTCTGGGCGCGACAGGGCAGACCTTGCAACGTGCCCCGCTGCGAGCTGTGCGGCAACGACTACGACAAGGCGTTCGAGATCACGCTCGGCGGTGAGACGCACGTCTTCGACAGCTTCGAGTGCGCCATCCACGTGCTCGCGCCGGCCTGCGAGCACTGCGGCTGCAAGGTCGTCGGCCACGGCGTGGAGGCTGACGGCCGCATCTTCTGCTGCGCGCATTGCGCGCGCCGCTCGGGCGTAACGGACGTCGCGGACCGCGCCTAGTAGGCGGCGCAGCCTCCCGCTCTACACTCGCGGCCGTGCCTGCGATCGCGCGCAGCGCCGTGCTCCATCTGAAGTCGGCCCGGCGGCTCGCGCGCCCGCGCCCGCTCCGCGAGGCGCTCGGCAGTCCAGACGACCGGTTCGTCTTCGTGCTCGGCAGCCCCCGCTCGGGGACGACCTTCCTCGCCGCCGCGATCGGCGGCGTGCCGGGGTTCGTGGACCTCGGCGAGGTCGCCGCGGTCAAAGCGTCCATGCCGTACCTCGCCGGACTTCCGCCCGAGCAGGCCGCCGCGCGGCTGCGCCGGCTGCTGGCCGTCACGCGTGCGCTGGGCCTCGTCCGCGGTCTGCGGGGCGTCGAGCAGACGCCGGAAACCGCCTTCGTAGCGTCAGCGCTCGTGCGTGCGTTTCCGCGCGCCCGGCTCGTGCACGCGCTACGCGACGGCCGCGACGTGGCCTGCTCGCTCCTCGAGAAGGGCTGGGTCGGAGGAAAGGCGGGCGAGGACGACGCAGGGCTCGCGTATGGCCCGCACGCTCGCTTCTGGGTCGAGCGCGAGCGCCGCGACGAGTTCCGAACCGTGAGCGAGGCGCGCCGGGCCGCCTGGGTCTGGCGCGCGTACGTCACGGCGGTCCGCTCGGCAGGCGTCGCGGTGCACGAAGTGCGCTATGAGGCCCTGGCCACGGACCGGGCAGCGACGGCGGCAGCGCTCGCGTCCTTCCTCGACGCCCCGGTCGACCCGCTCGCGGCCGCGCTCGCCGACGCGCACGCGGGTTCGGTAGGCCGCCACCGCCGTGACCTGAAGCCCGCGCAGCTCGCAGACGTCGAGGCGGAGGCCGGTTCGCTGCTCCAAGAGCTCGGCTACGCGTAGACGCTTCCGATCGGCCGCCGACATCCGAGGTCGTACTATGTGCAGGCCTTTCGGTCGGCGCCGTGTCCCGCGCCGACGTTTTCGAGCTCGCCCTCGAAGGGAAGGAACGCACTTCTATGGCGACGACGGCAGACGTTCGCGACCAGACCGGCCTCGCGGCGCACGGGCTGCGGGCGCGCGGCCGTGTCCACTGGCAGCCGACGACCGCCATGCTCTACGAGCACACGCTGGCGCGCGGCGAGGCGCGGCTCGCCGAGGGCGGCCCCCTCGTCGTAGACACGGGCAGGCACACCGGCCGCTCGCCCATGGACAAGTTCGTCGTCCGCGAGCCGGGCTCGGAAGAGCGAATCTGGTGGAGCGACGTCAACGCCGAGATCTCCGAGGAGCATTTCGACGGCCTGCGCGACAAGGTGACTGCACACCTCGGCCGCCGCGACGTTTACGTCGTGGACGCGTTCGCCGGTGCCGACCCTGCGCACCGGCTCGGCGTCCGGGTCATCACCGAGAGCCCGTGGCACGCCCTCTTCGCCAAGACGCTGTTCATCGACCCCACGGACGACGAGCTCGCCGAGCTCCAGCCCGAGGCTCTCGTCCTCCATGCCCCGTCCGTCGCCGCGGATCCCGCGGCTGACGCAACCCGCACCGAGACCTTCGTCGTCCTGCATCACTCGCGCAGCGAGGTGCTGATCGGCGGCACTTTCTACGCCGGCGAGATCAAGAAGTCGATCTTCACGCTCATGAACGACCGGCTACCGCTCGAGGGCGTCTTCCCGATGCACTGCTCGGCGAACGTGGACGACGACGGCGACGTCGCGATCTTCTTCGGCCTCTCGGGCACCGGAAAGACGACGTTGTCCGCGGATCCGGAGCGCCACCTGATCGGCGACGACGAGCACGGCTGGGGCGACGCCGGGATCTTCAACCTGGAGGGCGGGTGCTACGCCAAGATGATCCGCCTTTCGCCGACGGCGGAGCCCGAGATCTACCGGGCGACGCGGACGTGGGGAACGGTGCTCGAGAACGTGACCGTGGACGAGCGCGGCGTCCTCGACCTCGACGACGACTCGAAGACCGAGAACACGCGCGGCGCCTACAAGCTCGAGCAGATCTCGAACGCGCTACCGGTGAAGCGGGCGGGCCACCCGAGCTCGATCGTCTTCCTGACCGCCGACGCATTCGGGATCCTCCCGCCGATCGCCCGGTTGACGCGCGAGCAGGCGATGTTCTACTTCCTCTCCGGGTTCACGGCCAAGCTGGCGGGCACCGAGATCGGCGTCAAGGAGCCGCAGCCGACGTTCTCGGCCTGCTTCGGCGCGCCGTTTCTTCCGCAAGCGCCGTCGGTCTACGCGCGCATGCTCGGCGACAAGCTCGACCAGCACCCGCACGTGAATGTCTGGCTCGTGAACACCGGCTGGACGGGCGGGCCGTACGGTCGCGGTGAGCGGATGCCGATCGGTGCGACGCGCGCGCTGTTGCGCGCCGCGCTGACGCGCGAGCTCGACGGCGTCCAGTACCGCGTCGACCCGATCTTCGGCCTGGACGTTCCGGTCGAGGTACCGCGCGTCGACGCGATGCTCCTCGACCCGCGCGCGACCTGGCACGACCGCGACGCGTACGACCGCAAGGCGGGCGAGCTCGCCCGCATGTTCCGGGACAACTTCGCGAAGTTCGACGCGGACGGGGCGATCGCGGCCGCCGGCCCTCGCATCTAGGAGCGCACGGCTTCGCTCGGTTTGTGACGAAGCGCAGCGCGCGGCCCATCGGATAGCGTCCTGACGTAGTGGAAGGGCCTCACGACGTCCTCGTCGTCGGCGCCGGCTGTGCCGGCATGCGTGCCGCTATCGAGGCCCACGACGCCGGCGCGGACGTCGCGCTGATCTCGAAGATCCACCCCGTGCGCAGCCACTCGGGCGCGGCAGAGGGCGGGATCAACGCGGCGCTCGGCAACGCCTCGGACGACGACCCGGAGAAGCACGCATTCGACACCGTCAAGGGCGCCGACTACCTCGGCGATCAGGACGCGATCCAGGTGCTTTGCGATGAGGCGCCGGAAGACGTCTACCAGCTCGAGCGCTGGGGCGCCGTCTTCTCGCGCACCGAGGACGGCCGGATCGCCCAGCGCCCGTTCGGCGCGGCGGGCGAGCCGCGAACCGCGTACGCGGCCGACATCACGGGGCACGTGCTCGTGCACGTCCTCTACGAGCAGATCATGAGGCGCGACATCCCCACGTACGAGGAGTACTTCGCATGGAAGCTCGTCGTCGACGACGAGCGCTGCCAGGGCGTCGTCTGCTGGGACATCTTGAACGGCGGCCTGAAGACGATCGGCGCCAAGACCGTGATCCTCGCGACGGGCGGCGCCGGCCGGCTCTACACAGGCACGACCAACGCGTACGCCTGCACTGGTGATGGCATGAGCATGGCGCTTCGAGTCGGCGTGCCGCTCAAGGACATGGAGATGATGCAGTTCCATCCGACCACGCTGGCGCCGACGGGCGTGCTCATCACGGAAGGCTGTCGGGGCGAAGGCGCGTACCTGCTCAACTCCGAGGGCGACCGGTTCCTCAAGCGGTACGCGCCGAACGCGATGGAGCTCGCGAGCCGCGACGTGATCTCGCGCGCGGAGCAGACCGAGATCGACGAGGGCCGCGGCGTCAACGGCAACGTGCTGCTCGACCTGCGGCACCTCGGCGCCGAGCGGATCATCGAGCGTCTGCACGGGACGCGCGAGCTCTCGCTGGTCTTTGCTGGTGTCGATCCGATCCAGGAGCCGATTCCCGTCCGGCCGGGCGCGCACTACCACATGGGCGGCGTGGACACCGATCTCTGGGGTCAGACCTCGCTGGACGGCCTGTATGCGGCGGGCGAGGTGGCGTGCGTGTCCGTGCACGGCGCCAACCGGCTCGGCGGCAACGCGCTCATGGAGACGATCACCTACGGCAAGCGCGCGGGCCGCCACGCGGCAGACTGGGCGCTCACGCACACGACCGTCGAGGTGCCGCCCTCCGTCGAGGCCGATGCCGAGCACGAGCTCAAGCAGCTCCTCGACCGCACGGACGGCGAGCGGCCGTGGCAGATCCGCGACGAGCTCGCCGCGACGATGCACCAGAACTTCGGGGTCTTCCGCCGCGAGGACCAGATGCAGGAGCAGGGTCGCATCGTCGAACGCCTGCGCGAGCGCTTCGAGCGGGTCGTCGTCGACGACAAGGGCACGCTCTTCAACAATGACGTGACGCAGGCGCTGGAGCTCGGCTTCCTGCTCGAGCTCGCGGACTGCATGGTCGTCTCGGGGCTGGCGCGCAAGGAGAGCCGAGGCGCGCACGCTCGGCCGTACGACTACCCGAACCGCGACGACGAGAACTACATGCGCCACACGATCACGCGGCTCGATGCATCCGGTCGGCCGCAGCTCGACTGGAAGCCGGTGACCGTGACCAAATGGCAGCCGATGGAGAGGACCTACTAGGAGGCGCACGCGTGACCGAAGCCGCAGTCCACACCGAGCCGCAGACGCTGGAGGTCGCGCTGAAGGTCTGGCGCTACGACTCGCGCACGGGCGAGCGCGAGCTCGTCCGCTACGAGGTCGAGGCGCCCGATTGGGTGACGCTGCTCGACGTGCTCGACATCATCAAGGACCGCGTCGACGGCACGCTCGCCTACCGCAAGAGCTGCCGCATGATGATCTGCGGCTCCTGCGGGATGCGCATGGACGGCGCGGCGGTGCTCGCCTGCCGGACGCGCATGAAGGAGATCGTCGAGGCCGGCCACGTGCCCGTCATCTCGGCCATGGGGAACCTCCCGATCGTCAAGGACCTTGTCGTCGACATGGAACCTTTCTGGTCGAAGGTCCGCGCGATGAAGCCGTGGCTCCAGTCCGGCTACGAGGAGCCGCCGGAGCACGAGTGGCGCGCCTCGCAGGAGCAGATGAACGTCATCCACAAAGAGGCGCTCTGCATCATGTGCGGCTGCTGCGTCTCCGAGTGCAACTCGATGGAATCCGATCCCGAGTTCCTCGGGCCTGCCGCGCTCGCCAAGGGCATGCGCTTCGTGGGCGACCCGCGCGAGCGCAATCAGGTCGAGCGGCTCAACGCCTACAACGAGGAGCACGGCATCTGGGACTGCACGCGCTGCTACTTCTGCAACGAGCGCTGTCCGAAGGGCGTCGATCCGCGCGATGCGATCGCGAAGCTCGGCGCCGAGTCGATAAAGCACGGGATCGACCACGACATGGGCGCCAAGCACGCGAAGTGGTTCGTTACCTCCGCAAAGACGACCGGCTGGCTACGCGAGACGGAGCTCGTGCCGAAGACGCAGGGGGTCGTGTCCGCGATCAAGCAGACGAAGTTCGCCATGGGGCTTCTGCGGCACGGCAAGGTGCCGCTGCCGTTTCCGCCTCACGTCGCGGAGGAGGTCGACGAGGCGCGTGCGCTCTACAACGTCGTCAAGCAGCAGGGACGCGACGGCGCGCTCGGGCACGTCCAGGGTGAGCGCGCGCTGGCGCGCATCGACCACCCCGATGATGCCGGCGCGCACGGCGGTCAGGGCTACCGCGATTCGCCGGACATCACGCCCGGCGAGCCGCCCGTGCAGCGTGACATCGGCGAAGATCCGCACGGGCAGCAGACGCGATGAAAACGGTCGCGTACTACCGCGGCTGCCTCGCGTCGCTCTCGGCGAAGGAGCTCGACACGTCCACGCGCGCACTGGCGCCGAAGGTCGGTCTGGAGCTCGTCGACCTGGAGACGGTCACCTGCTGCGGCGCCGGCGACATCCACGAAGCCGAGCCCGACTACTACCTGCATCTCAACGCGCGCATCCTCGCGTACGCCGAGGCGACGGGCTCCGACACGCTGATGACGGTCTGCAACGTCTGCACGCTCAACCTGCGGCAGGCGAATTTCATGCTCTCCAACGACGACGTGCTGCGCGAGCGGGTCAACGCGAACCTCGAGTCGGTCGGCGCGCCGCCGTACTCGGGCGGCGTGGACGTCCGCCATCTCCTGTGGCTGATCGCGGAAGGCGACGGCTACGAGCTGCTGAAGCAGGCTGCGCACAAGGGGCTCAAAGGCCTCCGCGTCGCCCCGTTCTACGGCTGCCAAATCCTGCGGCCGTCGCGGCTTCTCGGTTTCGAGGATCCCGACCGGCCGTGGTCGCTCGAGGCGATCATCGAGGCGTGCGGGGGCGAGCCGGTCGACTACCCGGCCAAGATCAAGTGCTGCGGCTTCCCGATCATCCAGGCGCGCGAGGAGACCGCACTCGGCGAGCTGATCCAGCCGATCGAGCAGGCGATCGAGCGTGGAGCGGATGCGATGGTCACGCCGTGCCCGCTCTGCCACCTCTCGCTCGACGCGTGGCAGTCGAAGCTCGAGGCCTCGACGGGCCGGCACTTCGCCCTGCCGATCCTGCACCTCTCGCAGCTGATCGGGGTGGCAGCGGGGATCGAGGAGTCGGAGCTGAAGTTCAAGCGGCACGTCGTCTCGGTCAAGCCGGTCGTCGAGAAGCTGTCCGTCTAGCGCAACGCAAGGTTCGTGCCCGGCCGGCGTCTACGGCCTGGAGGGGCGCAACCGGCGCGGCGGCTCAGCTGTCGCGCCGGCCCTTTTCTGGACAGTGGGTGCGCCCGCGATTGCGCCGTACACTGACCAGATGGCAACGCGGCTACAGGGACTGACCGGCGCCACGCTCGAGCGGGCACCCTCGGTTTGCCACAGCTGCGTCTGGTGGCAGTCGCGACCCGGTCGCGAGGCTGACAAGCGCCGCTGGATCGAGAAGGCCGAGGACTCCTGGGGCGCCTGGGGAGCGATCTACCGCGACGACGACGGCCGCGTGCTCGGCTCCATGCAGTTCGGGCCCGCGGCGCTGTTCCCGCGCGCGGCCGATCTTCCGGCTGGGCCGCCGTCCGACGATGCCGTACTCGTCACATGCGCCTACCTCGTCGACCGCGGCAGTCCGTGGGTGATGCAGTCGCTGTTCCTCACGGCGATCGGCGAGGCGAAGGATCGCGGTGCGACGGCGTTGGAAACCTTCGCCTACCGCTACCCCGAGGGGGAATCGGCGTACGAACGCTTCCACGTCCACAAGACGGTCTTCCCGCGCGACTTCCTCTCGGACTTCGGGTTCCAAACGGTCCGCCACGCAGGGCGCGTCGAGCTCGCGCGGCTCGAGCTCGGCGGTCTCCAACCCGTCGCCGAGGGGCGCCGGGAGCGCGTCTTGCAGCTCGTGAAGGAGGCATTCCAGCCGGCTCCTGTGCCGCAGCGGCCCTGAGTCCTCAGCGGGCGAGCGCCAGCACGATTCGGAGGCCGCGCTCGTCGCCCGGCCACAGCTGTCGCACGACATCGCGGCCGGCGACCCGCACGACGTAGGCGAGTGCGCCCGCGACGAGCAGTGCGTCATCGAGCTGCCCGATGACGGGGATGAAGTCAGGCACGAGGTCGAACGGCAGCGCGAGGTACGGCACGAGCGCCCCGAGAGCGAGCTTCGCGCGCCTCGGTACTCGCGCGTCCCCCAGCAACCGCTTGCAGAGGACGGTGCAGTCCGGGATGAACGCTGCGACGGCGCGGGCGCGTTCCCGGCGGCTGCTCAGGCGGCGAGCGCCTCCCGGGCCAGCAGCTGCTCCGCGATCTGCACGGCGTTGAGGGCAGCGCCCTTGCGCAGGTTGTCGCAGACCGCCCAGAGCGCCAGGCCGTTCGCCGCCCGGTCGCGGCGCACACGGCCCACCAGCACCTCGTCGCGACCTGCGGCCTGCCCGGGCGTCGGCAGCTCCTCCAGCGCGACGTGGGGTGCGGCGGCGAGCGCCTCGCGCGCCTCGTCAGGCGACAGCGGCCGCTCCGTGTCGAGCCAGATCGCTTGCGCGTGACCAACGAGCACGGGCACCCGGACGCACGTCGCGTGGAGCGGCAGCTCGGGGAAGCCAAGGATCTTCCGCGTCTCCTCGCGCAGCTTGTATTCCTCGCTGAACTCGTCGCCGTGCAGGTCCCAATCCATACCGAGGTCACCGTCGGCCGGCTGGAGCGCGCGCAGCCGCTCGATGCCGGCGTCGCCTGCACCCGACGCCGACTGGTACGTGGCGAGCCGCACGGCCGTTAGGCGGGCGGCATCGTGCAGCGGCTTGAGGACGCATGCGAGCTGGATCGCAGAGCAGTTCGGATTTGCGACGATCGCTCCGCCGTCGAGGGCCGCGTCGTTGACGCCCGCCACGACGAGCGGGATGCCCTCGGCGAGGCGGTAGGCGTCCGACTTGTCGATCGCCCTCGCGCCGCCGCGCACCGCGTGCGGCACGAGCTGCTCGCTGGTCGCGGTCCCGACCGAGAAGAAGACGAGGTCGAAGTCACCTGACGCGAGCGCCTCGGGGGTGGCCTCCTCGACGGTCAGCGTGCCTGCCCCGAACCAGACGGTGCGGCCCGCCGACCTTGCGGATGCGAGGGCGCGAACCTGCCGAAAGCCGCGCTCGGCGAGTAGCTCCAGCGTGACCGTGCCGACCGCCCCGGTCGCCCCGACGACCGCAACGCGCGGGTCACGCATGGGCCCGCTCCGCCGCGCGTTGGTCGAGTTCGAACGCGCCGTGCAGCCCCCGCACCGCGCGCTCGACGTCGCCCGCGGCGATGTGGCACGCGATCTTGATCGGCGATGTCGTCACGATCTCCGGCTCGATGCCCAGCTCGTCGAGCGTGGCGAACGCCTTGGCGGCGACGCCGGGGTGGCTCTTCATTCCCGCGCCGACAACGCTCACCTTGCCGAGATCGTCGCGCGACGACCACGAGCAGCCCAGCCGCTCGAGCACCGCCGTCACGTCGGCGTGGTCTGAATCGGGTGCCGAGAACACAACCTCGGAGCCGGTCTGCACGATCGTGTCGACGTTGACGCTCGCGGCCGCCAGCTCGGCGAAGAGCCGCGCAGCGCCCACGCCGTCCACGCGGTACAGCGTCTCGTCGAGCGCATGCGTGACGCCCGAGATCATCGCCTTCTCCAGCATGCGGTCGTCCTCCTCGGTCACCCACGTCCCGTCGGTGTCGCCGAACGACGAGCGGACGTGCAGCTTGACGCGGTGGTTCCGCGCGAACTCGACGGAGCGTAGCTGCAAGACCTTGGCACCGGAGGCCGCCATCTCGAGCATCTCGTCGTACGAGACCGCGTGCAGCTTGCGCGCCTCCGGGACGATGCGCGGGTCGGCCGTGAACACACCCTCGACGTCCGTGTAGATCTCGCAGCGGTCGGCGCCGAGCGCCGCGGCCAGCGCCACTGCGGTCAGATCGGAGCCGCCGCGCCCGAGCGTCGTCACCTCGTACTCGGTCGACACGCCCTGGAACCCCGCCACGAGGACGATCTTGTCGTTGTCGAGAGCCGCGTGGATACGGCGACCTTTCACATCGACGATCTTCGCCTTGCCGTGGGTCGTGTCGGTCACGATGCCGGCCTGTGAGCCCGTCAGCGACTCGGCGCGGTGCCCGCGGTCGATGATCGCCATGGCGACGAGCGCGCAGGAGATGCGCTCCCCGACCGAGACCAGCATGTCGAGCTCCCGGCGATCCGGCTCGCGCGACATCTGGCGCGCGAGCGCGTGCAGCTCGTCGGTCGTCTGACCCATCGCCGAGACGACGCCGACCACGCGGTTGCCAGCCTCGCGCGCCGCCACGAGCCTCTCAGCCACGCCCCGAAGCTTCTCCGGGTCCGCGACCGACGTGCCGCCGAACTTCATCACGACGGTGCCGAGGTGCTCTTGCGCGTCCTCGCCCGCGACGGCCGGGACGGCCTCGTACTCGGTCGTTGCCACCGAGCCAGTGTACGGCGCTGGTCTGACCCCTCGCCCACCGAGCCCGGTGGCCGCGCCCGCGGCGCCGATCGGGTCACCGGTGGACAACTCGTCACCGATGCGGCACAGCTGCACGGCGCGAAGAGCCGAACCTCCGGGGACTGTCCCCAAAGAGTGACGATGGCGTGACGATCTATCCACGGGCCGCCGCGTCGGTTCGACCATGCCCAGACGCGGCATGACCGCGCGGCGCCGAGCGTGGGTTGCGAGCTCGCCGGACGCCGGCGGCGCTGGCTGAGCAGCCGATCGTCGGCCGCTCCCGATAGGCGCCGACGGAGGCAGCGGGTCGGCAGACTGGACGTGTGCGCGCGATGGTGCTCGAGGCGCCGGGCGAGCCGCTCCGCGAACGGGACCTTCCCGTGCCGGTTCCCGCGCCCGGGCAGCTGCTCGTGCGCGTCGCGGCGTGCGCCGTCTGCCGCACCGATCTCCACGTCGTCGACGGCGAACTCCCGCACACGAAGCTCCCCCTCGTGCCCGGCCACCAGGTGGTCGGAGAGGTGGCAGGCAGCGGGGCGCGGGTCGGCGTGCCGTGGCTCGGCTGGACGTGCGGCGCCTGCCGCTACTGCCGGACGGAGCGCGAGAACCTCTGCGACCGGGCGGCGTTCACCGGCTACACGCTCGACGGCGGGTACGCGGAGTGGCTGGTCGCCGACGAGCGCTTCTGTCTACCGATACCGGACGGATACGCGGATCTCCAGGCGGCGCCGCTGCTCTGCGCGGGGCTGATCGGCTATCGCGCGTTGCGCATGGCGGGCGACGGCGAGCGGCTCGGCCTCTACGGCTTCGGCGCCTCGGCACACATCGTCGCGCAGGTGGCGCGCTGGCAGGGGCGGCGCGTCTTCGCCTTCTCGCGCGCCCCGGCGGCGCAGCGGCTCGCGCTCCAGGTCGGCGCCGAGTGGGCCGGTGACGCGCTGGCCCGCCCGCCCGAGGAGCTCGACGCGGCGATCGTCTTCGCGCCCGTCGGCGCACTCGTACCGGCCGCGTTGCGTGCGCTCGCGAAGGGCGGGACGGTCGTGTGCGCGGGCATCCACATGTCCGACATTCCGGCGCTCCCGTACGAGCTGCTCTGGGGAGAGCGTGTGCTGCGGTCGGTCGCGAATCTGACGCGCCGCGACGGCGAGGAGTTCCTCGCGCTGGCGCCGCAGGTGCCTGTCCGCACGCAGGTGGAGGTCTACGAGCTCGGCGAGGCGAACGAGACGCTCGCGCGGCTCCGCTCCGGCGATGTGCGCGGGGCGGCGGTGCTGCGCGTCGTCAGCGACGAAGTGGAAACATCAAAGCTGTGATTCGAGTGGGGCTGGCGGCCGTCGGTGCCGTCGCGTGCGCCGTTCCCTCGGCGGCTGGAACCCCAGCACGGTATGGCGAGAGCGGCCCGCGCCCGGTCGTCTCGTCGGCGCTCGGCACCGTGCCTGCGACGTTCGTCCGCGGAGCCCGCCGCACGATCGTCGCCGTCGGGGCCACCGAGGAGCGAGCCGGCGAGCATTTCGCGCTCGTTCGCTACCGGGGCGACGGCGGGCTCGACCGCACGTTCGGCACGGGCGGCATCGTGAGGACCTCGATCGGCGGCTCCTCGGTGGCCAACGATGCGGTGGTACAGCGTGACGGCCGCATGATCGTCGTGGGCTGCGCCGGCGCGCAGACGCACGACTGCGGCGGCGATCTCGCACTCGCCCGCTACCAGCCCGACGGCTCGCTTGATCCGGCCTTCGGCGAGCATGGCATCGTCCGTACCGGCTTCGGGCCGCGCACCGAGGGAAACGCGAATGCCGTTGCGCTG
>JACVRM010000041.1 GCA_014534415.1 Thermoleophilia bacterium | reverse complement strand
CGGCCTCCGGCGGTGAACGCCATCTCGCCCTCCAGCACGTAGAAGGACTCGACGTGGCGGCGGTGGAGGTGCGGCGGCGGCGACGGGCCGCGGGGTTCGCTCCACATCTCCGCGATTCCGATCTCCTCTACGTCTGCGAGCAGCGCCACCTGCAACGCCGGCCGGTCGGCCACGAACCCGTCGCCGCCGACGACCGCGTCGCTCGGCGGCCGGCCGCCGTCCGCAGGCGGAGGATGCTGGTCATACGCGAACCTGCGGCCGTCGCGCAGCGCACGCAGGAAGTCGGCGAACCCCTGGCCGGGCGCGTGGAAATTGAGGTAGCGGACCTCGGCGTCGCTCCCGTTCCGGAAGCCGTGGACAACGAGCGGCGGCACGCGCGCGAGCGTGCCCGCCGGCACGGCGACGCCCTCGTCCTCACTGCCGAGCCTGACGGTCAGCTCACCCTCGAGGACGTAGAACAGGTCGGTGTGGTGCCGGTGGACGTGCAGGTCGGCGCCGTCGCGGTGCGGGCCGAAATGCGACCACGTTGCGTGCAGCGTCTCGTCGTCGGAGAGGATCTCGACGCGACGGCCCGGCGAGTCGCCGACGACCTCGCCGCCGCCGCGCGGGACCAGGACCGGTTCACTCGTGCTCCCTGTTCCGATCAGCGGCGAACTCACGCGAGCCGGCGTGCCAGCTCGCCACGGTACTCGGGGAAGTAGCGCGAGATTTCGTCCAGTGAGAATTCAGCCAGGATCGAGGCAGCGGCCTCCCGCTCGAGCAGGAAGCGGAACGACTCGCGCACGATGCGCTCGAGTTCGTCGTCGCGAACGTTCAGCTCGTCTCCGAGCCGTTGCGGCACCGTCACCTCGTGCGTCGTCTCGCCTTTGCCGTTCCGCACCTGCACCCGGAAGCGGCGGTCGCCCAAGCGGCTTATCCTGATTTCGGCGATTCGTGCGCCTCCCCTGAAGAGTCCGCGCACGTAGCTCTATCACGGTGGCTGCCGTCGAGCAGAGCGTGCAGCGTGCGGGCGCGGCGCGCAGATAGGGTCGAGCCGTGGCGTGGGTGATCTCCGCGGCCGGCGTCGGGCTCGTGTTTATCGGTCTGCGCGAGATTTTCCACACGCTCTTCCACCCGACCGGAGAGGGGTGGTTGACGCGCGCGGTCGTCGGCGCGACGTGGCGGCTCGTCAAGCGGATCGACCGGAGAAGGTCGCTGCTCGTGCTGGCTGGGCCGCTCGGGATGGTGAGCGTGATCGTGGTCTGGGCAGGCCTGCTCGGCATTGGGTTCGCGCTCGTCGTCTGGCCGCACCTCGAGACGGACTTCGTTTTCCAGAATCTCGACCCCGCCGCGCACAGCGGGTTCGTGGACGCGCTCTACTTCTCGTTCGTCACGCTCGCGACGCTCGGTTACGGCGAGATCACGCCGGCGACGTCGCTGTTCCGGGTGGTCACGCCTATCGAGGCGATCGTCGGCTTCATCCTCCTGACGGCCGTGATCTCCTGGGTGCTCTCGATCTATCCCGCGCTCACCCGGCTTCGCCGCCTTGCGGTGGCCGTGAACACGTTCGTGGAAGCGCGCGAGCGCGTTCCCGACGCCAGTGCCGCGCACATGTTCCACGACTTCGCCGACCGGACGCTCGAGGTCCGGATGGACTTCGTCCACCACCCGGTCATCTACTTCTTCCATGCACCGGACCTGCGCTCCAGCCTTCCGGCTGCGCTTCCCGTCTTGAGGCGGCTCGCGCTCGAGTACGAGGCAGCCGTAGACGCGGACGAGCGGCTTGCCGCGACGACGGTGCGCATCGCCGTCGACGACCTCGCGCACGCGATCGGGCGGGACTTCCTCGGCCACGCCGAGATCGAGCCTGCGCGCGCGCTCGCCGCGTACGCCGTCGATCACACGGTCGACATCGACGACGAGCAGGTCGACCGCAAGCAGGTCCCGGCATGAGCTCCGACCGTGCAGCTCACGGCGTTGCACTCGATCCCTGCACGCTCGCGCTGCGCCCCGAGTCCATCCGGGCCGCCGTCGCGGTTGCCACGAACTCGGTGACGAGCGGCCAATAGCGGTCGGGCGCGTCCTTCCAGGGGAAGTGGCCCGCTCGCTCGATCAGAGCGAGCCGCGCGCCCCCGTCGGGGAGCGCGTCGACGATCTCGCGGGCGGCGGCTACCGGGGTGATGGGGTCGAGCTCGCCGACGCAGACCAGCGTCGGACAGTCGATGCGAGCGAGCTGATCGAGCACGTCGAACCCGCGCATCAGTTCGAGACCTGGCGCATTGATCTCCCGGTTGACGATCGTGCGGGCCTTCTCCTGGTCACCAGTCACCCAGGGACCGAACAGGCTCCAGCAGCGGGCCCACTCCTCCGCGGTCACCGATCGACGATCGCCTCCGTACACGCGCTCTACGATGTCGGCCACCTCGTCGCCTCCGGCTCGGCGGAACGCCTCGACGATTCGGCCCAGGTCGAAGCGGGCGTTCGTGGACTGCAGCACCAGCGCCCCTGCATGGCCGGGGTGGCGGGCCGCGTAGACCATCGCGACGTAGCCGCCGAGCGAGTGTCCGTAGACGACCGGCCGGGCGATACCCAGGGTGTCGCAGAACGCACGGAGGTCGTCGGCACATACCTCGAAGCCCCAGCTCGCCGGGTCGCCCCACTCGGAGCGGCCATGTCCGCGCAGGTCCATGTAGATCACCTGCGCTTCCTGTGACAGCCGCGCGAAGTCGGGCTTGAAATAGGAGTGGTCGAAACTCCCCGGCCCGCCGTGCAAGAGCACGACGGTCGGCCGCTCGCGCATCGCCGCGCCGTCGGGAACGAGCGCGAGGCCGTCGACGTCGAACCACAGGCATGTCCCGTTTACCTCGATGTGCATGTGCCTCTTCTTGCTCCTGCGCGCCTTCCAACCGGGTCGCCGGCCACGGGAGCGATGCGGGACGAAAGCCCGTGCATCAGATGACGCCGGGCACAGCGTAACGCCGGGACGGCCTGATCATCGCGGCCTTCGTCTTTAGCGGCTCTGCAACGGGTCGCCGACGAAGCCGCCGCGCCGGGAGCGGCCGGCGGCGCGAAGCGCACGCGCGTACGCCTCGCCCGGCGTTCGTCCGCCGGCCATCACCTCCCCGGTCGAGCGCATCTCAGGCCCGCGCTTCGATGCCTCGGCGAAGCGCTCGCTCGGGAAGACCGCCTCCTTCGCCCACGCGCGCGACGGCTCGGCGCGCTCGGGAAGGTCGAGCTCTGCGAGCGACGCGCCGAGCATCAGCCGGCACGCGTGGTCGACGAGCGGCGTCGCGGTCGCCTTCGCCAGAAACGGGACCGTGCGCGAGGCGCGCGGGTTCGCCTCGAGCACGTACAGCTCGCCCTCGTGCAGCGCGAGCTGGAGGTTGAGGAGCCCGCGCGCGCCGAGACCGCCCGCGATCGACGCCGCGAGTGCTCGAACTTCCTCCTCGAGCGTCGGCGTCAGCGACGGCGGGGGCAGGACGCAGGCCGAGTCGCCGGAGTGGATGCCCGCCGGCTCGACGTGCTCGAGGACGCCGGCGACCCATGCCGTCTCGCCGTCGCAGAGCGCGTCGACGTCCAGCTCGATTGCTCCCGCGAGGAAGCGGTCGACGAGCGCCGGCGCGTCGAGGACGAGCTCGTCCGCCGTCCGCGCGACGCGCATGCCCTGCCCGCCGAGGACGTCGTGCGGCCGGACGAGGACCGGGTACCCGATCCGTTCGGCGAGCGCGCGCGCCTCCTCCGTCGTGGCGGCGACACCCCACGTCGGGGCGCGCGCCCCGAGGTCGGCGAGGAGCGCCCCGAAGCGGCCGCGGTGCTCCGCCGCCTCGATCGCGCCGAGCGGGTTCCCGAGGAGCGGTACGTCCGCCGCGGCGAGCGTCGGCGCGAGCCGAAGTGGCGTCTGCCCGCCGAATGTGACCGCGACGCCGACTGGGTTCTCGAGCCGGCAGACGTCCAGCACGCGCTCGGGCGTGAGCGGCTCGAGGTACAGGCGGTCGGATGTGTCGTAGTCCGTCGAGACCGTTTCGGGGTTCGAGTTGACGAGCACGGCGTCGTACCCGAGCGCGCGAAACGCGTGCGCGGCGCGCGAACAGCAGTAGTCGAACTCGATTCCCTGGCCGATCCGGTTCGGCCCGGACCCCAAGACGACGACTGCCGGACGCCGCGGCGGCACGACGGCGTCCGAGCCTTCGTACGAGAGGTAGAAGTACGGCGTCCGCGCCTCGAACTCCGCCGCGCACGAGTCGACCGCGAGCCGGCCGGGAAGCGGCCGTCGCGCGCGGACGTCGTCCTCCGTCAGGCCGAGCACGCGCGCGACGGCCGCATCCGGGAGCCCGAACCGCTTCGCGGCCCCGACGTCGCCGCTCGTCCGCAGCATGCGCTCGGCGTCCGCGATCGCGCGCAGCTCATCCGCAAAGTACGTGTGGATCCCAGGCAGGTCGAGCCCCTGTCGTGCCGCCTCGAGCAGGAGATCCCACCGCTCCGGAACCGGCTCGCCACGGCGGGAGAGGTCGAGCTTCGCGGGCGCGTCTTCCCGCCCCTCGAGCGCCTTGAGGAACGCCTCGGCGAACGTTCGCCCTAGGCCGAGCGCCTCGCCGACCGCGCGCATCTCGCTGCCGAGTCGCCGCTCCGCGGCCGGGAACTTCGCAAAGTCGAATCGCGGCGCCTTCACCGCCACGTAGTCGAGCGCGGGCTCGAACGCGGCGGTCGTCCGGCCGGTGATGTCGTTCGGCAGCTCGTCGAGCGTGTACCCGATCGCGAGCAGCGCCGCCAGCTTCGCGATCGGGAAGCCGGTCGCCTTGGACGCGAGCGCCGAGGAACGCGAGACGCGCGGGTTCATTTCGATTACGGCGAGCTCGCGCGTCTCGGGCTCGTACGCGAACTGCACGTTCGCGCCGCCGGTCGCGACGCCCACGGCGCGGGCGCACGCGAACGCCGCCTCGCGCAGTCGCTGGAACTCCGTGTCCGGCAGCGTCTGTTGCGGCGCCACCGTCCACGAGTCGCCCGTGTGGACGCCCATGCGGTCGAGGTTCTCGATCGAGCAGACGACGACGCAGTTCCCGGCCGCGTCGACCATTACTTCGAGCTCGTGCTCCTGCCACCCCTCGAGCGAGCGCTCCACCAGGACCTGACCGATGGGGCTGGCCGCGAGCCCGTGCCGGACGGCGACCGCCAGCTCGTCGCGCGTGCGCGCGAGGCCGCCGCCGGTTCCGCCGAGCGTGAACGCAGGGCGGACGATCGCCGGCAGCGGTAGCCCCTCGAGGTCGTCCGCCGAGCTCACGATCCGGCTCTCGACGACGGGCAGACCCGCCGCTGAGATCGTGTTGCGAAACGCGAGCCGGTCCTCCGCGCGCCGGATCGCGTCGACGCTCGCGCCGATCAACTCGACGCCGTAGCGGTCGAGGACGCCGGCGTCGTGGAGCTCGACCGCGAGGTTGAGCGCCGTCTGACCGCCCAGCGTGGGCAGCAGCGCGTCTGGCCGCTCGCGCTCGATCACCTCTGCGACCGACTCCGCGTCGAGCGGCTCGAGGTACGTCGCGTCGGACCACTCGGCGTCGGTCATGATCGTCGCGGGGTTCGAGTTGACGAGGACCACGCGGTAGCCCCCGCGGCGCAGGACGCGGCACGCCTGCGACCCCGCGTAGTCGAACTCGCACGCCTGGCCGATGCGGATCGGCCCGGAGCCGACGATCAGGACCGAGCGGAGATCCGTGCGCTTCGGCACGCCTCGCCGATCCGGTCGAAGAAGGGCAGCGCGTCGAGCGGCCCGGGCGCGGCCTCCGGATGGAACTGGACGCTCGCGAAGTCCTCGCCCGCGAGCCCCTCGACGGTTCCGTCGTTGAGCGAGAGGTGCGTGACCTCGACGTCGTCCGAGGCCGCGACGGCGTACCCGTGGTTCTGGACGGTCACGAGCACGCGGCCGCTGCGGACGTCGCGGACGGGATGGTTCGCGCCTCGGTGGCCGAAGGGGAGCTTGAAGGTTTCCAGGCCGAGCGCGAGCCCGAGCAGCTGGTGCCCGAGGCAGATCCCGAACAGCGGCACGCGCCCGAGCAGGTTCTGGACCGTCTCGATCTGATCGGTGAAGACGGCCGGATCGCCGGGGCCGTTGCCGACGAGGACCGCCCGCGGGCGCGTCTCGAGCACGGCGTCCGCGTCCCAGTCGCCCGGCACGACGAGCACCTCGACCCCCGCCGTCGCCAGGCGCGCCGGGATCGAGCGCTTGCACCCGAGGTCGAGCAGCGTCACGCGCGGCCCGGCGCCGACGCTGTAGTGCTCGCGAGTGCCGACACGGCGCGGCAGCGGGCGCCCGTCGATCGGCGGCTCGGCCAGCGCGCGCGCGTGCAGCTCCGCGACCGGCGCCTCGCCGAGCGCGCAGCGGAGGACGCCGCCGTCGCGGATCTTCCGGACGAGCGCGCGCGTATCGACGCCGTCGAGGGCGACCACGTCCTGCTCGCGTAGCCACGCCGCCCAGGCAGGCCGCGCACGTCGCATCACGATTCCCTCCGCCTGCACCCGCTCCGACTCGCGCCGCGAGGCGTCGACGCCGTAGTTGCCCACGAGCGGGTACGCGAAGCAGAGCACCTGCGCGACGTAGCTGGGATCGGTTGCGGCCTCCTCGTAGCCGGCGGAGGCGGTGGTGAAGCAGGCCTCGCCGGCGGCGACTCCGGGCGCACCGACGGCATGGCCTGGAAAGGCGGTGCCGTCCTCGAGAACGAGGTGCGCTGGGGAGGACATCGTTTGCATCATACTCACGATTCTGCATAATACGCACGTGGCCGCGGTATCGGTCATAGGGTGCGCCGGCTACACCGGCCAAGAGACGCTCGACCGCGTGCTCGCGCACGCGGAGCTCGAGGTCGCCGCGTTGGGCTCCGACTCGCTCGCGGGGGAGCCAGCCTCGGCGCTCGACGTGCGGCTGAACGGCAGCCTGCCCGCGTTCGTGACGAACGACGAGGCGCTCGCCGCGGGGGCGGACGTCGTCTTCTGCTGCCTCGGCCACGAGGAGGCGGCGACCCTCGAGCCGCCGGTCGACGCCGTCGTCGTCGACCTCTCGGGCGCGCACCGGCTCCGCGACGCCGCGCTCTATGAGGAGTGGTACGGGTTCGCGCACCCGGCGCGCGACTGCCTCTCCGACTGGAGCTACGCGTTGCCGGAGCTCTGGCCGCCGGCCGGGCGGCTCGTGGCGAATCCTGGCTGCTACGCGACCGCGGCGCTGCTTGCCCTCGCGCCGCTCGCCGACGCGATCGAGCCGGCGAGCGTCGTCGTGGACGCGAAGTCCGGCGTCTCGGGCGCAGGGCGCGCGCTGAAGCCGAGCTCGCACGCGGGGTTCGTGCTCGAGAACGTCTCGGCGTACCGCGTCGGCCGGCACCAGCACGCGCCCGAGCTCGAGCAGGCGCTCGGCTTCCCCGTTTGCTTCGTCCCGCACCTCCTGCCTGTGCGGCGCGGCCTGCTCGCGACCTGCTACGCGCAAGCGCTCGCCGAGGACCTGCGTGAGCGGCTGGAGGACGCGTACGGGGCGACGCCGGTCGTCCGCGTCCTGCCGGTCGGCGTCGCGCCGGAGCTTGCGCGCGTGCAGGGGACGGACGCGGCCGAGCTCGCGCTGTTCGAGGACCGAGCGACGGGGCGCGCGGTCGTCGTCTGCGCGCTGGACAACCTCGGCAAGGGTGCGGCCGGCCAGGCGGTGCAGAACGCGAACCTCGCGCTGGGGCTCGACGAGACGGCCGGGCTACGGCTCGCGGGAGTGCTCGTATGAGCGTCACGGCGGCGAGCGGCTTCGTCGCGAGCGGCGTCCGCTGCGGGATCCGGAAGTCGCGGCCGGACCTCGCCGTCGTCCGCTCCGTCGCGCCCGCGACCGGCGCCGCGATGTTCACCGCGAACCGGATGCAGGCTGCGCCGGTGAAGATCTCGCGCGAGCACCTCGAGCTGGCGGAGCCGCAGGCGGTCGTCGTCAACTCGGGCGTCGCGAACGCCGCGACGGGCGCGCGCGGCGAGCTGACCGCCCGCGCGAGCGCCGCCGAGGCGGCGCGGCTGCTGGGGCTGGACGCCGACGAGGTACTCGTCCTCTCGACGGGCGTGATCGGGGAGCAGCTCCCGCTCGACAAGATCTTCACCGGACTCGACGCGGCCGTGGCGGACCTGTCGCGCCACGGCGGCGAGGCCGCGGCGCAGGCGATCCTCACCACCGACACGCGCCCGAAGGAGGCGACGGCCGGCGGCTCGGGCTTCGTCGTCGGGGGCATGGCCAAGGGCTCGGGGATGATTCACCCGAACCTCGCGACGATGCTCGCGGTCGTCACGACGGACTACGCGCTCGAGCCGGGCGAGGCGCTCGAGTTCCTCCGGCCGGCCGTCGAGGCGAGCTTCAACTCGATCTCCGTCGACGGCGAGTGCTCGACGAACGATGCCGTCGTGCTCCTCGCGAACGGAGCGAGCGGCGCCCCCCGCGACGACGACGCCTTCGCGGAGGGGCTGCACGCGGTCTGCGAGGACCTCGCGTCGCAGATCGTCGCGGACGGCGAGGGCGCCACCTTCCTCGCGCAGATCAGCGTGCGCGGTGCGGCGAGCGACGCCGAGGCGAAGGCGATCGCGCGCCGGATCGCGACGTCGCCGCTCGTCAAGACCGCGCTGTTCGGGCGCGACCCGAACTGGGGGCGCGTGCTCGCCGCGGCGGGCTCGGCGCCGTTCAACGGCGGCTACGCGAACCTTGACCCCGACCGGGTCACGCTCGACTTCGACGGCGTCCGCGTCCTCGCCGCGGGAGCGCCGCAGCCGGTGGACCCGGCGTTGGCGGGCTCGGGCTGCTCGATCCGGCTCGACCTCGGGCTCGGCGAGGGCACCGCGAGCTACCTCACGAGCGACCTCTCCTACGACTACGTCCGCATCAACGCGGACTACCGCTCGTGAGCCGGGTCGTCGTCAAGTGCGGCGGCGCCGTCGCCGGGGACGCGGCGGCCGCGATCCTCGCGCTCGCGGACGGAGGCCACGAGGTCTGCGTCGTCCACGGCGCCGGACCGCAGATCTCGAAGGAGATGGAGCGCTACGGGCTCGAGGTCGAGTTCGTCGGCGGCAGACGCGTGACGAGCGGCGCGGCGCTCGTCCTCGTGCGGCGCTCGCTCGCCGCTGTCAACGCCGCGCTCTGCGCGGCGCTCGGCCCGCGGGCACTCGGCCTCTTCGGCGACGAGCTCGGGCTGCACGCGATCCACGCGCCGGCGCTCGGGCTCGTTGGCGACCCGCTCCCGTGCCGGCCGCCGCAGCTCGAGCAGGCGCTCGCCGCGGGCCGGATCCCGGTCGTCGCGCCGCTCGCGGTTGGGCCGCTGAACGTGAACGCCGACGAGGCCGCGGCGGCCCTCGCCGTCGGGCTGGAGGCGGAGCGCATCCTCTTCGTCACCGACGTCCCGGGCGTCCTCAGGCACGGCTCCGTCGTCGAGACGATCGCGGCGGCCGAGGCCGACCGTCTCCTCGACGCCGGCGAGCTCGAGGGCGGGATCGTCCCGAAGCTCCGCGCCGCGGTCGCCGCCGCGCGCTCCGGCGTGCGCGCCGAAATCGGCGAGACGGCGGTGGTCGTATGAGCGTCGCGCAGGCGCAGGCGCGCGTCCTCCCCACGTACGCGCGCGAGGATGTGACCTTCGTCCGCGGCGAGGGCTCGTGGCTCGTCGACGCGGACGGCCGCCGCTATCTCGACTTCGTCGCCGGCATCGCCGTCGTCGGGCTCGGCCACTGCCACCCGGCGCCGCTCGCGGCCGCGCAGGCGCAGCTCGAGCGGCTCTGGCATGTCTCCAACCTCTACTGGACGGAGCCAATGGCACAGCTCGCGGAGCGGCTGTCGGACCGGTTCGGCGGCGCGCAGGCGTTCTTCTGCAACTCCGGCGCCGAGGCCGTCGAGGCTGCGCTCAAGTACGCGCGCAAGGCGACGGGGAAGCCTGGCGTCGTTGCGCTGGAAGGGTCGTTCCACGGGCGCACGCTCGGGGCACTCGCAGCGACGGGGCAGCCGGCGAAGCGCGCGGCCTTCACGCCGCTCGTGCCCGGCGTCTCCTTCGCGCGGCCCAACGACGCCGACTCGCTCGCCGCCGCGGCCGGCCCGGACACCGGCTGCATCCTCGTCGAGCCGGTGCAGGGCGAGAGCGGCGTTCACCCGGCGACACCGGAGTTCGTCGCCGCCGCGCGCGAGCTCGCCGACGAGCTCGGCGCTCTGCTCGTGCTCGACGAGGTGCAGACGGGGATGGGCCGCACGGGCACGTTCTTCGCGTTCGAGCAGCTCGGCGTCCGCCCGGACGTCGTCACGCTCGCGAAGGGGCTCGCGAACGGCCTCCCGATCGGCTGCCTCCTCGTCGCCGACGAGGCCGCGGGCGGCTTCGTCCCCGGCGACCACGCGAGCACGTTCGGCGGCAACCCGGTCGCGTGCGCCGCCGCCGTTGCCGTCTGCGACGAGCTGACCGAGGAGCGGCTGGCGTCCGTGCGCGCCCATGAGGTCTTCGTCCGCGCGTCGCTCCCGGCCGTGCGCGGCCGCGGCCTGCTGCTCGCCGTCGAGACGGAGCCGCCCGCCGCCGCTGCCGTCGCCGAGTGCCGCGAGCGCGGTCTGCTCGTCGGCGCCGCCGGCGAGACGGCGCTCCGCCTCACGCCCCCGTTGACGACGACGACGGAGGAGCTCGCGCAGGGTGTGGCGATCCTCGAGGAGGTGCTCGCGTGAACAAGTTCGAGCGCCAGGGCGAGGTCCTGCGCCTGGTCAAGGAGCGGAAGTTGACGACGCAGGCCGACGTGGTCGAGGCGCTGCGCGAGTCCGGGATCGACGCCGTCCAGACGACCGTTTCGCGCGACATCGCGCAGCTCGGCCTCGTCAAAGTTCGGAGCGAGGACGGCCGGCTCGTCTACGCGCTGCCGGGCGCGGCAGACCTCGACCGGATGAACGAGCTCGCGGCCGCGATGCGCCGCTGGGCGCTGGCGCTCGTCCCGACGGGCAACCTCGTCGTCGTCACGACGCCGCCCGGCTACGCGCAGCCGCTCGGGCGCGCGATCGACGCAGCCGCGCTCGCCGACGTCGCCGGCTGCGTCGCCGGCGACGACACGATTTTCGTCGCCGCCCGCGAGGGGGTCGGCGGCGCCGAGCTCGCCGAACAGCTTCGCCACCACCTGGAAGGAGAGACATGAGCAAGACCGCCGCCCTCGCCTACTCCGGCGGCCTCGATACGAGCTGCGCGATCGCGTGGCTGAAGGAGGGCTACGGCTTCGACGAGGTACTCGCCGTCCTCGTGGACGTCGGGCAGGATGCGGACTTCGAGCCCGCGATCGGGCGTGGGTACGCGGCCGGCGCCGACGAGGTCGTCCTCGTCGACCGCAAGCAGGAGTTCGGCGAGGAACAGGTCGCGAAGGCAGTGCTCGCGAACGCGCTCTACGAGGGCCGCTACCCGCTCATCTCGGCGCTCTCGCGACCGGTGATCGCCGCGGCCGTCGCCGAGCTCGCGCTCGCGGCCGGTGCCGAGGCGGTCGTCCACGGCTGCACCGGCAAGGGCAACGACCAGCTGCGCTTCGAGCTCGCGTTCAAGGCGCACTACCCCGGCGTGCGCGTGATCGCGCCGCTGCGCGACCGCGTCTGGACGCGCGACGAGGAGATCGCGTACGCACGCGAGCGCGGGATCCCCGTGGAGGCGAAGCCGGCGTCGCCGTACTCGATCGACGACAACCTGTTCGGCCGCGCGATCGAGGCGGGCATCCTCGAGGACCCGTGGGTCGAGCCGCCGGAGGAGGCGTTCGCGCTCACCGCCGCGCCCGCCGACGCTCCGGCTCCGGCCGACGTCGTCGTCGGCTTCGAATCGGGCCTGCCCGTTGCGCTCGACGGCGAGCCGCTCCCGCTCCACGAGCTCGTCGCCGAGCTGAACGCTCGCGCGGGCGCGTACGGGATCGGGCGGATCGACATGATCGAGAACCGCGCGATCGGGATCAAGAGCCGCGAGCTGTACGAGGCGCCCGCCGCGCTGACGCTGATCGCGGCGCACCAGGCGCTCGAGGACGTCGTGCTCACGAAAGCCGAGCTGGTCGCCAAGCGCGAGCTCGAGCCGAAGTGGGCCAAGCTCGTCTACGACGGCCTCTGGTTCAGCCCCGCGCGCGAGGCCTACGACGCCTTCTTCGCCGCGACGCAGCGGCTCGTCACCGGCGAGGCGCGCGTCTCCCTCCAGGCCGGCGCCCCGGTCGTCACCGGTCGCCGCTCGGAGCATGCGCTCTATGCGGAGACGCTCGCCTCCTACGGCGCCGGCGAGACGTTCCCGCACGACGCGGCGGAGGGCTTCATCACGATCGCGGCGCTCGAGGTGGAGCTGGCAGCGGCGCGCGAGAGGAGCGCGGCGCTGGCGTGACGCTCTGGTCGGCACGGGTCGGCACGGGCCTCGCGCCGGAGGTGTGGGAGTTCCTCCGCGCCGACGACGCCGAGCTGCTCCCCTACGACGTTCAGGCGACGCTCGTCCACGCGCGCCGGCTGCGTGAGGCGGGGCTGCTCGACGCGGACGAGCTCGCGGACGCCGAGCGGGTGCTGCCCGAGCTCGAGTACGAGCCGGGCGAGGAGGACGTGCACACGCTGCTCGAGCGGCGCCTCGGCGAGGTTGGCCGCAAGATCCACGCCGGCCGGTCGCGGAACGACCAGGTCGCCGCGGCGTTCCGTCTCTACGTCGCGGACGCGTGCTCCGAGGCGGCCGCCGCGATCGCCGAACTGGCGCGGACGCTGCTCGACCGGGCGGAGGAGGACGCCGAGACGCCGATGCCGGGGTACACGCACCTCCAGCGGGCGCAGCCGGTCACCGTCGGGCACCACCTGCTCGCGTGGGTCGAGATGCTGGAGCGCGACCTTGCGCGCTTCGCGTTCGCCGCGGCGCAGGCGGAGCCGTCGCCGCTGGGCGCGGGCGCGCTGGCCGGCTCGACGCTGCTGCTCCCGCCGCCACCGGGGCCGACGCTTCGGAACTCGCTCGATGCCGTCGCCGACCGCGACTTCGCGCTCGACTACCTGTACGCGTGCGCGGCGCTCTTCGCGCACCTCTCGCGGTTCGGCGAGGAGCTCGTCCTCTGGACGACGAGCGAGTTCGCGTTCGCGCGCTTGCCGGAGGAGGCTGCGACGGGGTCGTCGATGATGCCGCAGAAGCTGAACCCGGACGTCGTGGAGCTGGCCCGCGGCAAGGCGGGAACGGCGATCGGCCGCCTCGCGGGCCTGCTCGCGACGGTCAAGGGCCTGCCGCTCGCGTACAACCGCGACCTCCAGGAGGACAAGCCGCCGGTCTTCGCCGCGCGACGAGACACCCGGCTCGCGCTCGCGGCGCTGCGTGTCCTCGTCGACGGGCTCGAACTCGACCGCGGGCGGCTCGCCGCCGCCTGCGCCGACCCCGCGCAGCTCGCCACGGACGCCGCCGAGGCGCTCGTCCGCGAGGGGGTGCCGTTCCGCGACGCGCACGAGCGGGTCGCCGACGACGTGCGCGCGGGGACGTTCGTCGCGCCGGCCGCAGCGCCGCGTCCGGCGCCTGGTCCCGGGGGCGCGCGCGCCGCGGTCGCCGCCGCACGAGCGAGGTGGGACGGCGTCCACGCCGCTCGGTGAGGCTTGAGGTGCGGCGCGTCTCTCCGGCTCGCCGTCGAGCATTACGAAGCCGCGCTAGGTGAGCGTTGCTCGTGCGATGGCGCCGGTTTCCGGCCCTGCCTGCGTGACCGCGGCGCCGTCGGACCTCCAGATGCCTGAACGGCCGGCGGCCTCGGCGTAGCCGCCACCGGTCGACCCGGCGAAGCTGGCCACCGCGACCCAAATGCGATGGTCGGTAGCGACGCGACGGGCGCGCTCGTCCTGTCGGGCTGCCTCGTCCGCCGACTTGACGGTGCCGGCGACGTAGGCATCGATCCCCAGGGCGGCGGTGTCGGCCGCGTGCTGCGCAACGCCGGTGTCCTTACAGATAGCGAGGCCGAGCCGCCAGCCATCGACGTCGTACACGGCCGGCCCGTCGCCCGGAGCGAACCGCTCGGACTCCGCCGCGCCCAGCCACATCTTGCGATAAGCGACTCTGGAGCCGGTGCCGTCGACGGCCAGCGTCGCGATGTGCGACCGGCCGGCCTCGCCCTGCACCGGGGCGCCCACCAGCGCCGATGCCTCCGCTTCGGCGCAGGCCTCGACGATGGGCGACAGTCGCGGGTCATCGGCTGTGATCGCCGTTGCATCCAGCTCGTATCCCGTCAGGGAGAGTTCGGGAAAGACCACTACTCGAGCGCCCGCGGAGCGCACGGTCGCCGCGTGCGTCACCGCGTTCAGCGCGACGTCATGAGACACGCAAAGCGGCTGGGCAACGGCGATGACGAGCGGGTCACGCATGCGAACCACCACCAAGCGCGGCCACCAGCTCCGTGGGACCGATCACGCAGCACGCCGTCACGATGATCTCCCGCACGCCGCCCAGGCTACGTGCACATCCAGGCGGACCGAGCCAGCGGCGGCCGCCGCACGGCACGCTTGCGCGCACTGGGCTCCGGAAGGGCTCGATCCACGGGCGCGGCACGCGCACCAATCCGTTTCTCGCCACGATCGGGCTGAGCATCGATCCCGCGCCTAACGGCTCGGCGATCGAATTCCGACTGCAGGTCGACCTTCGCACACTCCCGTTGTACCTCTACAAGACGGCCGAAAGCTTCACGGAAAACATGGGCCAGTACGTCCGCCAGACGCTGCAGGAGGGCCTCTTCGGTTGGCAGGTCACAGATTGCATCGTGACGATGACCAAGTGCGCCTACAGCGTCCCTGACGGCCCTCCAACGAGACGGGGACCGCTCAGCACCGCCGCCGACTTCCGGAAGCTCACCCCGCTGGTCGTTATGCAGGCGCTCGAGCGGGCCGGGACGGTGGTTTGCGAGCCAATCGTCCGAGTCAGCCTCGAGATCCCCGCGGACGCGATCGGAGCCGTCATGGCCGCATTGGCGCGGCTCGGTGCTGCCGTCGAGACGCCGTCGCTGCAGGGGAAGCT
>JACVRM010000043.1 GCA_014534415.1 Thermoleophilia bacterium | reverse complement strand
GCCGATCTCGCGGCAGGCGTTGACGTAGAACGGCACCTTGTCCTTCGTGTTCATCACCGAGGAGATCAGCGCCGCCATGTACTCGTGCGGGTAGTTGGCCTTGAGCCACGCCGTCCGGTACGCGATCAGCGCGTAGCACGCCGCATGCGACTTGTTGAACGAGTAGTCCTGCGATGCCTCCATGTCCTTCCACAGCTGCTGCGCGACCGCGGGCGTCGTGCCCGACCGCGCGCAGCCCTCGAGGAACTTCTCCTTGAGGGACGCCATCAAGGCGTGGATCTTCTTGCCGATCGCCTTGCGGAGGTCGTCCGCCTCGGCCGGCGAGAAGCCGGCGATCTGCTTGGCGATCTCCAGGTACTGCTCCTGGTAGATGCAGAGGCCCAGCGTCGCTCCGGTGATCGCCTCGAGCCGCGCGTCGATGTACGTGACCGCCTCCTGGCCGTTCTTGCGGCGCGCGTACACCGGGATGTAGGCCATCGGGCCGGGGCGGTAGAGCGCGACGAGCGCGACGAGATCCTCGAACTCGGTCGGCTTCACCTGGCGGAGCGCCTCGCGCATGCCCGACGACTCGAACTGGAAGACGCCCGTCGCCTCGCCGCGCGCGAGCATCTCGTAGGTGGTCGCGTCGTCCAGCGGGATGTTGCCGACGTTCAGCCCACCTCCGACGAGCTCGAGCGCCTTGTCGATCACGTCGAGGTTGCGCAGGCCCAGGAAGTCCATCTTGAGCAGGCCGAGCGCCTCGACGTCCCCCATCGCGAACTGCGTGACGACCTCCTGGTCTGGCCCCTTCTGCTGGAGAGGGACGTACTCCACCAGCGGCCGGTCGCCGATCACGACGCCCGCCGCGTGGATCGAGTCCTGACGCACGAGGCCCTCGAGCGGCTTGGCGAGATCGACGATCTCGCGCACGAGCGGGTCGCCGTCGTAGGCCTGGCGGAGCTCTCCGCCGGGCTTGAGGCAATCCTCGAGCGACTGCCCGGGCCCCTCGGGAATCAGCTTGGCGACCCTGTCGACCGCGCCGTACGGCACCTCGAGCACCCGGCCGGCGTCGCGCACAGCCGCCCGCGCGGCCATCGTTCCGAACGTGATGATCTGCGCCACCCGGTCGCGCCCGTACTTCTCGGACACGTAGTTGATGACACGATCGCGCCCGGCGACCGAGAAGTCGATGTCGATGTCCGGCATCGACTTGCGCCCCGGGTTCAGGAAGCGCTCGAAGAGCAGGTCGTACCGGAGCGGATCGATGTCCGTGATCTCCAGGCAGTACGCGACGAGCGAGCCCGCCGCCGAGCCGCGGCCGGGTCCGACCTGGATGCCGTTCCGCCTCGCGAACGCGACGAAATCCCAGACGATCAGGAAGTAGTCCGCGAAGCCCATCTCGCGGATCGTCTTCAGCTCGAACTGGGCGCGCTCGCGCAACTCCGGCGTGACGGTGCCGTAGCGCCGCTCGAGCCCTCGGTCGACCTGCTCCACGAGGTAGTCGAACGCGTCGCGCCCCTCGGGCACCGGAAACTTCGGCAGCCGGATCGTGCCGAGCTCGATCTCGACGTTGCAGCGCTCCGCGATCTCGAGCGTGCGCGCGAGCGCGGTCGGGTAGGCGGCGAAGTCGGCCGCCATCTCCGCGGGGGTCTTGAAGTAGAACTGGTCGGTATCGAACTTCCAGTGCTCCGGGTTCTTGAGCGAGTCGCCGGACTGGATGCACAGCAGCGCCTCGTGCGCGCGCGCGTCCTCGGCGCGCAGGTAGTGCACGTCGCCGGTCGCCACGAGCGGTAGCCCGGAGCGCTCCGCGAGGCCGGCGAGCAGCGGGTTGATGCGGCTCTGGACGTCGATCCCGGCGTCCTGGAGCTCGACGTAGACCTGGTCGCGGCCGAAGACCTGCGCGAGCCGGTCGAGCTCGGCGGCCGCGTCGCGCTCGCGCCCCTCCTCGAGCGCCTTGCAGACGCGCCCCGAGAGACAGCCGGAGAGCGCGACGAGTCCGTTCGCATGCTGCTCGAGCAGCTGCCAGTCGACCCGCGGCTTGTAGTAGTAGCCCTCGAGATAGCCGGCCGAGGCGAGCTTGATCAGGTTGCCGTAGCCCTCGTTCGACTCGGCCAGCAGCGTCAGGTGCGCGTAGCCCTTCGCCTGCGTGCGGCGGTCGTCGGCGACGTAGACCTCGCAGCCGATCAGCGGCTTGACCCCCTGCTTGCCGGCCTCGCGGTAGAGCTCGACGGCGCCCGCCAGCGACCCGTGGTCGGTGAGCGCGACTGCGGGCATCTCGAGCTCGGCCGCGCGCGCCGTGAGCGCCGGTATACGGCAGGCGCCGTCCAGAATCGAGTACTCCGAATGGACGTGCAGATGGACGAACGGCGCCTCGCTCACGGGACGACGATCGTAGCGCCGGCTCAGGACCGCACCTTGACGGCGAGCTTCCCGCGCGAGAGAGTCATGCCTGCCCGATGCAGGACCCGCGAATGGACGCCGAGCGAAGGCCGAGCCGCCTCGAGGCGGGCGAGCGCTGGGCGCCGCTGACGGGCGTCGCCGCGGTGGTGCTCTGGGCGATCGGCTTCCTCGTCATCGAAGGCTTCGGCGACTCGCCCTCGGACGACGCGGCGCCCGCGGAGATCCTCCGTTACTTCGAGGAGGACGAAGGCTCGCTGTTCCTCGGCGGCCTCATCTTCATGCTCGGTACGCTCTTCTTCGTTTGGTTCGCGGGCAGCCTGCGGAGCACGATCGCCGCGCTCGAAGGGGCAAGCGCCCGCCTGGCATCGATCGCGTTCGCGGGCGCGGTGATGAAGGCCGTCTTCGACATCGCCCTCCTCGCGCCGCAGCTCGCCGGCGCGTTCGTGGCGAACGAGACCGACGCGCCGCTTGCGCCCGAGGCCGCGCAGGCGCTCTGGCACGCCGGCTTCGGGTTCTTCGTCGCGGCGGAGTACTCGGGGGCGCTCCTGCTCGTGGCCACCGCGATCGCCATTCTCCGCTGGCGGCTGCTGCCAGCGTGGCTCGCCTGGGCGAGCCTGGCGCTCGCGCTGATCTTGCTCATCCCGCCGATCGGCTGGCTGGGGCTGCTGATCGGGATCCCGCTGTGGACGCTCGCCACGAGCGTGCTCCTCTACCTGCGCGGTCTGCCGGCGAGGGAGACGGCGGCGTGATGCGCGCCGAGGTCCCGAATCCCGAGCCGCCGCTGCCGACGCCCGAGCCGATCCCGCCGCCCGATCCGTTTCCGGTACCCGAGCCGCCCGTGCCGACGCCCTGGCCGGACCCGGCGCCGCAGCCGCCGCCCGAGCCGCTCAGCTAGGCGCGCTCGATGCGCGCGCCCGCGCGCTCCAGTGTCCGGATCGCCTCGGCGACGGCGGCGTCGTCCGGCGCTCCCGAGATACGCACGACGAAGTCGCGTTCCGCTGAGGGTGCGCCCAGCCGGCGCAGGACAGCCTGGAGGAGCACGGCGAGGACGGTAACGACGGCCAGCGCGCCCGTTCCCCGCCAGAACGTCTCGCCGTCTTCCTCACGCCAGATCGCGCTCGACACGAGCGTCGCGAGCAAGGCCGAGCCCGCGACGCCGGCGGCGTAGAGGCGCCGCACGGTCAGCGAGTCGGTCGAGCGACGCCGAGCCGTCGCGGCCGAGACGCCGGCACACGCAACCGCGAACGCGGCCGCCGTGCCCAGCGTCTTGGCGGCTCGCTGCCAATCCTCGAGCTCGTCGATCCAGATCATCCCGAGCGCGAGCACGAATGCAGCGCCGACGAGTCCGAGCGTCGACCAGCCGAGGACCGGTGCGCGCCGCGCATCGAGCAGCACTCCGGCCGGGAGGGCGAGCAGGCTGGCGATGGAGACCGCCAGGTTCGTCAGGATGATGCGGACGGCCGCGTCGCCGAAGTCGCTGAAGAGCAAGACGCCGATCGCGAGCGCCGCCGCGAGCGACAGCGAGGCCGCGAGCGCGAGCAGGAAGAGCCGCTTGGCCGAGCCGATGTCGATGCGGCGATCGTACGCCGCCGGGGCGACGGCGTCAGTCCGCCGCGAAGGCCGTCTCGAGGTCGGCCCAGCGGAGGCACTCCGAGGCGGCCTCGCCGAGCTCCTCGTCGTCCGCCTCCAGCGCCCGACGCGCCAGCGCGGTGCCGAGCGCAGAGAGCATGCGCGGGTCGCCCGAAGCGCCGCCCACGATGCGGGCCAGCCGGGCGGCGTCATCGTGCTCGCCCTGCTCGGCGCGGATCAGCGCGGCACACGCGAGCGCCGCGATGCGCGCTTCGTCTGACGGCTCGAGCCGCACGCAGGCGCGCAGCACTCCGAGCGCCTCCGACGGATGACCGAGCGTGGCGAGCGCGACCGACAGCGTGTTCAGCGCCCAGGCCCGCTCCTCGACGTCGCTCGCGGGTGCGACGCGAAGCGTCTGCGCGATGCGGGCGAGCTCCTCGCGCTCACCGTCGTCGGGCGCCGGCTGGATGCAAACCGCCTGCCAGATCTCCTCGAACGCTGCGCGGTTGGTGGGCATGGGCGATACATCGGCACGGAAGCGCCGAGCCTGAGCACTTTTCGCCGTCAAGCCCCCGGACGCCTGCGCGCTTCCGGCGTCCTTGCCGGAGCTGCGGATCGTGACCCGCGGCCGCCGGTGCCAGTCCTCTACGAGGTGATCTCGCCCTCGCGCACCTCGCCGCGCCACGCGCCGGTCGGCACACCGCGGCTCTCGACGAGTTCCTTGAAGCGGTTGAGGTCGCTCTTGACGCCGCGGTCGTCGACGCCCGCCGCGCTGCCCAGCGCCTCCACGGGCCCTTCGGCCTCCCAGCTCATCCGCACTCTGATCTCGGTGCGGTCTTCGCCGAGCGGCCGGAACTCGACGGCGCCCCTGTTGTCCTTGCCGTCGACTGCGCGCCACGCGACGTGGCTGTCCGGATCCTGATACGTGATCTCCGCGTCCCACTCGGCGCGCCGCCCCCCCATCTCGGCGACCCAGTGGAGGTGCGTGTCGTCGATCTGCGTGACCGACTCGACGTTTTCCATGAACTGCGGAAACTCCTCGAACTGCGTCCACTGGTTGTAGGCGACCGAGACCGGGACGTTCACCTCGATCGACTCGCTCACTTCCGCCATCTGTCCACTCCTTGTCCGCTTTCGATCCGGTCGTACCCCTCCCGCCGAGCCGCGCAAACCGCCCGAGCCGCGGGCGGCCGCGTCAGTGAACCGCGAGCGTGAGCTGCGCGGCTCCGTTCGGGATGACGACCCCTCCGGGAGCCCAGTTGGGGACGACCAGGCGCCAGCGGCCAGGACGGCCGAAGCGAGCGACGCCGCGCCAGCGGCGCGGCGAGATGCGGATCAGATCGACCTCGAACCCGCGGCGCGCGACGTCCGGAACCGGGTACCGCGTGTCGCCAGTGATAGTCGCGACGACGCGGAACACCGGCTGTCCCGGCGCGACGGCGATGAGCCGCAGGTCGTGATCGAGCGCCTGGCCGCTGCCGACGGCGAGGACGACTCGCTGCCCGACCGCCGGGGTTCGGTCGCTGGCCGCAAGCGAGATGGAGAACTTCGCGAGCGCGGGCGCGCACAGGGCTAGCGCGACGAGGGCGATCGCGGCGAAAGGCTTCACGACCCGTCTACACCGCAAGCGCGCGGAAGGGTCCATCGTCGAGGGGCGAGTGTAAGCGCGCTCGCCTCGGCAAGGCGCCGCGCCGGTGGCGGACGACTTGACGTCTAAAGTGATATATTGGCCCCCTGACCCCCGGCCAACTGCTCGCCACTGTCCGGCGTCGGCACGGACTGACCCAGCGCCAGCTGGCGGCGCGCGCGCGAACGTCGCAGGCCGCCATCTCGCGAATCGAGCGCGACGTCGTCTCGCCGTCGGTCGCGACGCTCGCCACCCTTCTCGACCTCATGGGAGAGGAGCTGCGGCTCGATGCGACCGCGATCGACTACGGTCACGACCGCTCGCTGTTCGAGAAGACGCTTGCGATGACTCCCGCCGAGCGGCTCGATCACGGCGCGGCGTTCTCGCGCTTCGTCGCCGCAAACCTCGGCGCCGCGCGTGGCCGCTGAACGGTTTCGGCCCGAGGTCGTTCTCGCGACCCTTGCGCGTCATCGTGTCGATTTCGTACTGATCGGCGGCATGGCCGGAATCGCTCACGGCTCGGCGCTCCCCAGCTTCGACGTGGACGTCGCATACGAGCGAAGCGACGAGAATCTCGAACGCTTGGCGGCCGCGCTGCATGAGCTCGACGCCGAGCTGCGCGGCGCGCCGCGCGACCTGCCGTTCCGACCGGATGCCGAGATCCTGCGGGCGGGAATGCACTTCACGTTCGAGACGCCGTATGGCTCGTTCGACATAGTCGCCGACCCGGACGGCGCACCCTCCTATCCACACCTCGTGCGCGCAGCGAGCGAGGCGGAGGTCGCGGGCGAGCGCGTCCGGCTCGTGTCGATCGACCACCTGATCGCGATGAAGGAAGCAACGGGCCGTCCGAAGGACAAGGCGATGGCAGCCGAGCTGCGAGCGATCTCGGACGAGCTGCGCGCCGGGGAGCGGCCGAACGGCTAGCCCAGCCCGAGGAAGGCAGCCGCCTCGACGAGGGCCTCGTCGTCGGGCGTCAGGGCGCGCGCCGCCTCGACGCGCAGCACGCCGCCGGCGCGGTCGAAGAGCGTGTAGTTCGCCCAGAGCGACTCGTAGGTCGACCACCAGCGCAAGCCGGCCGCGTCGGGATGCCGCGTGAACAGCTCGAGCGCCTGCGGCTGCGTCACGGCCCGCTCCCGCGTGGCGACGCGCGAGGGGCGGAGGCGCTCGCGCGCGAGCGTGCGGGGCTCGTCGAGGTCGAGCAGCTCGGCGTCGTCCGGCAGCTCGAGCGCGGCGACGGCGAGCGGCAAGCCGCGCCGCACCAGCAGCTCGGGCGCCAGCCGCTGCCCACGCCACGGTGCGAGCTGCTCGACGACGCTCGAAGCCTCGCGATCGGTTGCGTACAGACACCCGTAGGCGTCGGGGTTGTCGTGGCGGCCGTCGCCTTGATGCTCGCGCGGTATCCAGAGCGCTCCGCCCTCCCTTCGGGGCGCGGCACGTCGATTCCAGGCGAAGCAGCGGTAGACGATCAAGCGAACGAGCCGGCGCGCTCGGCGCGGATCGCTCGCATCAGCTCTTCCGTCTTGCCCGCCCGCACGAGGTCGATCGGGCGCCGGTCACCGAGGTGCGGGTTGAGCCCGAACAGCCACGCGCGCGCGGCGGCGGGCTCGTACAGCCTGACCAGGCTCGACATGACGAGCTCGAGCAGGTCGACCCGCTCGGCATTCCGCGGATCGATGCCCTCGCCCTTGAGCCAGCGCGTCACGCGCGAGCGGCTGACGCCGAGCAGCTCGGCGAGCTTCGCCTGGCTCTCGAAGTCCACGGAGAGCGCCTGCACCTTGTGGGCGGCCGAGACGGGCACGTGCAGTACGGAATGTTACCGCAACGATTTGTGTTGCGCGGCGGAGCGAGGCGGCCGCCAGAGACGAATACGATCGCGAGCATCGTCGGCCTCAGCGAGCTCAGCGCCGACCGGCCATACGCTCCACGGCGGCCAGCTTGTTCTTCGCATCGAGCGCGGCGACCTTGTACGACTCGGCGAGGGTCGGGTAGTTGAAGACCGTGTCGACGAGGTAGTCGATCGTCCCGCCGAAGCCCATCACGGCCTGGCCGATGTGCACGACCTCGGTCGCGTTCGTACCGAGCACGTGCACGCCCAGTACCTTGCGATCGTCCGCCGAGACGAGCAGCTTCAGCAGCCCGTAGGTATCGCCGAGGATCTGGCCGCGGGCCAGCTCCTTGTAGCGCGAGATGCCGACCTCGTACGCGATCCCGTCCTGCGTCAGCTCTTCCTCGTTGCGGCCGACGTACCCGATTTCCGGGATCGTGTAGATGCCGATCGGGACGAGCTCGTTCATGACGGCCTCGGCGTCGCCGAACGCGTGGGCGGCAGCAAGACGTCCCTGCTCCATCGAGGTCGCCGCGAGCGCGAGCCCGCCGATCACGTCACCGGCCGCGAAGATGTGGCCGACCGCGGTGCGGTAGTCCGGCGCCACGGCGATCTTGCCGCGTGCGTCCGCCTCGAGACCCGCGTTCGCGAGCTGGAGCTCATCGGTGGCTCCCTGGCGGCCGGCCGCGTAGAGGACGACGTCGGCGACGACCCGCTTGCCGCTCGCGAGCTGGACCAGCGCGCCGGTGTCGTGGCGGTCGACCGCGATCACCTCGTCGCCGAAGCGGAACGTGACGCTCAGGTCGCGGAGGTGGTAGCGAAGCCCCTCGGTGATCTCCTCGTCGCAGAAGTCGAGCAGCCGGTCGCGCTTCTCGACGACCGTCACCTTCGAGCCGAGCGCCGCGAACATCGACGCATACTCGATCCCGACCACGCCGGCGCCCACGACGATGACCGACGCCGGGATGCGATCGAGTCGCAGCAGGCCGTCCGAGTCCAGGATCGTCCTGTCGTCGAAATCGACCGCGGGCGGCCGTGCGGGAGTCGTCCCGGCCGCGATCACGACGTACTCGGCGGTCACGCGCCGCTCGTCGAGCCCGGAGACCTGGACGGCGTGCGGGTCGACGAACGAGGCCGTTCCCTCGAGCAGGTGGACGTGGTTCCGCATCAGCTGGTGGCGGACGACGTCGATCTCGCGGCCGATGACGTGCTGCGTGCGGTGGCGGAGGTCGGCGATCGTGATCTCCTCCTTGACGCGGTAGCTGTCGCCGTACGTGGAGCGCTGGCTGAGCCCGGTCAGGTAGACGATCGCCTCGCGCAGCGTCTTCGACGGGATGGTGCCCCAGTTGACGGAGACGCCGCCGACCTGCGCGCGCTCGACCACCGCGGCGCGCCGCCCGAGCTTGGCGGCCTGGATCGCCGCCTTCTGCCCGGCGGGCCCTGAGCCGATGGCAAGCAGGTTGTAGTCGTAGTCCATGCCGCCGCGATCGTACGGTCGGCCGCCGGGATGCACCAGCGTGTCTGCTAGCCTCGCTTGCCTCGTTCACGCAGCGCGTGGAGGCGACGGCGCCTCGGGAGGCAGACTCTCCCGGGGCTTTTTTCGTTGGGCGACCGGAAGCAGGTGATGGCATGAGCAGCGAGCCGAGGATCCAGGCGTACCTGATGGACATGGACGGCGTGCTCGTCCGCGAGGAGCAGCTCGTGCCCGGCGCCAGCGACTTCGTCAAGCAGCTCCAGGACGCGGGCAACCCGTTCCTGATCCTCACCAACAACTCGATCTACACGCAGCGTGACCTGGCAGCCCGGCTGGCGACGGTCGGTCTCGACGTCCCCGAGGAGGCGATCTGGACGTCGGCGCTCGCCACCGCGCAGTTCCTCGACCACCAGCGCCCGAACGGCACCGCCTACGTGATCGGCGAGTCAGGGCTGACCACCGCATTGCACGAGGTCGGCTACATCCTGACCGAGCGCGACCCCGACTACGTCGTGCTCGGCGAGACGCGCTCCTACAGCCTCCAGCGCATCACGCAGGCGATCAGGCTGATCGCGGCCGGCGCGCGCTTCATCGCCACGAACCCCGACCCCATCGGACCCTCGCCCGCAGGCATCTTGCCCGCCACCGGCTCGGTGGCCGCGCTGATCTCGAAGGCGACGGGCGTCGACCCCTACTTCGTCGGCAAGCCCAACCCGCTCATGATGCGAGAGGCGCTGCGGGCGATCGACGCGCACTCGGAGAACACCATGATGATCGGAGACCGCATGGACACCGACATCGTGGCCGGCATGGAGGCCGGCATGGAGACGATCTTGGTCCTGACCGGCATCACGACACGCGAGATGGCGGAACGCTTCCCGTACCGGCCGTCCCGGGTCATCGACTCGATCGCCGACCTCGTCGAGAGCCCCGGCGAACGAGCGGTCGCGCGGGTCAAGAGCCTGCCGGCGCGCGTCCGCGGTTCGCGGCACGACGCGTCGACGTCCCGGACGTAGCGACCGCAGTAGTGGTCTCGCGAAGCGGGAGCCGTGACGCAACCGCGGGAACCGCGCGCATGCCCGCCGTAACGCAACAGATAGCGTTGCGCAATAGGCTTGGCGCATGAGCGTCTGCCCCGCATGCGGCGCTAGACCGCCTGCGATGCGGGAACTACCTTCCGCAGGAGGGCGGTCATGCCGAGCGCCTCGGCCGTGCGGCGGGCCTCGCCCAGCAACCCGGTCGCGCGCTCGTCATCGGCCGGCCCTCCCCGGGTCAAGAGCATTTGGGCGTACTCGTACTGGGTGTGCGCGACCCAGGGCCGAGCGCCCATCCGTGCGTTCATCGCGAGGGCATCCTCGAAGTGCCGTTCTGCGTCGCCCCATCGCGCGAGTGTCGCGGCAAGAGCGCCGAGGTAGCGAGATACGGACCCGAGGCTGACCTCCGCCGCCCCGACGGCGTTGAGGTGCGCGTAGGGAAAGAGCTGGACGTAGAGCACTCCAGCGCCGTTGCGATCGTCGAGCCGCACGGCGACTTCCGAGAGCAGCGCCACGCAGAAGAGCCACTCCGAGTCACGCGGAAATGCCACGAAGTCGTCCCTCGCGAGCTCGGCGAATGCGCTGCGCGCTTGTTGCTCGCGGCCGAGCTCGCAGGCGACGAGCGGAACGAGAGCGCGAAACAGGCGGTAGCCCGTGTACTCGTGGACGGATCGACGGACGAGCTCCCCGACGTCCTCGAAGCGGCCGCGTTCCCGATCGAGGAACAGACGGACGAGGCGGTGCGAGAACGCTGCATCCCAACTCTGCGCGCGCCGGCCGACGGCGAGTGCTTCATCGGCAAACCGCTCGGCCTCTACGAACTCGCCGCGCGAGAGCGCCCAGACGGAGCGCATGACCGCGCCGTACCACTGCTGAGACGGCTGTTTCACCTCGTCTGCGAGCGCTTCGTACGCGTCGATGGCAGTAGCGAGGCGGGCGGGGTCGCCGAGCGTCATCGCCATGATGACCTGCAGCCACCGTGCGTGCAGAGCGCGTTCGGTGTCTCCGGTCTCCTCGGCGATCCGCAGCACTTCGTCGGCAGGCGCCGCCATCTCCTCGATGTTCGGCCCCCAGCGCGCGAGCGCGTGGCTCACGAGCGCGTAGCCGAGCGTCTCCCGATCCGCGATGCGACGCGCGATCTCGACCGCCTCCGTGCTCAGTAGGGAGCGTCGCTCGAGCGACGGTTCGTCGCGGAGCGCGCCGGCGAGACGGGCCATCAACCTCACTCTCAGTACCGACTCCTCTTCGCCGAGCGCCGCGAGCCCCTCTTCGAGGAGCGGCACCAGGCGCGTGTCGTTTCCGGCGCGCGCCCAGGGGAATCGGCCGCCGTAGCCGAGCGCGGCGCGGGCAAGGTGGTCGGGCAGTTGCGCGGACCGAGCGAGGGCGGCAGCCGCGAGGAACGTCTCTTTCGCCTCCGGCGTACTCCCCGCCCTCGACAGCGCGTCGCCGAGTCCCAAGAGCAGGACGCAGCGGGCTTCCGGATCGGGCGACTGCTTCAGCTCGAGCGCCTGGAGCGCGAGGCGGTAGAAGCGAGCCGCCTCCTCGTATGCGAGCAACTCGACGGCCCGGTCGCCGGCCCGTCCCGCGTAGCGGACGGCTCTATCGACATCGCCTCCGGGCGCCGCCTCGAAATAGTGGTGGGCAAGCTCGGCGAGATGGGGCTGCGGATCCTCGCCGTACAACGCTTCGAGCGCTTCGCCCGCCCGACGGTGGAAGAGCACGCGACGCGGACTCGTCAATCCGTCGTAGAGCGTCTCGCGGATCAGGACGTGCGCGAAGCGCAGACGCCCGGGGGCGCCGGGGACCGACGTCAGGAGCCGCTCGGCGACTGCCTCGTCCAGGACATCTAGCAGCCGGTCGAAGGCGAGCTCGCTGAGCCGCTCCAGCGCGTCGAGCCTGAACTCACGCCCGAGGACGGAAGCCAGCGTGAGGACGTTGGTGCACTCATCGGATAGTCGCCGCAGACGCCGCCCGATCACCTCGCGCACCCCTTGCGGGATTCCGAGCGTCCAGAGCTCGCTGACGTCGACGTCGGAGAGGCGGCCTTCCGCGACCAGCAGGCGCACGACCTCTCCGACGAACAGCGGGTTGCCTTCCGTCTCACTGTGGATCGTCGCCACGAGCTCTTCGGGTGGTGCGACGCCGGTGCTGAGCTCGATGTACCGAGCGACATCTCCGACGGCGAGACCACGGAGCGCGATGCGATGCGTCACGTGCTCCCGGCCCAGCTCCGCGAGCGTCGCCGCAAGGGGATCGCGCACGGTCGGGTCCACGTCGCGGTAGGTGCCGACGAGGAGAATCCGGCTGTCGCGGAGCTCGGTCGCCACGAACCTGAGCATCAGCAGCGACGGCTCGTCGGCGGCATGGAGGTCGTCGAGGACGAGCACGAGTGCATCGGCGCTCGACGCGCTCCGGAGGAAGCGCGTTACGGCGTCGAAAAGGCGAAACCGAGCTCCTTCCTCCTCGAGAGACGGCTCGGGAAGGTAGGGAAAGCGGTCGCGCAGCTCCGGAACGATCTGGGCGACCTCGGCGGCGCCGCCGGCGAGCTGACCGCGTAGGCCGTGAGGATCCGTCTGCTCGACCAGCGTCCGGAGCGACTGAACCCAGGGCCAGTAGGCGGGCGCACCGGCCGCTTCCCAGCAGCGTCCGACGAGGACGCGTGCGCCTCGTGAGCGCGCATTCCGGACGACCTCCTCGGCCAGGCGGCTCTTGCCGATCCCGGGCTCGCCGACGAGAAGAATCAGGTTTCCGCGTCCGCTGATGGCGTCATCTAGAGCGCCGGTGAGCTCGGCGAGCTCATTCTCGCGCCCCACGAGGACGCCTTTCGGCGTTTCCACCGCCTCGCTCGCTTCCCTCTGCGCCGACACGGGGTCGAGACGCGGATCGTGGGCGAGGATCGCCCGCTGCAGCTCCTTCAGCTCGGCGCTCGGCTCAAGACCGAGCTCCTCCGAAAGGATCGTTCGGCCCTCCTGGTACGCGTCGAGCGACTCTGCCTGCCGCCCGGAGCGGTAGAGGGCGAGCATGAGCTGGGCACGGAGTCGCTCGTGCAGCGGATGCTGGCGGACGAGGCCTTCGAGCTCGCCGACCAGCGAGGCGTGGCGACCCGCCTCCAGGTCGACGTCGACGCGCTGCGCGAGACACGCAAGGCGCCGTTCCTCCAGGCGGGCGATCTCGGTCTGCGCGAACGGCTCATACACGAAGTCGGCGAGCGGCGCTCCGCGCCAGAGAGCGAGTGCCTCGACGAGCTTCCCCTCGGAGGCGAGGCGCTCGAAGCGCTCGAGATCGAGCTCGCCCGGCTCGACGCGCAGCTCGTAGCCGACGGCGCAGGTCAGAATTCGATCTCTTCCCAGCGTCTTCCTGAGCTGGGAGACGTACACCTGGAGCGCCTTGTGCGCAGTGCCGGGTGCGCGCTCGCCCCAGAGGGCCTCGATCAGCTGATCGGTCGAGACGACCCGGTTCGCGTTGAGCACGAGAACGGCCAGCAGGGCGCGCTGCTTCGCAGCGCCAATGTGGAGCGACCGCCCGCCGTCGAGCACTTCGAGCCGCCCCAGGATCCGGAACTCCATGCCCAGCGCGAGACGCTAGCACCGCCCCCGAGCAGGCAAAAAGCGATTCGCCGGATCCAACGCGCTGGGACGTCGCGCCGGCACCGTCGGCCCAGCGCGGAGGCCGGGACACCCGGACGAAGAGACCCTTCGAGGTGAGTCGCTACGGCTGGCCGAAAGTCGATGATCTAGTCTCGCGGCCGGATGCCGGAGCTGGCCTTCGATTTGCCGGAGCCGCGACAAAAGGGCGAGAGCCACAGGCGATGACTGAGGCGCTCATCGCCGGAGCCGGCGAGACGCAGTACGTCCGTCGCCCCGACGGCGCGGCGACCCTGGAAGTCCTGGCGCGGGCGGCAAGAGCCGCGCTCGACGACGCGGGCTTCGAGCCGCGCCAGGTCGACGGCCTCGCGGTTTCGTCGTTCACGCTGCAGCCGGACCACGCCGTGGACCTGGCCTTCCGGCTCGGCCTGCGACTTCGCTGGCTGATGGACGACGCGAGCGGCGGCGCGTCGGCGCTCAACATGCTCCAGCACGCGCGGCGCGCCGTCGAGAGCGGCGACGCGGACGTCACGCTCCTCGTCGCCGGCGACGTCCTGCAGCGGGGCGCTTTCGGGCGCCTCGCCGACACGTTCAACTCGGCGGCCCGAGATCACCTCGCCCCACTGCCGCATGGCGGTCCCAACGCGCTCTTCGCCCTGCTGACCCGCCGGCACATGCGCGTGCACGGCCTCGCGCGCGAGACGTACGGCAAGGTGGTCATCGCGCAGCGCGAATGGGCTGCGCACAATCCCGGCGCCGTCTACCGCACGCCGCTGACGATGGACGACTACCTGGGCGCACCGCTCGTCGCCGACCCGCTCGGCCGCTACGACTGCGTGCCCATCGTCTCGGGAGCGGACGCCGTCCTCGTGGCCTCGTCCGAGCACCTGCGGCGCGAGCCGGCGGTCGCGATCGGCGCGCTCGCGGGCGTCGTCAACGCCGACGGGCAGGACGGGGACGGCCTGCGGACGGGACTGGCCGAGCTCGCGCCGCGCCTCTGGGAAGAGGCCGGCGTCGGCCCCGAGGATGTCGACGTCGTCTCGGTCTACGACGACTACCCGGTGATGGTGCTCGTGCAGCTCGCCGACCT
>JACVRM010000080.1 GCA_014534415.1 Thermoleophilia bacterium | reverse complement strand
TCGTCGAGGTTCGCCGTGGCGTTGAAGCCGAACGTCGCGTACCTCTCCTTGAACTTCGACGCAGGTGTGAAGTAGCAGACGACCTTGCCGTCCTTCGCATACGCGGGCATCCCGTACCAGGTCTTCGGCGTGAGGTCGGGCGCGGTGGCCGTGATGAGGGCGTGGAGCCGCTCGCCCATGGCGCGATCCGGTTCCGGCATCTCGGCGATCTTCGCGAGCACGGCCCTTTCCCCGGCCGCCCTGTCCTTGCTCGCGCGCGCTTCTGCCCTCAGCTCTCGCGCGCGCTCTTTCATCGCAGCTCGTTCCGCGTCCGTGAATCCCTTGGACTTCTGGGTGGTTGCGGCCGTGGTCTTGGCCGACTTCTTCGTGTCCTTTTTCGCGGGTTTCCTCTCGGTCATTGCAAGGCACCTCCGTGCTGGGACTCATCGTGTCTCCGTCTCTCGGGCGGAGCCGCGTTGGCGGTCTCCACGCGTGGCGTCCGTCCGGCGGCGGGGCTCGTCGATTCAGTTGCATTCATCGTCCTACAAGCAGGTCGAGGTGATGTTGCCGTCGGAAGCGTTGCAGCTGCTCGAGCGCTTCGGCCCGCAGACCGGCGAGCCGCTCTAGGGCGGATGGACGCCGTGAGCAGCGACGGAATCGCGCCTGACCAGGGTTCGAGCGACGGCTACGCGCGACGTTGGTCCGCAAGACGTCGTCGTACACTGAGCCGGTGGCGGAATGTCCATCCTGCGGCCGTGAGAACGCTGACGATGCTCGCTTCTGCTCTGGCTGCGGGGCGCAGCTCGCGGCCCTCGCCGTCGAGCAGGTTCGCAAGACCGTAACGATCGTCTTCTGCGATCTCGTCGGCTCGACGGCGCTCGGCGAGCGGCTCGACCCCGAGTCGGTGCGCCGTGCAGTCGGCCGGTACTTCGACGAGGCTCGAGTGGCAATCGAGCGGCACGGCGGGACGGTCGAGAAGTTCATCGGTGATGCGGTGATGTCGGTTTTTGGCATTCCGCGACTGCACGAGGACGACGCGCTGCGCGCGGTGCGGGCGGCCGCGGATTTGCGCGATGCCGTGAGAAGGCTCGGAGACGAGCTCGATGCGGATCTTGGCGTCCGTATCGAGGCGCGGATCGGCGTTGCGACAGGCGAAGTCGTGGCGGGAGACCACTCCGCCGGGCACGCCTTCGCGACCGGCGACGTCGTCAACGTCGCAGCCAGATTGGAGCAAGCGGCAGACGCCGACGAGGTGCTGCTCGGCGAGCGCACGCACGAGCTCGTGCGCGACGCGGTTCGTGTCGAGGCCGTCGGCCCGCTGGAGTTGAAGGGCAAGAGCATGCCGATCGCCGCCTGGCGGCTGCTCGAGGTGAAGGATTCGCGGGCAACCGTAGCGCGAGCCCTCGAGTCGCCTTTCATCGGTCGTGAGCGCGAGCTCGAGGTGCTGTCCGCCGCACTCGAGCGCGCCGTGGAATCGCGTTCGTGCCAGCTGTGCACGCTTGTGGGGCCGCCGGGCATCGGCAAGTCGCGTGTCGCCGACGAGTTCACCGCTGCTGCGAGCGCAAGTGGATACCGCGTCGTGGTGGGCCGCTGTCTCCCCTATGGAGACGGCATCACGTTCTGGCCGCTGAGAGAGATCGTCCAAGCGGTGGGCGGTGCGGAGCACGTGCGCGACATGCTCGGCGAGGCGGACGACGCGACGCTCGTTGCCGAGCGAGTCGCCGGCGCCATCGGGACCGCGGAGCCGTCGGGGGCATCCGAGGAGATCTTCTGGGCGTTCCGCAAGCTGTTCGAGTCGATCGCCGGCGACCAGCCGCTGATCGCCGTCATCGACGAGCTCCAGTGGGCGGAGCCGACGCTCCTCGACCTGCTCGAGTACCTCGTCACATTCGCGGCGAACGAGCCGATCCTGCTCCTGTGTCTGACGCGGCCGGAGCTCTTCGATGAGCGCCCGTCGTGGGCGGCTCCCAGGCGCGATGCAACGGTCGTCGCGCTCGACCCGCTTGCCGAGAACGAGTCGGCGACGCTCGTGCGCGCGCTGGCGGCGGCACGCGGCGTGCCGGATGTCGATCACGACCGGATTCTCGCCGTCGCTGAAGGGAACCCCCTCTTCCTCGAGCAGCTCCTCGCCTACCGCGCCGGCGAAGACGGCGACTCGGCGGTCCCGCCGACAATTCAGGCGCTGCTCGCGACGCGTATCGACGGACTCGACACCGAGGAACGGGCGGTGCTTCTGCGCGCCGCCGTGGAGGGCAAGACGTTCCATCGTGGCGCCGTCGCCGAACTCCTGCCGGAGCGCGCTCGGCCGATGCTCGGCGCGCGGCTGATCTCGCTCGTTCGCCAGGAGCTGATCCGTGCCGACCGCTCGCAATTCCCGGGCGACGACGGGTTCCGCTTTGGGCACTCGCTCATCCACGACGCCGCGTATCGCGCGGCCCCGAAAGAGCTGCGAGCCGACGGGCACGAACGCTACGCGGAGTGGCTGAAGGAGCGCGCCGGAGCGCACGTGGTCCAGTACGAGGAAATCCTCGGCTACCACCTTGAGCAGGCACATCGCTTGAGGCTCGAGCTCGGCCGCGACGATCCGACGCTGGCGGCGCGAGCTTCTTCACGCCTTGGCCCAGCCGGCGAGCGCGCGCTCGCCCGTGGGGATGTGCCCGCTGCCGTCAACCTCCTGGATCGCGCCGTCGCGCTCGCCCGCGCAGCCGGCGGCGTTCCCGCGGAGCTCCTGTACGCGCTCGGGATCGCGCGCAACGAGGCGGGCGATCTCGAAGGCGCAGACGAGGCGTTCTCCGAGGCGATCGAGCGCGCCGAGCGAGACGGGGATTCGAAACTCGTGATGCGCGCGACGCTCGAGCGCGTCAGTCTCCGCCAGCTCACGGGCCGCGTAACCGGCGATGACGTCCGCGCCGAGGTACAGCGCGCAATCCCCGTGCTGGGAGAGTTCGGCGACGAGGCGGGACTCGCGCGAGCGTGGCTGCGGCTGGCCGACTCGAGTGACACATTCGCGGAGAGCGAAACAGCTGCGCAGCAAGCGCTCCTCCATGCGCGCCGTGCGCGACTGCCTCGAGAGGAGGAGGACGCACTCTTCGCGCGGCTCTCGGGCGCGCTCTACGGCGAGCGCCCTGTCGCCGAGGTGACGCAGCTATGCGAGAACGTACTGCCGGAGGCGCATGGGCCGCTGGCCGAAGTCGGGACGATCGAGATCCTCGCAGCGCTGAAGTTACGGGCGGGCGAGCTCGCCGAAGGCCGGGAGCTCTACCGACATGCCGACGAGCTCTATCGCGAGCTCGGCATGAAGCACCGGGAGGCGGTGAACTGGCAGTGCTGGGGCCGGAGCGAGCTCGCGACCGGCCACTTCGACCTCGCTGAAACGGCATTCCGACAGAGCATTGACGCGTTCGCGAAGATGCGTGACTCGTGGTTCGTCAACGAAGTCCGGGCACACCTCGCGCACGCGCTCTGCGCGCAGCGGCGCTTCGACGAGTCGGACGCCGTCCTCGAGGGATGCGCCGGTATTCTCGCCACCAGCGCGCGCGCCCGCGTCCTTGCTGCGCGTGGTGACATAGACGCGGCACTCGCGCTCGCACACGAGGCACTTGCGGCGTCGTCCGCCATCGACTGGCTCGAGGGTCGCGCACAGGTGCTCGTCTCGCTCGCCGAGGTCCATCGCGCTGGCGACCAGCCGGCGGACGAGGCTGCTGCGCTTCGCGAGGCGCTCGCGTTGTACGAGCGTAAAGGGATCAAGCCGGCCGCCGAACGCGTTCGCTTGCGGCTCGAGGAAGTGGGCGCGTTCGCGTAGCAATGGTGCACCGATAGCGAGCTCTGCGTCGGGACGTGGACTAGTCTCCACGCATCGCCGAGATCGCCGAGAGTTCCCTCACGGCCGGCCGCGCGGCCGTCGCCAAGCGCGATTGGGAATGCGCCTACACGTTTCTCTCTACGGCCGACGCCGAGGCGCGGCTCGATGCCGAGGATCTCGAGGCGCTCGGTGAGGCGGCGTGGATCACGAGCCGGTACGAGGAGTTCTTTCGAGCCTACGAGCGAGCCTACGCGGCGCATGTCGCGCGCGGCGACAAGCACGCGGCGGGGTGGGCCGCCGCGATGCTCGCGAACGAGTACTTCCCGCGCGGCGAGCTCGCGGTAGGTGCAGGCTGGCATCAGACGGCGGCCGCCTTGCTCGAGGAAGAGGCGGAAGGGCCGGCGCACGGCCTCCACGCCTGGACCCATGCGCAGCTCGCCCTCATTCAGCGCGACATCGCGGCCGCGCTGGAGCACAGCACCTCGATGGCCGAGATAGGGCAACGTGTCGGCGATCGCGACATCGCCCTGCTCGGGCGTGCTACGCAGGCACGGGCGCTCGTCCAGCTCGGCCGCGTCGAAGAGGCAATGGCGGCGATCGACGAGGCCATGGCCGCCGCGGTCAGCGGGAGCCTGCGGCCGCGAACCGCCTGCCACATCTACTGTCAGACGCTCACCGTCTGCGGCGAGCTCGGCGACTACCGTCGCGCTGGCGAGTGGACGGTGGCCGCCCAACGATGTTGCGTCCGCGAAAGCATCGTGCCGGCGTCCGGCGACTGCCGGATCCATCGAGCAGGTGTGCTTCGCTGGCGTGGCGCGTGGACCGAGGCGGAGGCCGATGCGCGTCGAGGCTGCGACGAAATCGGCGGCAACGTGATCCACCTCGGCCTCGCGCATTACGAGATCGGAGAGATCCGTCTCCGGAGAGGTGATCTGGAGGCGGCGGAGGAGGCGTTCAAACGTGCGCACGAGCTGGGCAGGCCGCCCTATCCCGGCCTCGCGCTCCTGCGCCTCGCGGAGGGCAGGATTGACGCAGCGACGGCTCTGATCGAAGAGGCCTTGGGGGCGGAGCCCGTCGAGCTCCTGCGGGCGGCGCTCTTGCCTTCACGAGTCGAGATCGCACTCGCCGCCGGCGACCGGGAGGCTGCTCACGCCGCCGCAGACGAGCTGGTCGCCATCGCCGGGCGTTTCGACACCCCCGCCCTCCAGGCTGCGGCAGCCTGCAGCCGGGGCGCGAACCAGCTCGCCGATCGCGACCCGCAGGCCGCCGCCTCGCTCCGTCGCGGCGCGCAGCTCTGGCAAGAGATCGGCGTGCCGTACGAGGCCGCGGTCGCGCGCAGAATGCTCGGGCAAGCCCATCTCGTGAGGGAGGACACCGAATCCGCTGTCCTCGAGCTGAGCGCCGCGCGACGCGTATTCGAACGGCTCGGAGCGGCTCGCGACGTTCGCGGGACGACCGAGCAGCTGGAGGCGCTCGGCGTCGAGGACCGCTCGACGGAGCAGCGGGCGTCGCGGACATTCATGTTCACCGATATCGCGAGATCGACACAGCTCGTGGAGGCGATCGGAGACGAAGCGTGGAGCCATGTCGTGCGCTGGCACGACGAGACGCTTCGGGCGCTCTTCGTCAAGTTCGAAGGCGAAGAGGTCGACCACACGGGAGACGGCTTCTTCGTCGCCTTCGACGACACGACTCGTGCCCTCGGCTGCGCCGCCGAGATCCAGCGGACGCTCGCCGAGCATCGCCAGCGACACGGGTTCTCCCCACAGCTGCGCATTGGCTTGCACGCGTGCGAATCAACGCGCACACGCGAGGGCTACCGCGGCAGAGGCATCCACGTGGCTGCGCGCATCGGCGCCCGCGCGGGTGCCGACGAAATCGTCGTCAGCCGCGCATCGCTGGGAGATGCCGAGCGCTCACTCATGACCGGCAATCCGGAGACGGTGGAGCTCAAGGGCGTCGCGGAGCCGGTCGAAATCGTCGCGGTTCATTGGCGCTAGCGCGGAACCTGGGTCGAAGAGCCTCGACAGCAGCATCGACGTCGCGAGCGATTGCTCCTCGCCCGGCGGACGAGGCGAGTCGCGCTAAGCGGCTAATCGCCTCCGCGCCTCACTCCCGGTCTACCCGCGCGCTCGGCGAGGTCGGCGAACGTGGCGGCCGCGAGGATGTCGATCGTCGCGTCCCGCACCTCCGCCCAGGTCTCGCGCAGTGAGCGGGCGACGATGTCAGGGCACGGGTCCGGCTCATGGCGCGTGGCGTAGCCGATCGGCGCGAGTTGCCCCTCGAATAAGCGGACAACGCGCTCGAGCGTGATCTCCGCAGCCGGCTTGTTCAGTCGGTAGCCGCCTTCGGGCCCCCGCGCCGACCGCACGATGCCGGCCGCGCGAAGGACAGGCATCACTTGCTCGAGCACCGAGCGAGGCGCCTCGGTGGTCTCGGCGAGCTGGTCGAGCTTCAGTGGGCCGCCGTCGGCAAGGGCGAGCGCCAGGACTGCCCGGGACGCGTAGTCGGTTCGACGCGAGACCCACATCGAGCGTCCTCCCGTTTGACAGACCGCCAGCAGGAACTTATCGTGCCGACGTTGACGATATTATCAACATTTCTTATAAAGATTGACAACTAGGACAGGGCATCCTTGCAGACGTTGATCGTCCTGGCATTGTTCGGCTTCGCCGCCCAGCTCGTCGACGGCGCGCTCGGTATGGCATATGGCGCGACTTCGACCACTCTCGTCCTCACCGCCGGCTTCAGTCCCGTGGTGGCGTCGGCGTCGGTTCACCTAGCCGAGCTCGGCACGACGCTCGCCTCCGGTGCGTCGCATTGGCGTTTCGGCAACGTGGACTGGCGCACGGTCCGGCGCATCGGCATCCCCGGTGGGATCGGCGCCTTCGGGGGAGCGATCGCGCTCGGCCGCATCTCGGCCGAAGTGGCCAAGCCCTGGATGGCTGGCGTGCTCCTCGTCCTCGGCGTTTACATTCTCGGACGCTTCTCGTTCCGCGCACTCGAGCAGCGCGACGGGAGGCGGTACGTGCGCGGGCGGTATCTCGTTCCCCTGGGCTTGGTTGGAGGTTTCGTGGACGCGACCGGTGGGGGCGGGTGGGGTCCGGTGACCACCCCGACGCTCCTGGCCTCGGGGCGAATGGAGCCGCGGAAGGTCGTGGGCTCGGTGGATACGAGCGAGTTCCTCGTCGCGTTCGCGGCGAGCGCCGGCTTCCTTCTTGCGCTGGGGAGCGAGGTGATCGCGTGGCAAGTGCTCTTCGGTCTGCTGACCGGTGGTCTGGCGGCGGCGCCACTCGCCGCGTGGCTCGTCCGCAAGGTGACCGCCCGCCTGCTCGGCGCTCTCGTCGGCGGCTTCATCGTCCTCGTCAACGCAAGGACGATCTTCGGCGTCACGAGCGAGGCGTCGGGACTGCGCGGCTCGACGTATGCGGCGATCGTCGTCGTCTGGCTGATCGGCGTCGCGGTCGTCGTCCGTTCACACCGCCGAACTGGTGCGCCGCTCCTGGACACGGCCTAGCCGCACCGGTTGGTGGGGCTCTCGAACGGAAACGCGAAACTCGAATCGCTTACCGCAACCGGGCGCGCGGCTTCCCCAACGGGGCACGGCTTCCCCAACGGGCGCACTTGGAGCGTATTCCGGTAGACGCCCCCAGTTGGCCGCCCGCCAGGTGATGAGCCCGCAGGCGAGGTGGAGCATGGCGAGGTAGGTGTCTGCTCGTTTCTCCCAGCGGATGAGGATGCGGCGGAAGCGGTTGAGCCAGGACTGGCTGCGCTCGACGACCCAGCGGCGGACAACGACAGGCCGCCGATTGCAGGCTAAATAGCGAAGCCCTCTGACGGACTCGAACCGTCGACCCCCTCCTTACCATCGCAACGCACGGCGACCGTTTTCGCTTTTCTAAGCCGCTTTTGGGGCCCGTCCCATTTGCCACCGCTTGCCACCCGTTGCAACCGCTGGGCTCCATAAAGGCTCCATCCGTCGTTGTCGCCTTTGGCTACGCCGCTGACCCTCGTCCTCTACCCCGCCCGGTGGTCCGTCCAATTCTGGCCGTCCCAGTAGCGCTGACCTCCTCGCTCTGGATCGGAGTACCAGCCGGCGGGCATGGGAGGCGGCGCCTCACTGGGCGGGGGCGGCGGAGCCGCCGCCACCGGTCCGGCCGGCGCCCGTTGCGATCCACGGCGCCTGACCGGCCACAGTCCTGAGGGGGCGAGAAGCGCGAGGAGGCCTCCGGCACCGGCGAGGTAGGGGCCGACGCCGACGTTTAGGTTGTCCCAGCCGACGCGCCGCCCAAGTTGGACGACGAACAACGCGACGGCCGCGAGGAGCACCACGCCTCCGAGCCGCCGCAAGAACACGAACGGCTCGATCGCCGACGCCGAGAACAATGCGACGACCGCGGCGACGATCACGAGCGGAACGCCAAGCTCGAAACCGCCGCTCGCGTCCGTGTCCCACAGGAACTGGAGCGGCACCTTGAAGCTGTTGTCATACGCGACTCCCGCCACGTCATCCCATGTGAGGAAGCTGGAGATGCCCGCGAGTACACCCCCGATGACCGCAATCGGCGACGGCTCGAGTGCGCGTCGTCTCGCCATGGCCCTTCACGAGCGTTTCAGACGACAGCGGCTGACGCAATCACCGCGACAGGCGGCGGCGGGAGCAGGGCCTCCGGCCCTCTGGCAGTGGTGGAACGGCTCGTCATCGGCAAGGCAGCCGTCACGATTCCTCCGGGACTACGCGCCGGTCGTCGTGCTCGAAAAGGCGGGTTTCATGGGCGAGCACGACTGCCTGGACGCGATCGCGGAGGTTGAGCTTCTGGAGGATGTGTGTGATGTGGGTCTTGACGGTCGCGTCGCTGATGTAGAGCTCTTGGCCGATCTCGGCGTTGGAGAGGCCGCGCGCGATGAGACGGAACACGTCCAGCTCACGATCGGTCAGGTCAGCGAACTCTTTGGGAGGGTCTGGGTGCGGTATGCGCGTGAACTTCTCGATCACGCGCTTTGTGATTGCCGGCGAGAGAAGCGCTTCGCCGCCGGCGACGATGCGGATCGCGGCGAGAAGCTGTTCGGGCGGGTCGTCCTTGAGCACGAAGCCACTGGCTCCGGCGCGGAGGGCCTCGTAGACGTACTCATCGAGGTCGAACGTCGTGAGGATGAGCACCCGCGCCGCCTTGAGGTCGGAAAGGATGCGCCGCGTCGCTTCCAGCCCGTCAAGCTCCGGCATGCGGATGTCCATCAGCACGACCGTGGGTCGGACGCGGGCGGCCTTGTCAACGGCCTCAACCCCGTTGCTCGCCTCGGCGACGACTTCGATGTCGGGCTCGCCGGAGAGCAGCATGCGGAAGCCTGC
>JACVRM010000141.1 GCA_014534415.1 Thermoleophilia bacterium | reverse complement strand
GGACGGGGACGGCCTGCGGACGGGACTGGCCGAGCTCGCGCCGCGCCTCTGGGAAGAGGCCGGCGTCGGCCCCGAGGATGTCGACGTCGTCTCGGTCTACGACGACTACCCGGTGATGGTGCTCGTGCAGCTCGCCGACCTTGGCTTCGTCGACGGAGAGCTCGCTCGCTTCGTCGACGAGCGGCTCGCCCCGCGCACGCTCGCGGTCAACACCGCGGGCGGGCAGCTCTCGGCGGGCCAGGCGGGGACCGCAGGCGGCATGCACGGGCTCGTTGAGGCCGTGCGCCAGCTCCGCGGACAGGCAGACGCGCGGCAGGTCGAAGGCGCGGAGACGGCGGTGGTGACCGGCTACGGCATGGTCGTCTACCGCTACGGGGCTTGCTCGAACGCCGCCGTGCTCCGCCGCGTCGCATGACCGGCGGGCTGGTCGCGGCCGAGTGCACCGCCTGCGGGCGCGTGACGTTCCCGCGGGCGCTGTGGTGTCCAGCCTGCGGCGCGCAGCAGCTCCGCCGCCGCACGCTCGGGACCGCCATCGTCGAGGAGACGACCACCGTACGACGGGCGGGTGAGCGAGCCGACTGGGCCGCGGTTCGGATAGGCGCCGTCCGGGCCGACGGCGGGCCGGTCGTGATCGCGCGACTCGAGGACGGCGTCGAAGCCGGCGAGCGCGTGCACCTGGAGGGGGGCGAGGGTGCGCCGGTCGCGCGGAGTAACCTGCCGCCGCAAGAGCCGCGATGACGAGCAAGCCTTTCGCGTCGACCGCCGACACCGCCGAGCAGACCTCGACGCTCGAGGAGCTGGCGCCCGACGTCTATGCCTATACCGCGCAGGGCGACCCGAACGTCGGCGCGGTCGTCGGGCCCGACTACGTGCTCGCCGTCGATGCGCGAGCGACGCCGACGGCCGCGCTCGAGTGGCTCGGCGAGCTTCGGCGCGTCACCGACAAGCCGGTCGAGTACCTCGTCCTGACGCATTACCACGCCGTCCGCGTGCTCGGCGCCTCGGCGTTCGGCGCACGCCACGTGGTCGCTCACGAGCACACGCGGCACTGGGTGAACGAGCGCGGCCGGCAGGACTGGGAGTCGGAGTACCGCCGCTTCCCGCGGCTCTTCCGCGACGCCGAGTCGATCCCCGGTCTCACGTACCCCGATATCGCCTACGCGGATGGTCTGACCCTGATGCTCGGCAGCCGCGAGGTGCAGATCAAGTGGCTCGGCGGCGGGCACACGCTCGGCGACTCGGTCGTGTGGCTCCCGCGCGAGCGCGTTCTCTTCGCCGGTGACCTCGTGGAGGCGCGTGCCGCGCCCTACATGGGAGACGCGGCCGTGGCGGAATGGTCTGCGGCGACGCTCGAGCGTCTCGCTGCGCTCGAGCCGGAGGTGCTCGTGCCGGGCCGCGGGCCCGCATGCCGCGGCGGCGATGTCGAGCAGGCCGTCGCCGAGACCCGCGAGTACCTTCGCACGCTCTGGGACACCGTGCGCGGCGCGCGCGAGCGCGGCGGCAGCCTCCGCGCGGCGGCGGAGGAGGCGCGCGCCGCGCTCGAGCCGCGCTTCGGCGACTGGTGGATCTTCGAGCACTGCCTCCCGTTCAACGTCGCGCGCGCGTACGACGAGGCCGGCGGCCTGCCGCCGCAGGTCTGGACGGCCGAGAAGGACGCGGCCGTCTGGGAGCAGCTCCAGAGTTGAGCGCGCCCGCCGGGCGGTGACCGAGCCGGTCCTCGTCGTCGGCGCCGGCCCGGTGGGCATGACGCTCGCCCTCGAGCTGGCGCGCTATGACCTCGACGTGGTCGTCGTCGACCGCAAGCGGGAGCTCGAGCGCCGCGGCTCGCGCGCCATCGTCGTCGCGCGGCACGCGCTCGAGACGTTCGCGCGGCTCGGCTGCGCCGAGCCGATGCTCGCCAAGGCCCTCGCGATCGCCCGCGCGCGCACCTTCTTCCGCGAGACGGAGCTCTTCTGCGTCGAGTTCCCGCGCACGCAGCCGGGCGAGATTCCGCTGTTCGTCAACCTCCAGCAGACCTACACCGAGCAGACGCTGTACGAGCACGTCGCCGGGCAGGCGGAAGTGCGCTGGAGCACCGAGGCCGTCGGGCTGGAGCAGAGAGCGGACGGCGTCCGGCTGCGCGTCCGCACGCCGCGCGGCGAGGAGACGCTGCGCGGCTCGTTCGTGGTCGGCTGCGACGGCGGCGGGAGCGCCGTCCGCAAGCTGGCCGGCATCGCGTTCGACGGCCGGACCTTCCATGACCGCTTCCTGATCGCCGACATCCGGGCCGAGCTGCCGTTCCCGAACGAGCGCCGCTTCTACTTCGACCCGCCGGTCAACCCCGGCCGCCAGATGCTCATCCACCAGCAGCCGGACGACGAGTGGCGGCTCGACTGGCAGGTCCCCGCCGACACGGACGCTGAGCAGGAACGGGCGTCGGGCCGGCTCGACCGCCGCATCCGCGACGTGATCGGCGACGCGCCGTACGAGCTCGCCTGGCTGAGCTCGTACCGCTTCCACGAGCGCATCGCCCGCCGCTTCCATGCGGGCCGCGTCTTCCTCGCGGGCGACGCCGCGCACCTGATGGCGCCGTTCGGCGCGCGCGGTATGAACAGCGGCATCGAGGACGCACGCAACCTCGGCTGGAAGCTCGCGTTCGTGCTGGCCGGCGAAGCCCCCGAGCGGCTGCTCGGCACGTACGAGGGGGAGCGGCTGCCGGCGGCGCGCGACAACGTGCGAATCACGAGCGCCACGATGCGCTTCATGGCCCCGCCGACGCCGCTGCACCGAGCGCTCCGGAACCTGATCCTGCGCGGCAGCCTGCCGTTCGCGCCGCTGCGGCGGTTCGTGAACAGCGGGAAGCTGGCGACTCCGGCCGTCTACGGCGGTGGAGCAGGGCTCGTCGGCCGGCTCGCGCCCTCGGACGCCGTGCAGCGCCGGCTCGGCCGGACGTTCACGCTGCTCTGCTTCTGCCGGACCGCCGACGAGCAGCAGCGGGCAGCCGCAGCGGCGCGAGCCGCACGCATCGACCTACAGACCGTCCCCCCGGAGGAAGACCGAGCGCCCGGTCCGGGGTCAGACCCCTTGACAAACGCGCTTGCGCGCGAGTACGGCGTGAACGGCGCCGGCGCCGCCTTCCTGGTTCGGCCGGACGGCTACGTGGCAGCCGAGTTCCCGGAAGTCGACGCCGAGCACGTGCGCGCGACCGTGAGCGCCGAGCTCCGGTCGCAGTAGAGTCACGAACCCTGATGGCCGGGCAGTCGGCTCCGACACTGGGGATCGAGGCTGTCTCCAAACGGTTCGGCGCCGTTCGGGCGGTCGACGACGTCAGCTTCGGGATCGAGCGCGGCTCGCTCGCCTGCCTGATCGGGCCCAACGGTGCCGGGAAGTCGACGCTCCTGCACTGCATCGCGGGCTTTCTGAGCCCCGACGGCGGCCGCATCAGCCTCGACGGCCAGGACGTGGCCGGGTGGTCTCCCCACAAGCGCGCCCGCGCCGGCCTGGCGACCGTCTTCCAGGTGATGCGGGCGCCCCACCTCGACGTGCTCTCGGCGACGATGATCGGTTGCCACGCCTGGACGCGCACCGGGTTCGTCTCGGGGATCCTCCGGCCGCCCTGGCAGTGGCGCGAGGAGCGGCGCATCCGCGAGGAGGCCTGGCGGGCGCTCGAGCTCGTCGGTCTCGCTCACCGCGCCCGCGACACGGCCGACGCGCTGCCGCTCGGCCAGCTGCGATTGCTCTCGGTGGCCCGCGTGCTTGCACAGCGGCCGAGCGTGCTCCTGCTCGACGAGCCCGTCGCCGGTCTGCGCGCGGGCGAGAAGTCGCAGCTGCGCAAGGTGTTCCGCGACCTGCGCGCACGCGGACTGACGCAGATCATCGTGGAGCACGACATGCAGTTCGTCGGCTCGGTGGCCGAGCGCATCATCGTCCTCGACCGCGGCCGCGTGATCGCCGACGGGCCGCCGGCCGAGGTCCGGCATGACGAAGCGGTCATCACCGCGTACCTGGGCACCGCGACGCTGTGAGCGCAGCTCCCGAAATCGAGCACCGTTCCACGCCTCCGGGCGGAGCGACCGTGCTCGACGTCGACGACCTCGTCGTCCAGTACGGGCCGGCGGTGGCCGTAGACGGCGTCTCGCTGACGCTCGCCGCCGCCGAGCGCGTCGCGCTGATCGGGCCCAACGGCGCCGGCAAGACGTCGCTGCTCAGCGCCGTGTGCGGACTCGTGAAGCCGACGCGCGGACGAATCCGTATCGACGGCGACGACGTCACGGGCGCCTCGCCGGGCGCGATCGTCCGGCGCGGCGTGACCCAGGTTCCGGAGGGCCGGCAGGTGTTCCCCAGCTTGCCCGTCGAGGCAAACCTGCTGCTGGGCGCGTACGGACGGCACTTCCGCGGCGAGATCGTGACGGCGACGCTGCACTTCGTCCGCCGCCGCCAGCAGGTCCAGGCGCGGCTCGAGCGCGTGTACGCCCTGCTGCCGAAGCTCCACGAGCTGCGCGAGCGGCCGGCCGGGCAGACGTCGGGCGGCGAGCAGCAGATGGTCGCGATCGGACGCGCGTTGATGGCCGAGCCACGTGTGCTCGCGATCGACGAGCTCTCGCTCGGTCTCGCCCCGCTCGTCGTCCAGGGACTCACCGAGTTCTTGCGGCGACTGAACGAGGACGAGGGCGTCGCGTTGCTGCTCGTGGAGCAGAACGCCCATCTCGCCTTCGAGCTGTGCTCGCGCGCATACGTCCTCGAGGCCGGCCGGCTCGTGCTCAGCGGGGCGAGCGAGGAGCTCGAGCAGAACGAGCTCGTGCGCTCGGCGTATCTCGGCAGCGGTCTGGAGATCGAGTAGGCGTGACGCGCTCCCGGGGCAGCACGTTCGCGAAGGCACCCGCCTCCACCACCCGTGGCCGGCGCTCGACGCGGGACGGGACAGTCCCGTGCGGGGACAGTCCCTCCATCGGCGGAGGCGGGCTTTGCTCGCCGCAGCCACTCCGCGGCTCCGGCGCGTCAAGCATCGAGGGAAGGGGGTTCACGGGGGAAACCGGCTGTTTCCCCCGTGCGAGCGAGCAAGACGACGCGCAGCGTCGTCGCGAGCGGCAATGACAGAGTTTCTGCAACTCGTTGTCGTGGGCCTGTCGACCGGCTCGGCGTTCGCGCTGGTCGGCATCGGCATGGTGCTCATCTACCGCACGACGAGCATCATCAACTTCGCGCAGGGCGCCTTCGCGGTCTTCGGCGGCCTCTTCACCGTCTCGCTGGTCGAGAACATGCCGACGGCGTTCGCCGCCGCCATCGCCGTCCTTGCAACGTCCCTCATCGGTGCGGCGATGGGCTTCGTCGCCGTCGGCTTTCGAAACCGCACGACGCCGCTCGCCAGCCTGATCATCACGCTCGGCCTCGCGCTGTTGGCCACGTCGGTCAACCTGCTCGCCTTCGGGGACCGGCCG
>JACVRM010000073.1 GCA_014534415.1 Thermoleophilia bacterium | reverse complement strand
TGTTTTGAGCCGATCGTTTGGGCCACGGGATTGGGCCACGAAGGGGAGTGCCGCCGTCCGATGAGACAACGCGACTGGCCTATTTGCAGGCACTTCAAGAGACGGGAGCGACGGGACTCGAACCCGCGACCTCCGGCGTGACGGACCGCTACAAGCTCAACCGCTACAGCCGGCTGCGACCCGGAATTGCCGGCTAGAGCAGGTATTTCGTACTAGCTTCAACCGGCTGCGACCGGCTGCGACCGGCTACGACCGGCTGTCACCCGGCAGAGCCTGTGTAGTACGCGTGTAGTCGGACGTTTTTCTAATCAGACAACAGCTATTCACGCGGCAGTGATCCCCCTCTTCGTCATGGCGGCGAGCAGTGCCGCTGCACTTTCGGTGAGTCGGCGCGCAGGTCTTGGAGCTGGTCGATGCGTGAGCGCCGCTGCTTCGTCCAGTTCATCCACCCGGGCGGCGAGCATTGGCCCGACCAGGGCGATCTCAAGTTCTGGAACCGGGACGCGCATCGGCGCAAGTTCCTCAAGGGCCGTGGCCGCTATCTCGATGGCGGCGACGCGAAAGAAGGCGAGATCGTTTTTTGGGGCGAGTGGGAGCCGGAGTCGAAGGTCGTCGCGCGGTACACCGATCGCGTCCCGGATGGACCGCGCTTCCTCTACGAGCCGTTCTTCGACGCAGAGAACGGAACAGGTGCCGTCACGCTGAGCGGCTCGCGGTCCACTGTAGAGCTTGCCGACCGGCGGTCGAGCGAGCCGACGCCGTTGAAGGTGCAAGCTCCATTTGCGATCGTGCCCGCAGAGGGCACTCAGGGACAGGCTAATCGGGCGATCGGACGCGTTTTCGTGTCTCTTTACGCGTTGCCGCCGCGCAGTCCGTGTAGTAGCCGTGTAGCGCCGCCCCCACGAGGCATGGACGGCCGACTGAAAGTGCCTGCAAATTAGATACGGGAGCGACGGGACTCGAACCCGCGACCTCCGGCGTGACAGGCCGGCGTTCTAACCAACTGAACTACGCCCCCAGGCGTACCTTCGTCGGAGTGTAGCCGAGCCTCCGCCGGCGCCTGACTACGCTGACTCGCATGCGGCGGCCCTTCCTGGCGGCGCTCGCGGCGGTCGCGCTCGCCGGCTGCGCCGGCGACGACGACGAGGCGGCGACGACGACCCAGGCGACGCAGGCGACGAGTCCGGCGCCGTCGACGACGCTCTTCGAGTTCCAGCGCGGCGCGCCGCTCGGCTACCGGCGCGGACGGCTCGCCAACCGCGACTACCCGATCAAGATCTACGACGTCTCGTACGCGAGCCCGCGTGGCGGCCGCGTCACGGGGTCGCTCGCGGTGCCGCCCGGCGAGGGCCCGTACCCGGCGGTCGTCTACCTCCACGGCTCGGGCGGAAGCCGGCTCGACATGCTGGCGCCGGCGACCTACCTCGCCGGGCGGCGCGCGGTCACGCTCTCGATCGACTCGCCGTACGCCCGCCGACCGGCCCCGCGAGTCCCGCGCGGGATCGCCGGCGTCCGCAGGCAACGCGACCTCGACGTCCAATCCGTCGTCGACGTCCGGCGCGCGATTGACGTGCTCCAGTCGCTGCCTCAGGTCGACGACGACCGCGTCGGCTTCGTCGGCTTCAGCGCCGGCGGCAAGATCGGTGCGATCGCAGTCGGCGTCGAGCCGCGCATCCGGGCCGCGGTGCTCATGTCGGCCGGCGCGCCCGCGATCGGCCCGTTCGTCGCTGCGGCGCCGGAGAACGTCCGGGCTGAGGTCGGCCGACTCCTCGGCGACATCGACCCACGGCGCTACGTCGGCGATTCCGATGCGGCCATCTTGATCCAGTTCGGCGAGCAGGACGAGGTCGTGCCGCAAGCAGAGCTCGAGGCGCTCGGCGAGGCCGCGCGGGACGCGACGGTGCTGGGGTATCCGGGTGGCCACGCGACGATCACGAACGCGCGCGTCATCCGCGACCAGCTCGACTTCCTCGACCAGGAGCTCGAGATTCGCGGAGAGCCGGTGCCCGGCGCGCTCACCGACCCGCCGCGCTAGCTCGGAATGCGATCGTGCGCTCGTCGAGCGCGCGGGCGAATCCGGGCTCGCCGCGGCAACGGCGGGCGTGATCGGCAAGCTTGCGTCGTGAGGACAGTGGACCTCGTCGTGCTCCTCGTCGCGCTCGTCGCGGCGCTGGTCGGGCTCCGCCGCGGCCTGCTCGTGAGCACGCTTTCGTTTCTCGGCATTGCTCTGGGCGCGGTGCTCGGCGGGCGGCTCGCGCCGCACTTCCTGCCAGACGGAGCCGACTCGCCCTACACGCCGCTCGTGGCGCTCGCCGGCGCGGTGGCGCTCGCGTTCCTGCTTCAGGGCGTCGGCTCGGTCGTCGGCCGCGCGCTGCGCGGCGCGCTGCCGTTTCGCTCGCTGCGCACGCTGGACTCCCTCGGCGGCGTCGTCGTGGGAGCAGCCGCCGGGCTCGCCGTCGTCTGGGTGCTCGGCGCCGTCGCGCTTCAGGTTCCCGGCCAGACGGAGCTGCGCCAGGAAGCCCAGCGGTCGATCGTCCTGCGCCGCCTCAACGAGATGATCCCGCCGCGGGCCGTGCTGCGGGCGCTTGGGCGCGTCGACCCCTTTCCCGCGATCGCCGGGCCCGCGGTGCTGGTCGAGCCGCCCGACGCAGCCGTGCTTCGGCGCCCGGCCGTGCGCCGCGCCGCGCCGAGCGTCGTGCGTATCCTGGGGACCGCGTGCGGACTGGGCATCGCGGGCAGCGGCTGGGTGGCCGGACGCGAGCTGGTCGTCACGGCCGCGCACGTCGTCGCCGGCCAGGACGACACGCGCGTGGTTGTCGCGGGCGGCGACTCGCTGCCCGCCGTTACGGTCTTCTTCGACGCGCGCAACGACCTTGCCGTCCTGCGCGTCGACGGCCTCCGCGGGCGGGCGCTGCGGCTCACGCGCGCTCGGTCGGGCCAGACCGCGGCCATCCTCGGCTATCCGGAAGAGGGTTCCTTCGCCGCGGCGCCCGGCCGCGTCGGTCAGACGGCACGCATCCTGGGGCGGGACGCCTACGGGAACGGGCCGGTCGTGCGTACAGTGACGGCGTTTCGGGGGCGCGTTCGCCACGGCAACTCCGGCGGCCCGGTCGTCAACGCACAGGGCGAGGTGGCGACCACGGTGTTCGCGTCACGGCGTAGCGGCGAGTCGGGCTACGGCGTCCCGACGGGCGTCGTGCGCCGCGCGCTCGAGCGCGGCGGCGAGCCGGTCTCGACGGGCGAGTGCGCGCCGTAGCTCGCCGCGCGAGCGGCTGCTAGTCCAGGAGCTCGAGCACGCGGAGCGGCTTGCGGTACGGCACGACGAGGTACACGCCGTCGACGCGGTCGCGCGCCTCGGCGAGCAGCCGCTTCGCATGCGCCATGCCGACGTCCGCCGCGTCCGCGCCCGCGTCGCGCAGCGCGTCCTGGAGCGGCTGCGGGACGATGATGCCCGGCAGCTCGTTGTGGAACCGCAGCGCCAACCGATAGCTCCACAGCGGGCACACGCCGAGCAGCAGCGGCAGCGGCGAGCGGCCGCCGAGACGGTCGAGGAACCGGTCGAGGTGCTCGAGGTCGAAGACGAGCTGCGTCATCGCGAACTCGGCGCCGGCCTCTACCTTCTGAGCGAAGCGGTCTAGCTCGAGCTCCAGGTCGTCGGCCGAGGGGTTGACCGCCACGCCGATGTAGAAGGCGGTGGGGGCGTCGATGGGACGCCCGTTGTAGTCCTCGCCGCGGTTGAGCCGCGCCATGAGCTCGGTCAGGCCGATCGCATCGATCTCGTAGACGCCTCGCGAGCCCGGGTAGTCGCCCACCTCGGGTGGGTCGCCCGTCACGGCGAGCACGTTGCGTACACCCTCGGCGTGGGCGCCGAACAGCGCCGACTCCAGCCCCATGATCGTCGAGTCGCGCGTCGTGAGGTGCGGGATCGCCTCGATGCCGCACGCACGCTGGATGGCCGCCGACGCGATTACCGCGCTCATGCCCGCGCGCGCTCCGGCGTTGTCGTTCAGGTCGACGAAGCCGACGAGCCCGGAGTCCTTCAGCGCCTGTGTGACCTCGATAAGCCCGCTGACGTTCGCGCCGAGCGGCGGGTCGAGCTGCGCCGAGACGACCCATTCGCGCTCCCGCAGAGCTCGCGCTAGCTCCGTCTCGCGCTCGTCGGCGCCGAGCGAGACGACCAGCTCGCGCTCGCCGAACACGAGCGGTGCGCTCGGCCTGCGTTCCTCGGCGACGGCGGCGCGGATGGCCGCGATCTCCGCCGGCGTCGTGCCGCAGCACCCGCCGATGATCCGGGCCCCGAGGTCGCGCGCGTGCGCCGCGAACTCGGCGAAGTAGTCGGGGTTGGCGTGCGGGTAGATGACGCGGCCGCCTGCCAGGCTGGCGAGCCCGATGTTGGGCAGCGCCGCGAGCGGCTTGCCGTCGCCGCCCATCTCGCCGATCGCCGCGAGAGCCGCCAGCAGCCCCGCGCCGTGGTTTGCCCCGAGCGCCGCCACGTCGAGCTCGGCCAGCCGAGCGGCGGCCTCGCGTGCCGTCACGCCCGCGAGCGTCTCGGCGCGCTCGTCGAAGGTGAGCAGCGCGACGATCGGCAGGCTCGACACCCCGCGCACCGCCTCCACCGCATCGGCGAGCTCCTCCAGGTCGTAGAACGTCTCGACCATGAAGAGGTCGGCGCCGCGGCCCTCCAGGATCGTGGCCTGCTCCGCGAAGAGCTCGCGTCGGACGCGCGAGGACGCCTGCTCGCCGATCGGCCCGATCGAGCCGGCGATGAAGATGTCGCGTCCCGTCACCTCGCGCGCGTCGCGCGCGAGCTTGACGCCGGCGGAGTTGATCCGCTCGAGTTCCTCGTCGAGGAAGTGCCCGGACAGCTTCCGGCGGTTGGCGCCGAACGTGTTCGTCTCGATCAGCTCGGCGCCGGCGTTGATGAAGCTGACGTGCAGCGAGACGACGGCGTCGGGCGCGCGCAGGTTCGCCTCCTCTGGGGAACGCAGGCGCGGCACGGCGCTCGAGATGAGTGCGCCCATGCCGCCGTCGGCGACGATCACCGGCCCCTCGCGCAGGCGAGTGAGGAACGCGTCGCTCACGCAATCACTCTAGACGGGGTACCGCCGCCCCCCGGGAGTCCCTCGTTCGAGGGGAATCGGTGAAGTAGCGCGGTCAACCGCCAAAGGGGGATAGGTCAAGCGACCTCCCCCGCAGATGATCTGGAACGTAAGCGTTGGCCCCGATGCGGCGGGGGCGGCGAGAGAAACGGGAGCGGCCCCGATGCGGCGGGGGCCAATCCCGGGGGATTGCGAGTCGAAGAGCTGAAGCGGGGCCTGGGGCGGGCCCCGCTTCGCACGCCCGGCTCAAGTTGCGGCGGCGCACGGCCGATGGGGGAGGGACTCCTGTCGAGGGACTGACGGCAATCGGCCCCGGCGGAGCGAAGCGGCGGGCTCGTCCCGCCGCTTCCATGTTCTAGGAGCGCGCCCGCTTCGGCCGCGGCAGCTCGCGGCGCGTCGGCATGCCGGGCGGGGCGGGACGGCCCGGGAAGTACTCGACGACGGACTGCCGCCCTCGCGGCTGCGGATAGAAGCGGAACAGCTCGCGCTCTTCGGGCGGCACGCCGAGCCGGATCGGCAGTCCGAGCGGTTCGAGCTCGTGCGCGAGCAACGGATGGTCGTGCGTCCACTGCCCGGTGGCGAGCGTGATGGCCACGCCGCGCGCCTTCTCGCGCGGGAGATGGCGCTCGAGCAGGCGGGTGGCCAGTTCCTCGACCTGCCGCAGCGATTTGCGCGCGACATCGGCGAGGATGAGCGTGTCGTCCTGGTGCTGCCCGGGCCGGTCGACGGCCGCGACGATCGACGCGGCGGGCCACTGGCCGATCTGCGGGTCGATCGGCCCGAGCGCCGCGTGGCGGTCGAGCACGATCTCGTCGGCGGCGAGCGCGATCAGCGTGCCGCCCGACATCGCGTAGTGCGGCACGACCGCGGTGACCTTGCCGTCGTGGTCGGCGAGCGCCTGCGCAATCTGGGTGGCGGCGAGCACGAGGCCGCCCGGCGTGTGGAGGATGATCTCGATCGGGCGTCCCGGGGCGGTCTCGCGGATCGCCTGAAGCACGCCTTCCGCGTCGTCGACGTCGATCTGCCGCATGAGCGGGACGCCGAGCAGCGAGATCGTCTCCTGTCGGTGGATGAGCGTGATGATCGTTGCGCCGCGCCGCTCCGACAGACGTTCGAGCGCCCGCCGGCGTGCCCGCACGATCCACATGCGCGCGAGCGCCGGCTGCACGATGGCAAGGAGGAGCAGGATCCAGAGGACGTCGAACGGGTCCACGGCGCGGCGACTCTACTCGTAGGCGGCGAACGCGCCGGTGGAGCGGCTCCTCCCGAAGCTGCCGTGTCGGGCGGGAGCGCCGCCCCGGCTCGAACGGGGTCAGACCCCTGCGGGGTCAGCCCCTGCCGACGGCTCGTCGTGCAGCACGCGGCCTTCCATGCCGCCGGCCACGACGACCACCTGGCCGGTCACGTGGCCCGAGATCTCGTCCGAGGCGAGCTGGACGATCTGCCGTGCGATGTCTTCCGGCCGCGCCACCTTGCGGAGCGCCATCGTGCGGGTGACCCGGTCGACGAGGCGGGGATCGTCGAGCTCGCGGCGCGTCATGGGCGAGACCGTCCAGCCGGGACACACCGCGTTGACGCGGGCGCGCGGAGCGACGCGCACGACCTCGTTCTTGATGCTCAGCAGCAGCCCGTGGACGATCGCCGACTTGGCGGCCGCGTAGTCGGCGTGCCCGGCCTCGCCGAACAAGCCCGCCGTCGAGCCGACGAGCACCAGGCTGCCGTGGCCCGACTCGGCTACCTCGCGCAGGAAGCCACGCGCCGTGAGAAACGTCGCCGTGAGGTTGAGCGCGAACGTCTGCTGCCACCGCGCGAGCGGCAACTCCCAGAGCGGCACGTCCTCGGACGGCCACGCCCCGGCAACCGCGGCGCAGACGTCGAGTCCTCCGAGTGCGCCGCGCGCCTCTGCGAACAGCCGGTCGGCCTCGTCCTCGCGGGTCAGGTCGGCTGCCGCAACGAGCTCCGCGCCAACCTCGTCGGCGACTGCTTCGGCGCGCTCGCGGCCGCGGTGGTAGTGGACGATGACCCGCGCGCCTTCGTCGGCGAACGCCCGTGCCGCCGCGGCGCCGATGCCCCCTGAGGCGCCGGTGACGAGCACACGTCTCCCCGCCAGTCCGGTCTCCACGGACGCAGGCTAAACCGCGAGAGGCGGCGCACTCCGGATTCCTCCGCGCGCGGGCGGCTAGTGTCGCGCGCGATGCGCGTCCACGTCATCAGCGACATGGAGGGTGTCGCCGGCATCGTCAAGTGGGAACAGACGACCGGCGGCGAGAAGCTCTACGACGAGGGGCGGCGCCTCTACACGGAAGAGATCAACGCCGCCGTGCGCGGCGCGCGGGCCGCCGGCGCGACCGAGATCGTGGTGATGGACTGCCACGGCGCGGGCGGCGCGTGGAGCTTCAACTCGCTGGTTCCCGATCTCCTCGACCCGTCGTGCGACTACGTCGTCCAGGAGCGTTGGACGGAGTACACCGGCTTCCTCGAGCAGGGCTGCGACGCCGCGCTCTTCGTCGGCATGCACGCGATGGCCGGCACGCCGGAGGGCGTGATGAACCACACGGTCTCGGGCCACGAGTGGCGAAGCCTGCGCTTCAACGGCACGCTCGTCGGCGAGATCGGCATCAACGCCGCGTTGTGCGGAACGTGGGAGTGCCCCGTCCTGCTCGTGACCGGCGACCGGGCGACGTGCGCCGAGGGCAAGGCGCTGCTCGGCGACGGGCTGACCACCCTCGCCGTCAAGGAGGGCATCGGGCGCCTGAGCGCCCGGCAGATCGCGCCGCTGCGGGCTCGGGAGCTGATCGAGGCGGCCGCCCGCGCAGCGCTGGTCGAACTGAAGGCTGTCCCGCCGTACGACCCGGGACGGCCGTGCGAGATCGACGTCGAGCTGGCCGGCACGGACGTCGCCGAGCGCTACCGCCACCGGGCCGGCGTGACCGTCGCCGACCCGCGGCGGATCGTGTCGCGCGCGGACGACTGGTGGACGGCGTGGCGGCAGTTCTTCCTCGCCTGACCCGATACGACTTGCGCCCGAGCACCGGCCGGCGACGAGTGCGTCGGCGCTCCGAGCGGCGCGCGATGGAGACGAACGTGCCCGCGAGGTAGGTTGTTTCACCGAGCAGTACGCAGGCAAGGATGCGCTTCGTACCCGAGATCTGGACGAGGAGGGTGCTGGGTGTTGGTATTGGACGTCGGCCGCCGGCTGCGCACGACTGCGCACGTGGGTCGGTCGCGCGCGGGGACGACGTACGCAGCCTCGGCACGAGGCCTCACGGCCTGACGACGTTCGGCGCCGAGCAGGTCAGGCGGACGGCCACGTCCGCCAGATGGGGGGAGGGCAGGAGAGGGCGGCGGACACGCCGCCCCTCCTGTATCTCGAGCGAGCCTGAGGCAGACGGCGGCCTCGAGGCAGGGAACGAGCAGACGGGCGCGTAATGGACGGCGTGCGCGTCGAGGTCGACGGCTTTGCGACGTTCACGCTCGTGGCGGCGCCGATGATCGCGGCCGCCTGGCTCGCGTCGCCATGGGCGGCGCTCGGATTCTTGCTCAGCGCAGCGCTGTTCCCGCTGCTCGCGTGGTTGACGTACCGCGATCGCGAGAGCTAATGGCCGTGCCCCGCTTGAACGGCGAGCAGTAGCCCGAACGCCACGTAGACGGCGGGCACGCGGGCGCCGACCCGCGTTTCGCCTCGCTCGAGCGACAGCGCGACCAGCAGTCCTATCAGCTCGACCGCCTTCGTGATTACGCCGAGCGGATCGACGGGGCCGCTCAAGCGCGTCAGCGCCCACACCGCGATCAAGCTGGCGAATACGATGGCCGCGGCGCGGCGCGGGAACGCGTCCGACGGCCGCGCGGCGACGAGGACCGCCACGACGAGCAGAAGCACGTCGCGACGCCGAAGCCCAGCGCCTCGAGGCGCGAGTGAGAGACGTGCCTAAGCGCGAGGCCGGCATGCACGCCGGCGCTCACGAGCAAGGCGGCGAGCAGAGCTTCGTGACGTCTCGCGAAGCAGGGGCTATCGCCGACGGGTCGATCGCTCGCACGGCGAGAACGCTAGCCCGCAGCACACGAAGCCCCGCCTGCGGCACGGTTCGCGACGTCACCCGACTGAGCGGCGACCCGCCGGCCGGCGGGTCGCCGCCTAGCCGATCAAGCTCTACTTGACGACGAAGTTGCTGTGGCCGGCCATGTAGTTGGGAGCCGCCTGGGCGGCCGGCATGAAGATGCGCAGCTTGGTGTTGCGGGGGACGAATGTGGTCACGGTTCTGACCGCGATCGTCTCGGTGCGGGCGATGCTGGTCAGCTGGAACGCCTCGAAGACGACCCAGCCACGACCGGGTATCCAGCGCGCCATGTCGACCGTCTTGCCGGCCATCGAGTGGGCGGCCAGCACGACGACCAGGAAGCGGTGCGCTGCGACCTTCTGGAAGGTGATGCGCGGGCGCACGTTGACGGTCAGCTTGGGGCTGAGCGCGCTCTGGAAGGCCGCCTGGTACTCGGTGCGGATGCGCGGCTGCACGCGCAACGACCAGTTGCCCTGGGCGGCCGTCTTGACCTCGATGCGCTGTTCGGGCTCGCCGGCAGGGCGGGCGATCAGCGTGACCGTCTCGCCGGCCTTCCTGCTCGAGGCCGTGCCCGAGAGCACCACGGCGCCGCCGAAGATCGCGTGCGGACGCGAGCTGGTCAGCGTCACCGAGCGGGCGACGGGCGGCGTGACCGTGATCTTGCCCTTGAAAGAG
>JACVRM010000018.1 GCA_014534415.1 Thermoleophilia bacterium | reverse complement strand
GACATCGGCGTCCATGGCTTCGCGAAGCGTCTCGCCGTCGAAGGTGAGCGTGACCCGGTCGCCCACCGACTGCGAGAGAAGCCGCTCGACGTCGTCGCGCTCCCAGACGACGGCGACGTTGCCCGCCTCGGCCGCCTCTCCCGCGGCGAAGCGAGTGATGTCCAGAATCGACTCCAGCGGTCCTTCCTCGGACCGCAACGCCTGCTCGACCTCCGCACGCGGAACTGACGTGGTAAGCCCTTCGCCCACGTCCGCGGCGGAGACGAGCGCAGCTCGTGCGGCTACTTCGTGCATAGCGGGCTCCTTTCCGAGCACCGTTGGCGCCCTCGCGGACGCCGTCTCTGTCATCACGACGCGCGAGGCGCCTCCGATCTTCCCGCGGTCGCGGCATGGGACGCTGCTGCGCAGCCATTGCCCGAGTACGCGTTCCGTAAGGTCACGACGGTGAAGGTCCTGTCCGTAGTCGGCAACCGGCCGCAGTTCATCAAGTCGGCGCCGCTGTCGGTCGCGCTGCGGGAGCGAGGAATCGACGAGGTGACGCTGCACACCGGGCAACACTACGACCGCGAGCTCTCGGACGTCTTCTTCGAGGAGCTGGGCCTCGGCGAACCGACGTACCGCCTCGACGCAGGCGGCCTCCCGCGCGACGAGTTGCTCGCCCGCGTGCCGCCGCAGATCGAAGACGCGATCCGTGCCGAGCGGCCCGCCTGGGTGCTCGTCTACGGCGACACGAACTCGACGCTCGCCGGCGCCCGCGCGGGCGCGACGGCCGGCGTTCCGGTCGCGCACGTCGAGGCCGGCCTACGCAGCGGCGACTGGTCGATGCCGGAGGAGCACAACCGTGTCGAGACGGATCGGCTCGCCGCGCTGCTCCTCTGTCCCGACGAGCGCTCGCGCGCCAACCTGCTCGGCGAGGGCGCGTCCGGGCGAACGGAGGTCGTCGGAGACGTGATGCGCGACGCATCGGAGCGGCTCGCGCCGATCGCGCGCCGCCGCTCGCGCGCACTGGAGCGCTTCGGCGTCGCCGGCGGCCGCTACGTCCTCGCGACGATCCACCGCGAGGCGAACGTCCGGCCGGACCGGCTCGCCCGCATCGTGGACGGTCTCGGCCGCCTCGACGAGACGGTCGTCTTCCCGGCCCACCCGCGCACGCGCGCTGCGGTCGGCGGCGTCCCACGCAACGTGAAGCTGAGCGAACCGCTCGGCTACCTCGACCTCGCAGCGCTCGCGTCGCAGGCCCGCGTGATCGTGACCGACTCGGGCGGCCTGCAGAAGGAGGCGTACTGGTACGGCGTGCCGTGCGTCACGGCGCGGCCGTCCACGGAGTGGGTCGACACCGTCGAGCTCGGCGCCAACGTGCTCGTCGACGCCGACCCCGACCGCCTAGAGACGGCCGTCCGAGCCGCGCGCATGCCGGATGAGCGCCCCGCGCTGTACGGCGACAGCCGGGCGGCCGCGAGGATCGCAGAGGCGCTCTCTATGCTAGCCCCCTCATGACGACCGTCGGCGTCGCGGGCCTCGGCCACTGGGGCCCCAACCTCGCACGCAACTTCGACGATCTCGCCCGCCTGACGTGGCTGTGCGACCAGGCGGCCGAGACCGGCGCGCGTTTCGCCGCGCGCTATCCGCAGGCCCGGCTGACACGAGACTTCGACGAGATGCTCGCCGACCCGGAGCTCGACGCCGTCGTTGTGGCGACGCCTGTCCCGACCCACTACGCGTTCGCCAAGCGCGCCCTCGCGTCTGGCAAGCACGTGCTCGTCGAGAAACCGCCCGCGATGCGCGGCGACGAGATGGCCGAGCTGTGCGCGCTCGCCGAGGAGCGCGACCGCGTCTTGATGCCCGGCCACCTGCTGCTCTACCACCCGGGGGTGCGCAAGGTGAAGGAGCTCGTCGACGGCGGCGAGCTCGGCGACGTGCTCTGCGTCTACGGCAACCGGCAGAACCTGGGGAAGATTCGGACCGACGAGAACGCGCTCTGGTCCCTCGGTGTGCACGACCTCTCGGTGATCCTGTGGCTGCTCGGCGAGGAGCCGAACGAGGCGTGGGCGCACGGCAACGCCTTCTTGACGCCCGGCGTCGAGGACGTCGTCTTCTGCTACCTGCGCTTCCCGTCCGGCAAGATCGCGCACATGCACCTCTCATGGCTCGACCCCCACAAGATGCGGAGAATCACGGTGGTCGGACGGGACAAGATGGTCGTCTTCGACGACATGGAGCTGGAACGGAAGGTGACGATCTACGAGAAGGCGCCCGAGCAGCCGGCCGAGACGTACGGGGAGTGGCGTACGCGCACCGGCGACATCTTCAGCCCCAAGGTTCCGAACGACGAGCCGCTGCGCCTCGAGTGCCAGCACTTCCTCCGGCTCATCCGCGAGGGCCCGGGCGACTGGAAGGAAGCACGCGACGGGCTCGCCGTGGTACGCGCGCTCGAGCAGCTGCAGGACTCGCTCATCGGCGTCCCAGCATGACGCCGGGCGCCGGGCGCCTCCTCTCGCCGCGCAACGGCCCAAGTAACAGTCTGTTACAAGCCCGGACCGCCCCTGCAGTGCGGTCGCGCCGCCGCCGCGGCCTTCCGGACGGCGGCGTTTCGCACCGCACGTCGCCAAGTAACAGTCTGTTGCAAGACTGGTCCGGCGCGCCGCAGCGAGAGCGGGGTGCGTGACCGACATCCATCCGACCGCGATCGTTTCTCCGGGGACGGTCATCGGGGAGGGGTGCCGGATCGGCGAGTACGCCGTGGTCGGCAAGCAGCCCGTCCTCTCGCCGCGCTCGACGGCGAAGGGCGAGCTGCTCGCGCCGGCCGAGCTCGGGCCGGGCACGGTCGTCTCGACGGGCGCGACGGTGTTCGCCGGCACGCGGATCGGCGCGCGGGTCATCGTCGGCGACCAGGCGGCGATCCGCGAGCGGTGCGACGTCGGCGACGACGTCGTGATCGGACGCGGCTCACTCGTCGAGAACGACACGAGCATCGGCGCGCTGACGAAGATCCAGGCCGACGCGTACATCACGGCGTACTCGACGCTCGAGGACAACGTCTTCATCGCGCCGTGCGTCGTGACCACGAACGACAACTTCATGGGACGGACCGAGAAGCGCAGGGCACTGATGCGCGGCCCGACGATCCGGCGAGGCGCGCGCATCGGAGGCGGCGCCGTACTCCTGCCCGGCATCGAGATCGGGGAGGAGGCGTTCGTCGGCGCAGGAGCCGTCGTCATCCACGACGTACCGCCGCGCCGCATCGTCGTCGGCAATCCGGCGCGCGAACTGCGTGACGTCGCCGAGGAGGAGCTGCTCGAGAACCAGTAACGCTCAGCGCTTCGAGAGCGTGAGCGTGTACTGGCTGAAAGCCGGGAACTCCGCCTTCACTTCGACGTAGTGCCAGCCGCGCTTGCCGGCGCGAATCGGGAGACGACGAGCCGATCTCGTGATCGCGACCCGGCGGAGCGGCTTCCCGGGCAAGATGGACAGCGACGGAGCGATCTTCCTGATACCGGGTTGCCAGACGGCGAGGCTCGCCGAACTGGCCGAGAGACCCTCGACCTTCATGAACAGCCGCTGGCGCTTCCTCAAGAAGACGCGATATACGTCCGTCGGGTCGTCCCAGTAGTCGATCGTCGCGTGGATCGTGCTGGAGCGGCCGAGGACCGCGGCCGCGCGCGAGCCGGGATAGTCGTTCGGCTCGAGGTCGTCGACGGGCGGCGCCGCGCCGATCATGCGGACGGCGGCAGCCACATCCACGAGCCCCCAGCCGCTCAGCTCGTCGCGACCGGCGCGGCAGCGCTTGCAACCCGAGGCCGGTGTCAGATCGGCGGCGTTGCGCTCGAGCAGGGCGCGCACTTGCTCGGGCGCGAGCGTGGGCCGCTCGGCCAGAACGAGTGCGGCGGCCGCGGAGACCTGCGCAGCGGCGAACGACGTCCCGTCGCCTCGACGCAGCTCCTCGCGTCCGCACGACGAGTACCCGTCGTCCGGACACGGCTTCTCGCCCGCCAGAGCGCGCGGTACGGTCGAAAAGATCTGCTCGCCGGGGGCGGCCAGGTCCGTGTAGACGGGATCGCGATTCGAGAAGTCGGGCACCGACCCGTCGCGTGCCATCGCGCCGACGCCGATCACGTGCGGCAGCGCGGCGGGATAGCTCGCGTAACGCCACGGCAGCTTGGGTGCGCCGTCGCCGTTGCCAACCGCGGCGACGACGACAGCGCCCTTGCGCACGGCGTACTCGATGGCGCTCGCCTCGAGCGGCGAGTAGAGGTCGTTGCGGCCGTCCAGGGGGTCGCGCAGGGCGGCCAGGCTCAGATTGATCACCTGCGCGCCCGCGTCGACCGCCCAGCGGATCGCCCGCGCCTCGTGTTCCGGAGAGATCGTCCCGTCCGGGCGGACGACCTTCGCGACGAGCAGCCGCGAAGGAAAGGCGATGCCGGCGATGCCGGACCCGTTGTTCAAGCCGGCCGAGATGATTCCCGCGACGAACGTGCCGTGCCCGAAGGAATCCTTCCGCGGCTCGTTGTCGACGAAGCTCCGGGCGTCCGCGATGCGATTCTCGAACTCCGGATGGGAGGCGTCGATGCCGGAGTCGATGATCGCGACCTTGGTCGTAAACAGGCTCGGGCGCTGCGGCCAGGCGTCGAACGCTCGGACCGCACCCACGTACCACTGACGCTTGAGCAGCGGGTCGGTCGGGGTGAACGCGAGCCGGCGCGAGCGGTCGAGCCGCTCGACGAAGCTGACACCGCGCAGCGACGCTACGCCGCGGGCGCTACGCGCTTGCACGACGAGTGCGAAGGGCGCCAGCGTCGACACCCGCCCGCCGGTCGCGCGCGCCACACGTGCGGCGACGGCGTCCTTCCGCGCGCCGCGCTCCAGCCCGACCGCCCACCGGCCGGCGAGGGCAGGTGCCGGCAGAGCAAGCGTGAGTATGAGGGCGGCGGCGAGCGCGCGACTCATGCAGGCGAGACCGTCAGCACGCTGCTCGTGGCGGCCGCGAAGATCGGTCCGGCCGGCACACGAGCTCGGTAGGTCCCAGGTCTCAGGTTGACGGCCGCCTGCCAGCGCCCGGCCTGGTCGGCGGTGGCCGTGGCGATCGTCTTCCAGGTGAACGCATTGAGCCGCTGTACCTGGACGCGGCTGCCCGGGATCGCCGGCTTGACGACGCCGCGCAGCGCCGTGCGACCCTGCGCCGCCGCGATGCGGACGACCGGCGCGACGCCGACGCGAACGGCAGCGCTTCGCACGTCACCGAGGGCCAGGCGGTAGGACGTCGTGGCTTTCGGCTTGAGTGCGACGGCGAAGGAGCCGTCGGCACCGCCCTTGACGGTGCCCGCGGACTTCCACTGCTCGCCCGCGCCGCGGCTCTCGAGCGTCGCGGGTGAGCCGAAGCGCGCGAGACCGGCGAGCTGGAAGCGCGACCCGTACGTGACCGGTTTGTTCGGGCGCTCGAGCGAGAGCACGCCGAGCACGAGCCATGTCGAGCGAAGATCGAGCGCGCGTCGGAACGTGGCTGGGTCGACCGTCGGCCCCTCGCCCTGCGTGCCGACGCCGACGATCGACGTGATGCGCTGTGAACCGTTGACGGTCACGCGCACGTCGACGAGCCGGCCGGGGACGCGCAACACGCGCGCCAGCTGCTCCGCCTTGAAGACGACGGGGCCCCACGAGTGGTGGGGAGAGATGGAGTCGTACGGATCGGGCACGGAGACGAGGTACGGCACGGGCTTCGCTCCTGGCCACGCGTCGGTGATGGACGCCGTCCGGCCGCCCGACGTCGAATGGTAGTACGTGCTCGCGACCTTCCCACCGTAGAGCACGACCTGTCCCGCCGTCGCGTTCACGGCGGCGTTGGTCTGGACTTCCTCCTCGGGAATGCCGCGGTACACCTGGCTGCGCGTGTCGGCGTACATGTCGAACGGCCCGCCGGTCTTCATGTGCGAGATCGCGTACGAGCGGGCGACGACGGCCTGCGCCTTGAGCGCCTCCGTCGGCCACGTGTGCGGCATCTCCGCCGGCACGACCCCGTAGAGGTACTGCTCGAGGCCGACGTGGTTGATCGCCTGAAGCTTGCCCTTCGCGACTGTGACCTCGATCGTGCCGCGGTAGGCGCGGTCGAGTGTGACCGGCTGCGTGCCCGGCATGAACATGAGCGGGCCCGTCAAGCTCGTCGCCTCGGTCGCCTCATCCACCTTGAGCCTGAGCTTCGGCGTGAGCGCGTGCTTGCCGGCGCCGAGCTCATAGGTCGCGCCGGTGCCGTCCTTGACTCGGAAAGGCGCCGTCGACGAGATCGTCAGCGTCGCGCGGTCCGTCGCAACCAAAACGCGCACCTTTCGGACCGGCGCTGGGCCGAGCGCCGTCCCGCGGTAGTAGTGCGCGAGGATCTTCTGGTAGCCGTGCCCGGCGCGGGCGAAGCCGAGCGCGCCGTACTGGCTGAGCCCGATCCCGTGGCCCCAGCCGCGACCTTCGACCACGAACGTCGGCGCGGCCAGGCGTGCCGGCTCGACCGCGCGCTTGGCAGGCCCCGCGGCGGCGACGACCGGCGTGAGAAGCACGACGATGAGTGCGATTGTCAGTTTTCTGGAGGTCACGACTGCCGCATTCCTATTCGACCCAGACTCCGCGATGCTTGAGCGCGCGACCCGCCGCACGTTAACACCATCTGGTTCGAGGCCAAAACCGTCTTTACAGCGCTTTTACGCCGGCGGTTTCCGAAGCGGCGTCAACGGCAATGGCGAGCAGAGGAGGGTCGCAGGGCCGGATCACCATGCCTACCGAAACGGAAGTGCTGCCGCCGCGCTACCGCGACGCCGTGCGCATCGGGCGTGGCGCGATGGGCGACATCTATCGCGCGACCGATACGACGCTGGACCGCGAGGTCGCCGTCAAGGTGCTCGCCGAGCGGTATGCGCAGGATGCGGAGATCCGCGAGCGCTTCACGCGCGAGGCGCTGACCGCGGCGCGGCTCTCCGGCGAGCGGAGCATCGTGACGATCTTCGACGTCGGGGAGTGGAACGGCCGGCCGTTCATCGTCATGGAGTACCTGCCGGGCGGGTCGCTCGAGCAGAAGCTGCGCGGCGGCCGTCCCGAGGTCAGCCACGCGCTGGCCTGGCTCGAGGAGGCGGCGCGCGCCCTCGACGCGGGTCACCGCCGCGGCGTCGTCCACCGCGACGTCAAGCCGGGCAACCTGCTGCTCGACCGTAACGACCACGTCCACGTGGCGGACTTCGGAATCGCCAGCGCCACCGGCCTCCAGTCGCTCACGCTGACGGGCACCGTGCTCGGCACGGCCGGCTACATCGCGCCGGAGCAGGCGAGCGGTCAGCGCGCCGGGCCGGCCAGTGACCGCTATGCGCTCGCTGTCGTCGCGTGGGAGCTGCTGTCCGGCGAGCGCCCGTTCGCTGGCGACTCGCCGACCGCGGAGGCGTCCGCGCACGTCAACGCGCCGGTGCCGTCGCTCTGCGACCGCCGCCCGGATTTGCCGTGCCGGGAGGTCGATCGCGTGTTCCAGCGGGCGCTGGCCAAGGAACCCGAGGCGCGGTATGGCACCTGCGCCGAGTTCGTGGCCGACCTGCGTTACGCCCTCGCCGCCGGCGCCGCGCGCACGCAGGTCGTGCCGCGGACGCGCGCGACGGCGGTGCCGGCCGCGGCGCCGTCGCGACGCCGGTCGCCGCTCCGATGGATCGTGCTGGGCGCGCTCCTGCTCGGCGGTCTCGTCGCAGGCGTCGCGCTCGCGAGCGCGCTGGCCGACGACGACGAGCCGGCCGCTGAGCCGAAGGCGACGACGCGCGTGAGGACCGTTAGCGTCACCCAGCCCGGGACGACAGTCCGCACGGAGGTGACCGTCACCGCCGCTCCGCCGACGACGGCGCCGACCACGACCGAGCCGGACGAGGAAGAGGGTCCCGCGACCACCCCGCCCTCCGGCGGTTCGATCAGCGACGCCATCCAACTCAACGATCAGGCAACCGGTCTGATGCGCCAGGGGAGGTTCGCTGAGGCGTTGCCGCTGGCCGAGCGCGCGCTCGCCGTCCTGCAGGGAAGCGGCCATACCTACGAGGGGTACGCGAATTACAACGTCGGACGCTCGCTTGCCGAGCTCGGGCGCTGCGAGGAGGCGGTCCCCTACCTGGAACGCCGCGAGGCCCTCCTCGGGCGCAACCCGGACGTCGATACCGCCTTTCGGAAATGCGGCATCAGACGCTGACAGCCCTAGGATGACCGCGTGAGATTGCTCGTCACGGGCGCGGCCGGCTTCATCGGCTCGAACTTCGTTCACTACTGGCTGCGCCACCGTCCCGGCGACCACCTCGTCGCGTACGACCTGCTCACGTACGCGGGCAACCGCGACAACCTCAAGGAGTTCGAGGACGACGTCGTCTTCGTGGAGGGCGATATCGGGGACCTCGAGCTGACCGAGCAGGTGTTGCGCGAGGAAGGGCTCGACGTCATCGTCAATTTCGCGGCCGAGTCGCACAACTCGCTTGCCGTCGTCGATCCGGGCCGCTTCGCGCGAACGAACGTGCTTGGCACGCAGCTGCTGCTCGAAGCTGCGCAGCGCGCCGGCGTCGCGCGCTTCCACCACATCTCGACGTGCGAGGTGTACGGAGATCTGCCGCTCGACTCGGACGAGGCGTTCACCGAGGAGACGCCCTACCGGCCTCGGACACCGTACAACGCCTCGAAGGCCGCAGCGGATCACTACGTCCGCGCCTACCGCGAGACGTACGGCCTGCCGATCACGATCACCAACTGCTGCAACAACTACGGGCCGTTTCAGTTTCCCGAGAAGGTCATCCCGCTCTTCGTGACGAACGCGCTCGACGACCGGCCGCTGCCCATGTACGAGTCGACGCAGAACCGGCGCGAGTGGCTCCACGTACTGGACCACTGCCGCGCTATCGAGCTCGCGCTGGTGGACGGGCGGCCGGGCGAGACGTACAACGTCGGCTCGGGCGTGGAGGCGTCGATCGAGGAGATCGCCGACCGCGTGCTCGAGCTGACCGGAAAACCGGCCTCGCTGAAGACGATCGTGCCCGACCGGCCTGGGCACGACCGCCGCTACCTGCTCGACTCGTCGAAGATCCGCCGCGAGCTCGGCTGGGAGCCCGCCATCGCGTGGGAGCAGGGATTGAGCGAGACGGTCGAGTGGTATGCGCGCAACCGCTCGTGGTGGGAGCCGCTCAAGGATCGGGCGCCCGTCCAGGAGACGGCGTGGCGCTGAGGCGTCAGAGAATCTTTCCGTAGCGACTGCCGCTCCACAGGTACGCGGCCGGATCGTGGCAGAGGCCCGCGCGGACCGGATTGAGGAGCAGGTATCGGCAGGCCGCGTAGAGGTGCTCCTCGCTCTCGATCAGCCAGGCGGCGAAGCGGTCGGCGAACAGATGGCCACGGCGGCCGTGACGGCGGTTGAAGTGCTGTGCGTAGATGCCGTTGAGTCGATGAAGCCCGGCGGAGAGGAGCGCGCGCTGCGCCTCAATCACGAGGTGGTAGTGCGTGCTCATCAGGCAGAAGGAATGCGAGCGCCAGTGGAAGCGCCCGACGGTCCCGCCGAGCAGCGCGAGGAACACGACCCGGTCGGCATCGTCGCGGAAGATCGCCTCCTCGGCGACTCCCCGCGCGGTGATGTGGAAGAAGCCGTGCTGGGGAAGCAGCTCGCGACGCGGGAGGCGCGGCACATCCCCGACGCTAGCCCGCCAGTTCCCGGCTGAACGCGGCTGTGGAGCGATCGTCACGCTTCGTCCCCGAATGCCACGTCCCGACGGGCCGGTTCGCAGGGACAGTCCCTGCAGTCGCCCCTCCGAGGCGTGTCGAGCGACGCAGGCGCCGCAACGGGCGCTGGGCGCACGTCGGTTGGACGGGGCCGACCTACGGCGACATGTCGGCGAGGCAGGCGCGCAGACCTTCGCGCCAGTGCGGCAGTCGCGGCGCCTCCGACCGCTCGCTGCGCAGCACCGAGTAGGCCGGGCGCGGCGCCGGCGCGCCGTACTCCTCGGTCGTAATCGGCAGGACCCGGCAGTCCAGACCCGCCTCCTCGAAGATCGCCGCCGCGAACTCGGCCCAGGAGCACTCGCCCCCCGCGGCGACGTGCCAGACGCCGCGGGGCAGCTCGACCACCCGCCGCGTCGCCGCGGCCAGGTGCCCGACGTACGTCGGGCAGCCGACCTGGTCGGCGACCACGCGCACCTCGTCGCGCTCGACTGCGAGCCGGATCATCGTCCGCACGAAGTTCTGGCCGGTCGCCCCGAAGAGCCACGACGAGCGGACGATCCAGCCGTCGCCGACTGCCTGCTCGCCCTCGAGCTTCGTCCGCCCGTAGACAGACAGCGGCGCGGTCCCATCGGACTCGACGTACGGCTCGCCCTTGCGGCCGTCGAACACGTAGTCCGACGAGAAGTAGACGAGCGGCGCGCCGAGTGCGGCCACGTTCTCCGTCCCGCGCACGTTGACCGCAGCTGCGCCGGCTGGGTCGGCCTCCGCGTCGTCGACGCGTGTCCACGCCGCCGCATGCAAGACGAGATCCGGCCGCGGGCCGCGATACGGCTCGCGGACGTCCCACTCCTCGCGCCGCAGCGCAAGGACCTCATCGTCCGCGAACGCCTCGGCGAGCGCTTGCCCCAGCTGCCCGCCGGCGCCCGTTACGACGATGCGGCGACGGACGCGTCCCGCTCGGAGAGCGTCGGCGATGACGTGCTCCAGAGGTGCTTGATGCGCGGATCGTCCCAGGGAACGCCGTGCTCGTCGGGGTCGGCCGGGTCGTACTCGGCCGTGACGTGGTAGCAGAAGACGAGGTCCGTGAGCGCCTCGAAGCCGTGCGCGAGATGCCCCGGGATGTAGACCGCGACCGGGTTGCGGTCACCGATGTCGGCGCAGAACGTCTCGCCGGACTCGCGATCGAGCACGACGACGCGCGCCGTGCCTTCCAGGCAGACGAACAGGTCGTCCTGGCCGCGCTCGTGGTAGTGCAGTCCGCGGATCACGCCCCGCCGCGAGAACGACAGGTTCGTCTGGGCGGTGCGTTTCGGCAGCCAGCTCTCGCGGCGTACCTCCATGAACCACCCGCGCTCGTCCTCGAAGCGGCGGAGCGGAATGACCTGGATTCCGTCGATCACTTGTTGGCGCCCGTCGCCTCGATCAGCCGGCCGACCTCGGCGAGATCCTGCCAGTGCTTGCCGCCGTCGTGCCACCACCCGCCGACGCGCCGCACGTCGAGCCTGCCGCTCTGCGCGTAGGCGCGGTTGACGTCCGTGATCTCGAGCTCGCCCCGGCTCGACGGCTCCAGCCCGGCGACGAGCTCGAAGACGTCGGGTGGGTAGCAGTAGAGGCCTACCACGGCGTCGGACGACGGCGGGTCCGCATAGCGCGCGTCCACACGGCCGGCCTTCTCGACGACATCCGCGACTCGTCCGTCTCCGTCGTAGACGACCACGCCGAAGTTCTCGGGATCCGGAACGTCCTTCACGAAGACGAGCGCACCGTCGCCGTCCGCCGCCCATTCGCGGATCGCCGCGGCGTGCGAGTACTCGAAGATGTTGTCTCCCAGGCAGACGACGAGCTTGTCGCCCGCTGCGAAATCGCGCGCCATGCCGACGACCTGCGCAATGCCGCCCGGCTCGACCTGCACCTTGTACGTGAGATCGAGATCCAGGAGTTGCTCGCCGTTGGCGCGCGCCTGAACCCGGCCGTCCCCGAGCAGGTCGATGAAGTCGCCGGCGTGCTGCTGGCCCGTCACGAGCAGCACCTCGCGGACGCCGGCCCGCTGAAGGAGCTGAAGCGGGTAGTAGACCATCGGCCAGCGGCCGACGGGCAGCAGGTGCTTGTTCGTGACGCGAGTCAACTCTTCGAGCCGCGTCGCCGCTCCCCCGGCGCAGATCAGCCCCTTCGGCATCGGCGCGATGGTACTTGCCCACCGCGGCGGTAGGCTTCCCACCCATGGCAGACGAGCGCGAGCGGTACGTCGATCGAGAGCCGCCTGTCGTCGAGGGCGACGACGACATTCCGCGTCAACCGTCGCCGCCGCTCGACCCCTACACGCCCGAGCCCGGAGCGCGCCGGGGCGAGCGCCGCGCGTTCCGGACGCTCTGGCTCGCCTGGCTGCTGGTCGCGATCCTCGTCGCGGTCGTGGTCTGGGCCACGCTTCGCTAGCAGGCCGCTACCGTCCGGCGGGCCGCAGCGCCGGCCGCGGCTGCTCCGCGAGCGGCGACGGCTTCACGCGGAACAGGCGGGCGACACCCTCGGGAAGCCACCAGTTCCACCGCCCGAAGAGCTTCATCGCGCTCGGCACGAGCAGGGCCCGCACGATCGTCACGTCGAGCAGGATCGCGGCCGCCAGCCCGAACCCGAACTGCTGGAGCCCGATCACGGAGCCGGCCACGAAGCCCATGAACGCCGCGAACATGATCGCGCCGGCGATCGTCACCAGCCGGCCAGTCTTGGCGAGGCCCTCGGCAACCGAGCGCTCGTTGTCGCCCGTCGCGTCCCATTCCTCCCGCATCCGGCTCACGAGGAAGACCTCGTAGTCCATCGAGAGGCCGAACAGCATCGCAAAGAGCATGACCGGGATCCAGCCCTCGATCTGGTCGAACGCGGTCAGGCCGACCCACTCGCCTGCACCCCACTTGAAGACGACGACGAGCAGCCCGTACGCCGCGCCGATCGAGAGCATGTTCAGCACGATCGCCTTGAGCGGCAGCACCACCGAGCGGAACGCGCGCAAGAGCAGGAAGTACGTCAGGACCAGGACCGCCAGCACCAGCCACGGGAAGGCCCCGTAGGTGAGGTCGAGGAAGTCGACGCCGCTCGGCGGGCCACCGCCGGCGTAGACCTCCACGCCGTCCGGAAAGCCGGCCGCCGGGACGATCTCGTCGCGCAGCCGTTCGACGAAGTCCATGCTCTGCGGCAGCCCGTACTCGTGCTTGCCGATGATCTGGACGTTCAGGTAGCGGCCGGTCGCGTCGACGGACTGACGGCTCGATCCGAACACGACGTCGCCGACCTCCGGATCGGCGGCCAGCCGTTCGCGGAGGTCGACCACCGCCGACCGGACCGCCTGGTTCTGGGCGCCGCCCGCCTCGTTCGTGTCGACGACGAGGTTCGTCGGCGCGAGCGCGCCGTCGCCCACCGCCTCGGAGAGCACGTCGAGCCCGCGGATGCTCTGGAGATGCCTGGGAACACCCTCGTTCGAGCCCGGTCCGAGCTCGAGGTCGAGCACGGGCACGGCGAGCGCCAGCAGCAACGCAGCCGTTCCGGCGGCGAAGACGACCGGCCGCTGCATGATCCGCTGCGCCAAGCGCGTCCACATGTTGCGCTCCTCGTTCTCGCGGCGGTTGACCAGGTTCCTGGGCAGCAGGCGAACGCGATCCAGCCTCGCACCGGCGAAGTAGAGCAGCACGGGCAGCAGCGTCATCGCACACACGACCGAGATGACCGGGATCAGCACGCCGCCCACCCCGAAGCCGCGCATGAACGGGAGCGGCATCGCGAGCAGCAGTGCGAGCCCGATCGCGACAGCAGTGCCGCTGAAGATGACCGCGTGCCCGGCCGTCTGCATCGTCCGGACGATCGCATCCTCCTTACGCTCGTGCCGGCGACGCTCCTCGCGGTACCGGTAGACGACGAGCAGCGAGTAGTCGATGGCGATCCCGAGCCCGATCAGCATCACCATGTTCTGGAGGTACGTGGTGAGCTCCATGAAGTGGGCGATCGCCCAGATGATCCCGAGCGTGACCGGGATGGCCGCCATCGCGAAGACGAACGGGATCAGGAACGCGAGCGTCCCGAACACGAAGATGAGCAACAGCAGCGCAATCGGGATGGCGATGTAGAGCTCACCGACCTTGAGATCGCGCTCGAACACCGGGTCGAGGTCATGCTCGATGGCCGCCTGACCGGTGACGTAGACGGTCGCGCCCGGGATCGAGCCGGCCGCCTCGCGCATCTCGTCGGTGAAGAGCTTGGCGTCGGCGGGCTCCTGCCGCGAAGCGATGACGGCGCTGACGACGCTGTCGGAGACGGCCTGGACGCTCGCCACGCGCGCCGTCGGCAGCGCGCCGGCGGCACGCTGCGCCGCCGCCCTCGCTTCCGGAACGAGCGCGGTCGCCGGCCGGCCGTGCGATTGCACGACGACGGTGAACGACCCGGCCGAGCGCTGCCCGAAGTGATCCTCGAGGATCTGCTCCGCGCGCGCCGTGTCGGTGCCGGGCAGGGTGAACCGGTTGGTGAGCAGGTCGCTCAGCCCGGCCATCGCGATGCCGGAGACGACGAGCGCGGCGAGCCACGCCACGAGTACGAGCCAGCGCAGCCGGATGACCGCGCGCGTCCAGCGATCCATCAAGAATGCTCCTCCTCGTCCACGCGAGTTAGTTCCTACTAACCCGTTTCACGCTAACCGCTCCGCCGACGCCGAGTCAAGAGGAGGCGTAGCGTTTGCGGGCGAGGATGCTCGGATAGAAGCGAAGAAAACCGCAAGGAGGGAACGGATGGCCACGACACGCGATCGCATCTCCGACAGAAGTCGGACGATGAAGCCCTACGTCGAGCGTGCGCTCAAGGACGACGAAGTGCGCGACAACCTGCGCGACGCGCTCGCCGCCGCGCGCGAGATCTACGACGACCTGGTCGGCAACCGCGGTGTGACAACCGTCGCGACCCGAGTCGCAACGGACAAGGACGTTCAGGACAACCTCCGCCGCGCGATCGACGACCTGCGGACTGCGGCCGAGCGCGTGCAGGGGAAAGAGAGCCACAAGGCCCGGAACACATTGCTGCTCGCCGGCATCGTCGCCGGACTCCTCTTCAACCCGCTTACGGGCGAGGCCACGCGCGAATGGCTGCGCGGGCTCTTCGGCGGAGGCGAGGACTACGGCAGCGACGTCAGCGAGACGAGCGAGGTGAGCACCAACTCGCCCTAGCCGGCGCCGGGACTCGCCGGCTGACCGGTCAGCGGGCGCGCGAGCGAGCCCTCCGTGAGCGCCGCTGGCGGGCCGCGCAGCGCGCGACGAAGCGAGGCCGGGTCGAGTCCGCTCGCGCTCGAGATGTCCGAGGCTTGCAGGAGGATCGCGCCCGGCTTCGGCGCCAGGCTGCCGGGCGCGAGCGGCAGCGCCCAGCCGATCACGCCCTCGATCGGAACGTCCCTGAGCTTCTGCCACGCAAGCAGGTACTTCGTCGGGTTCACCGCCCCGTCGTAACCGAGGTAGAGCATCGAGACCGGGTGGATCTCGAAGTGCAGGTGGTACGGCGTGCCCTCGGCGTCGCCCGTCGCACCGTTGAAGCCGATCACCTGGCCGGCGCGAACCTGTGCGCCGTCCACGGCGCCCGTCGCGAACGCCGAGAGGTGCGCGTAGTAGAACTCGTTGCCCTCGCCGTCGCGCAGCCAGAGACGCAGGCCGCCGATGTCGTTCCATCCGACCGAGAAGAGCGTCCCGTCGGCTACCGCGAGAATCGGCGCACCGAGCGGCGCGAAGATATCCACGCCGTGGTGCCACGTGACGGGCGCCGCGCGCGCGGCCCCGAACGTGTCGCTCCACGAGACCGGGCCGTAGACCGGGAAGACGTAGCCGCCGGCCGTCAGCTTCGGCTGGACGGTGGGCGGCGTCCGGCGTGGCACCACCACGCTCAGCCCCGGCGCCCGGGTCGGGCCGGCGGGCTTGGCAACCTTGCGCCTCGGTAGCGGCGGCAGCGGCGGCGACTCGGCCGGCTGCGGAGCAGGCTTGGCGGCCGCGGGCGGCGTGCCCGCCTGCACCGTCGCTTCGGCGTGGCCGACGAAGATGTCGGTGCCCGCCGGGAGGCCGCCGTGCTCGGACGTCAGCCGGACGTGCAGCGCGAGCACCGAGGTCCGGTGGCCCGGGACGCCACCCGTCCTCGAGGACGCCGACGACCCTCCCATCACGGTCAGCAACCCCCAGTCGGCGAGAACGACGGTTGTCCCCGGTGCCGAGCTGACCGCCTGTCCGAGTGCCTGAAGCCCACTCACCAGGCTGCCGGCCGTCTGGCCCGAGCTGGACTTCGCCGTCGCCGTGGCCCGAGCGCGCGCCGCGATCGAGTCGGCGGTGATCTCACCGCCGAAGAGCGAGAGGCCGTTGATGTCCGCGCCGGCGCTCGCGGTGACCGGAGCGGCGCGTCTCGCAACTGCGCTGGCGCTGACCGACCCGGCCGTGACGGCACCTGCCCCGTACGAGAAGGAGCCTGTCGCGGTTCTATCGGGCGGCGCCGAAACGGGGGCCGAGGACACGCCTGCCGCCCCCGGCACGATCACCTGAACGGCATACGCAGAAGCCTGCGCCGACGGGGCGATGGTCGCGCGAGGCGACGACGCGCCCGGCCCGACGGCGACGAGCAGGGTCACGAGGAATGCGGCGGCTAGGCCTGATTTCCGCGCCACACCTGCATTATCGGCCAAGTTCGCCGAAACGGTTGCCTCGCCGCGTCGCGCTCCAGAAGAGCTGCGCCGCGACCACGAGCATCAGGGCTCCGAACAGCCGACGCAGCGTGTCCTCGGGGAGCGCTTCGGCGATCCGGATGCCCACCTCGACGCCCGCCAGGGCCGCCACGCCGATCACGAGCGCGGTGCGCCAGCGGACGTTGCCGTAGCGGTGCTGCCGCCAGGTGCCTGCCGCGACCGTCGGCAGGATCGCGAGCAGGGAGGTTGCCTCTCCTTCGAGCTGCGAGAGCCCGAGCCCGAGCGTCAGGACGGGTACGAAGAGAATCCCGCCGCCGATGCCGAACAAGCCGGCGGCCACGCCTGCTGCAAGCCCCGCCGCGAGCGCGATCACGACTGTCGTCACGCGACGAGCAGGCGGACGCCGATGACCGCGAGGAGCGCCGCGAACCCCAGGAGGAGCACCCGCGTTCCGATTCGTTGCTGGAGTGCCGCTCCGCCGACCGCGCCGAGGGCGGCCGGCAGGCCGACGAGCGCCGCGTGACCAGGCTCCACGTGCCCACGGAGGGCGTAGAGCACGGTGCCGGCGAGCGCGATGAGACCGATTGCGGCGAGCGATGTGCCGGTCGCCGGTCGCTCGCCGAAGCCCGCCGCGACGACGAGCAGCGGCACGATGATGATTCCGCCGCCGACGCCGAACAGCGCCGAGAACGCGCCGGCGGTGACGCCGATGGCGACCAGCCGCACGGGCGTATCGTACGGCGCTGTGGAGGTGCCGCCGATCGTGGCCCGCCTGGCGGCGCGGCCGGAGCTCGCGGCGATCGTCCTGGACGTAGACGGAACGCTCGCGCCTATCGTCGACCGGCCGGAGGAAGCGCGCGTGCCGGACGAGACTCGGCGCGAGTTGCAGCGGCTTGCCGGCCGGTATGCCCTCGTGGCGTGCGTCAGCGGGCGAGCCGGAGCCGACGCCGCCCGCGTCGTCGGCGTGGACGGCCTCCGCTACGTCGGCGCTCACGGGCTCGAGCTCGATCCTGCGGCGCCCGCGTGGCGCGAGCGGCTCGTCCACTTCGCCGAGACGGTCGCCTGGCCCGTGGAGGACAAAGGCGTGACGCTTTCGTTCCACTACCGGACGAGTCCCGATCTCGCTGCGGCCCGCGCATTCCTGGAGGGCGTCGCCGAGCGGGCGCGAGCCGAGGAGATCGACGCGCGCTTCGGCCGCATGGTGCTGGAGCTGCGCCCGCCGCTCGCGAGCGACAAGGGGACGGCCGTCCGGCGGCTGCTGGACGAGCGGAGGCTCCGGCGCGCGCTCTACGCGGGTGACGACACGACCGACCTCGACGCGTTCCGCGCCCTGCGCGATCTCGAGCTGGGCGTGGCGGTGGCGGTCGCCTCCGCCGAGATGCCTGACGCGCTCGCCCCGGCCGCCGATCTCGTCGTCCGCGGCCCGGCCGGGGTCGTCGAGCTGCTCCGCTGCCTCTAGCGCGGCGAGCGCCTCACGGGGCGATCTCGGGCCACGGCCGCGTGTTCAGCACCTGGTCGGCCGTCAGCCACCCGCGGCGCGCCTGCGCAATTCCGAGCTCGACGTACTGAAGCGTCTCGATGCCGTGCCCGTCGCTGTTGACGACGACGCGCACGCCCGCCTCGGCAGCAGCGCGGGCGTGAGCGTCGATGAGGTCGAGACGGTCCGGCTGCGAGTTGATCTCGAGCGCAGTGCCCGTGGCGAGCGCGCTCTCGATCAGCCGGGTTACGTCCACGTCCGCCGGCTCGCGCCTGTTGATCTTGCGACCGGTCGGATGCCCGATGCAGTCGACGTGCGGGTTCTGCATCGCGGCGACGATGCGACCCGTCGGATCTCGGTCGAAGCCGGAGTGCACGGACGCGACGACCCAGTCGCAGCCCGCAAGCTCGTCGTCGGAGACGTCGAGAGAGCCGTCGGCGCGGACGTTGACCTCGACGCCGCGCAGCAGCCGCAGCGGCTCGACGCGCTCGCGCAAAGCCTCGATCTCTGCCGCCTGGCGCTCGAGCCCGCCGCCGCGCAGGCGCTGAGCATGGTCGCAGATCGCGAGGTACTCGTAGCCGCGCTCGCGCGCGGCTACGGCCATCTCCTCGACGGTGTTCCGCCCGTCCGACCAGTTCGTGTGCGTGTGCAGGTCGCCGCGCAGGTCGCCGTGCTCGACCAGGCGGGCGGGTAGCCCGCCGCGCCGTGCGGCCTCGAGTTCACCGCGGTTCTCGCGAAGCTCCGGCGGTATGAACTGGTAGCCGAGGTATGCGTAGAGCTCCTCTTCGGAGCGTGTCTGGAAGACCTCCCGAGTCTCGACGTCTTGGACGCCGTACTCGGAGACCGACAGGCCACGGCGCACGGCGTCCTCGCGCAGCGCGACGTTGTGGTGCTTCGAACCCGTGAAGTGCTGGAGGAGGTTCCCGTACGAGTGCGGAGGCACGACGCGCAGGTCGAAGCGCAGGCCGTTCTGCGAGACGACCGTCGCCTTCGTGGGCCCGTGGGCGGAGACCTCGGCCACCCACTCGAGCTGGGTCAGGTACGCGGTCAACGCCTTCGGGTCGCTCGCCGTGGCGATGATGTCCAGGTCCCGCACCGTCTCCCGGCGGCGGCGCGCGCTGCCCGCCTCGCAGACGAGCTCGGCAGCTGGGTGGTCACGGAGCACCGCCACGACCGCGAGCAGCGCCGGGAGTGCCGCGCCGAGCAGCGTGCGCGGCGGGCCGGCGGGTTTCGCGGCGAGGGCGCGGAGCACGTTCTCCTCCGTCTTCGCCCCGAGCCCGCGCAGTGTACGAAGCTGCTCGAGCTCGGCCGCCCGCCTCAGCTCGTCGACCGTCGTGACGCCGAGCTCCTGCCAGATGCGCCGGACCGTCTTGGGGCCGAGGCCCGGCAGACGCATGAACGAGACGACTTCCGGCGGGACGCGCTGCTTGCGCTTCGTCAGCGCCTCCATCTCGCCGACCTCGGCGATCTGGACGATCTTGCCCTCGATGGTGGCACCGATTCCGGGCAGCTCCTTCGCGCGGCCGGCCAGCGCGAGCTCGGCGATCGGGCGCGGCGTCTCGCGGATCAGCGAAGCGGCCCGGCGGTACGCGAGGACCTGGAACATGTCCGTCCCCTCCAGTTCGAGGAGGTCGGCGAGGAGCTCGAACTGGTCGGCGACGTCAGCGTTGCGCGGTAGCGTCGTCGCCACGCGCCGATGATAGGCACGGAGCGTCTGTCGCTCGGCGACTGACCCTCGTGGCGGGCTCGCGCGCAAAACTCCTGGCGTGCGCGCGGTCGTCTGCCTGCCCACGTACAACGAGCGCGAGAACATCGAGCCGATGCTGCGCGCGCTCGGCGAGGTGCTCGGGCCGGACGACGGCGTCCTCGTGATCGACGATCGCTCGCCGGACGGGACCGGTCAGGTCGCCGAGCGGCTGGCGCGCGAGCTGCCGTTCGTCGACGTCCTTCACCGGCCGGCCAAACGGGGTCTCGGGCCGGCTTACCTGGCCGGCTTCCGGCGCGCGCTGGGGCGGGGAGCCGAACTGGTGCTCGAGATGGATTGCGACTTCTCGCACTCGCCGGCCGACGTCCCCCGCCTCATCGCGGCCGCGCAGGACGCCGACCTCGTACTCGGGTCCCGCTACGTAGAGGGCGGCGGAGTCCGGAACTGGGGGCTCGCGCGCCGAGCGATCTCGCGCGGCGGCTCGGTATACGCCCAGCTTCTGCTCGGCCTCGGCATCCGTGACCTGACCGGGGGCTTCAAGTGCTATCGCCGCGCCGTGCTCGAGCGGATCGATCTGGGCGCGATCCGCTCGCTCGGGTACGCGTTTCAGATCGAGACCACGTTCCGAGCGGCGCGCGCCGGCTTCCGCGTGGTCGAGATGCCGATCACGTTCGTCGACCGCGAGACGGGCGGCTCGAAGATGAGCCGCGCAATCGTGCTCGAGGCCGTCTGGAAGGTGCCCGCGCTCCGGCTGGCGGCGCTACGCGGCCGCCTCTAGCCACCGCGCCCACGCCCGCTCGTAGTCGGGGCGGGGGCGCGCTCCGGCGACCGTCGCGCGCGGCTGCCCGCCGGCGAACAGCATCGCAGTCGGAAGCGCCAGGACGCCGTAGCGCGCTGCCGTCAGCGGGTTGGCGTCGACGTCCATGCGCACGAACTCGACGCGACCGGCGAGCTCGGCCGCCAGTTGCGCGAACAGCGGCTCGATCGCCTTGCACGGCCGGCACCACGGCGCCCAGAAATCGACCACGACGGGCCGCTCGGCCGCGAGCACCTCGGCCTCGAACGTCTCGTCGCTGACGGAGCGCACCTACGCGCTCTCCGCGACCGGCGTGGGTTCCGGACCGGTGACGCGCCGCTCCTCCGGGTCATGGGCCTGCCCGGTCCGGTGGATGCGCGGGTCGATCACCGAATAGACGAGATCGGCGATCAGATTCAAGACGAGCACGACGATCATCACGGACACCACGACGCCCAGGATGACCGGAGCGTCGCGCCGCGGCAGGCTCTCGAGCGCGAGCGAGCCGATCCCGGGAAGTCCGAAGACGCGCTCCACGAAAACCACGCTGCCGACCGGCCCGGCGATGGCGACGGACATGTCGACGCTGAGCATCGCGACGACCGGCAGCATGGCGTTGCGCAGGATGTGGCGGCGGATGACGAGCGAGCGCGACGCGCCTTTCGCATACGCGGTGCGGACGTAGTCCTCCTGGACGGTCTCCATGACGCTGGCGCGAATCATGCGGACGTAGAGCGCCGCGAACAGGAGCGCGAACGTGAACCACGGGAGAATCAGGTGCGAGAACCACGGTCGCGGGCCGCCGCAGCTTCCCTGCGGGTCGATCAGGTCGCAGTAGCCGGCGGGCGGGGCCCAGCCGAGCCGGGCCGAGAAGAGGTAGCGGAACATCAGACCGAGCCAGACCGGGTGCGTCGAGACGCCTATGAGGACGAACACCATTCCTGCTCGGTCGAGCAGGGAACGTGGCCGCAGCCCCGAGAGGATCCCGAGCGGAATCGCGAGCAGCATCCAGAGGATCGCGCCGCCGACGATGAGCGAGGCCGTCACCGGAGCGGCAGAGAGGATCAGCTCGCTGACCGGCCGGCGGTTGACGAAGGAGATCCCGAGCTCGCCCTCGGTGACGATGCCCCAGACGAACCGGGCCCACTCCTCGTAGACAGGTCCTTGCAACGTGTAGGCGTCGCGGATCTCGTGCTG
>JACVRM010000076.1 GCA_014534415.1 Thermoleophilia bacterium | reverse complement strand
TCGCCGTCCTTCATGCGAGCCGTTCTCCGAGCCGGTCGAGCGCCCGGCGCAGGCGAGAGTTGACGGTGCCGCGCGGCAGGTCGAGCAGGTCGGCGATCTCGCCCGGCGTGTAGTCGAGCAGGTAGCGCAGCACGATCACGGCGCGATGCTCCGGCGTGAGCTCGACGAGGCCGGCCGCGAGTGCCTCGGGATCGCCGCTCGGCCGCTCGGCGGAGTGGGCGCCCGCCACGTCGGGCAAGGCGACCTCGGCACGCGCCGCGCGGGCGCGCGCCCAGTCGATGGCGCGGTTGGCGACGATGCGGTGCAGCCAGGGCGCGAAGGGACGGCGGCGGTCGAAGCGGTCGAGCGCCCGCAGGGCGGCGATGAAGGCCTCCTGGGCGATGTCCTCGGCCGCCGCCGCGTCGTGGACGATGAGGTAGGCGGCGCGGTGGGCGCGCGGCCAATGGGCGCGGAACAGCTGCTCGAGATCCGCGACTGAGCCGGACTGTGCGCCTCGAATCCAGGCGCGCTCGTGTCGGCGCACCGGCGCCACCGGAGCAGAGTATGGAGCGCTTTCATCGTCCGAGATACGGGCGTGGCCGTCCACCGGGTCCAGTACGACCGGCGCGGAGCGCCGGGTCCGGGCCGGGACTTGCCGCGCGTGACCGTCCGTATGGAATGCGTCCGCGACCCAAGGAGCCTCGGCGGACGTCGACCTCTCGAAGATGCGCGTTGTGCGCACCGTCGAGTTCCACCCGAGAACGTCGCGGCGCGGCGGCTCGGGACGCGGACGAACGCCGCCAGGCGGCTCAGCCGGTGGTGACCGGCAGAGCCGCCTCTTCAGTGACGTCGGCGATCTCGCGGACGACCTCGACGATGTCACGGTTCGCGTTGAACACGCGCAGCTGGCGGTCGGCGCCGTTGCCCCGCGAGACGATGTCCTCGATGCCCTCGAGCTCTCGCTCCGAGCCCAGCTCGCGCGCGTGCGGCTCGATCATCTGCAGCGTCCGGCGGACGATTTGCGAGACGGGGATGCGGTTGCGCCGTCCGGAACCGAGGTCCATGACCGGTGCGTCGAGCCCGTACCGGCCTGCGAGCCACTTGTTCTCGGTCGTCAGGATGCGGTGGTACGCGGGGATCTCCTCGCGGCGGTCGATCTTTTCGGAGAGGTACTTCACGAACGCCTGGCAGTACGCCGCGATCGCGACCGCGTGCTCGACGCGCGTGACGGCGTCGCAAATCCGGACCTCGATCGTGCCGAGGCGCGGATGCGGGCGGATATCCCACCAGATCTGTGTGTAGTCGGCGATGCAGCCCGTCCGTTCGAGCTGGCCGACCACGCTCGCGTAGTCCTCGTAGTCCTTGAAACGCGGCGGCGGCCCCGAGCGGGGGAACGCCGCGAAGACCATCTGCCTGCTCGAGTGCAGGCCGGTCGGCTCCCCGCGCCAGAATGGCGAGCTCGCCGACAGCGCCAGCAGCGGTGCAAGCTCCGGCAGCAGCCCGTTGATCACGCCGATCGCCTTGTCCGGCCCGTCCACCGCGACGTGGACGTGCATGCCGAAGATGAGCTCGCGCCGGGCGATGTACTGCATCTGGTCGACGAGCTGCCGGTAGCGGTCCTTGGCGGTGATGCGCTGGCGCTCGAAGAGGCTGAACGGGTGCGTCCCGGCGGAGCCGACGCGCAGGCCGCGCTCGCCTGCGATCCCTGACACGTAGCCGCGCAGCTGTCGCAACGCGACGTCGACGTCGCCCGCCGTCCGGCACACGGGCGTCGTGATCTCGATCACAGACTGCATCAGCTCTGCGTTGATCCGCGACTCCAGCTCGTGGCCGGCGACGGCGGCGAGGACGGTGTCGATGTGCTGAACGAGGTCGAGCGTGTCGGCGTCGAGCAACATGTACTCCTCCTCGACCCCGAGCGTGTACGGCTCGCCCTCGCCGAACCTGTGGTCGAGCACGCTGCCGCGAGGCTCCAGGCTCTTGCCCGTGATCTCCGGTGGAAAGATCTGCCTCACGTGCGCGGAACCATATGCCCGCTCGCGCGGCGAAGGAAGCGCCGGGCGACCAGAACCAGCGGAATCCCGAGCACGAATGACGCGGCCAGCTTCGCCTGGAGCTGCCCTTCGACGAACTCGAGGGAGCCGAACGCGAGTGCGAGGAAGACGACGCTGTCGAGCGGCGCGCTGACCGCGTTCGTCACGGCAACGCGGCCGGCGTCGTGCAAGCGGTCGCGCAGCGACGCCCCGAGCATGTTGTCGATCGTCTCCGAGACCGCGAAGGCGGCGAGGCTCGCCGCGACGATGCGCCACGTGTCGGCGAGCTCGCCGAAGTGCTGGCCCGGGAAAGCCGCCGGCGAGGCGTCGACCAGCGCGATGTACCCGGCGAGGAGCGCCGACGCGACGAACCCCGCCGCGATCATCAGCTGGGCGTGCAGCCACCCCTCCCGACGCGAGGGCGCCGTGTGGTGCGCGACCTCGATCAGCGCGAGCGACACGCCGATCAGGTACGTCCCGCCGGGTGCAGCGTCGCCCGTGATCGGCAGCTCGATGATCTTCTGCGCGCCGATCTGCGCAGAGCAGACGACCGCGACGTAGAGCCCGGTGAGCAGCGCGAACCGGTGAGCGGTCACTCGAGGATCGCGTCGGCCTCGATCTCCACGAGCCACCGTGGGTCGAGCAGCGCCGCCACGACGACCCCCGTCGCGGCCGGGCGGACGGTGGCGAAGACCTCGCCGTGGGCGCGCGCTACCTCCTCCACGTCCTCCGCGCGCGTCAGGTACCAGCGCGTCCGCACGACGTCCTCGGCGCGTGCGCCCGCCTCGGCGAGCGCCGCGAGGATGATCTCGAGGCAACGGCGCGCCTGGCCGTAGGCGTCGGGTGGTGGATCGCCGCCGTCCGCCATTACAGGCGCGGTGCCGGAGACGTGAACGTGGCCGCCGGCGACCACGGCGCGCGAGTAGCCGTACTTCCGCTCCCACGGCATCGCCGAGGAGATGACCCGCCGCTGCACGTGCCTAGTATCGCCGCGTGGACGCTCTACGGCAGATCGATGGCTGGCCGGCGCGGCACGCCGCCGCCGGGGTGGCGACCGCCGACCGCGTGCTAGCGAGGCACGGCGATGCCGAGCGCGTCTTTCGATGGGCGTCGGTGACGAAGCTCGTTACGGCGCTCGCGACGCTCGTTGCCGTCGAGGAGGGCGTCGTCGACCTCGACGAGCCGGCCGGTCCGCCCGGCTCCACGGTCCGGCACCTGCTTGCGCACGCCTCGGGACTCCCGTTCGAGGCCGGCCCGCCGCTCGGCGAACCGGGCCGCCGGCGGATCTACTCGAACGCGGGGTTCGAGACGCTGGCGAAGCTCGTCGCGGAGCGGGCGCAGATGCCGTTCGGCCGGTACCTGTCGGAGGCGGTCTTTCGGCCGCTCGCGATACGTGCGGAGCTACACGGGTCGCCCGCCGCCGGCGTGCACGGGAGCCTCGACGACGTGCTGAGGGTCGGCCGCGAGCTGCTCGCACCGACACTCGTGGCCCGCGAGACGCTGGACGAAGCTACGGCCGTCGCCTTCCCGGGGCTGGACGGAGTGTTGCCGGACTACGGTCGCATGTCGCCGAACGACTGGGGCCTCGGGTTCGAGCTCCGCGACGACAAGCCGGGCCACTGGACGGGCACGCGCGCGTCGCCGCGCACGTTCGGCCACTTCGGCGGCTCGGGAGCGTTCCTCTGGGTCGACCCCGACGCGGGGCTGGCGTGCGGCTGCCTGACCGACCTCGAGTTCGGCGAATGGGCGAAGGAGGCATGGCCGCGTCTCTCGGACGCGGTGCTCCGCTCGACCGCGGGTGCTCCGTGACGACTCGTGGCGCCCGCCGTCGTGCGGCGCCCGGCCGAGTCCTAGCGCTCGTCGCCGTGCGACGAACCCTGCCGGAGCGGGGGGTGCCGCGCTTCCTGGTCGCGGTGGCCGTCGGCCCAGCGGCCGGGCCCGTAGCTCTGGGCGAGGAAGGAGAGCGCCTCGTCCGTGTCGGTGATCGCCCGGCCGTCCTCGGTGACGAGCACCGGGATCGAGTCCGTCCCGACCGCCTCGCGCATCGCGTCTCGGTCGCGCCTGAACGGGGCGGCCTGCCGGACGACGAAGTCGACGCCGAGCTCCGTCAGCCGCTCACGCAGGCGGTGCGAGTCCGGACACCACTCGGCCTGCCACAGTTCGAGCACGTCAAGCTTCGTCCGCGAGCAGCGGCTTGACGTACTCGTCGAACGTCGCACGGTCACAGCTCGCGACGGTCACCGGCGAGATCGTTCGGACGCTGGCCGTGCGCCGGATCCCCATCGCCGGCGCGACCTCTCCGAAGTAGTCGCCCGGCCGGAGCAGCGCTCGCTCGCCGCGCGCATTCTGTGTCACGGCGAGGAGGCCGCCCAGCACGACGTAGAACCGCGACCCGAATTCGCCCTCGCGGACGATCTCGGTGTTCGCGGGAACGTATTCGCGCGCCATCCGCGAGGCGAGCTCGCGAAGCCGCTCGGCAGGCAGCTCCGCGAGCAGCCCGATGCGTGAGAGCTCGGCGACGGTGGCGGAAGCGGTCTGCGGGCTCACGACTCGTGAATCGGCTCCTCGGGCGGGTAATCTCCCGGCAGCTCAGGGTCCTCGTGACGCGGGTACTGCATCGCGTCCGCCGCGGGCAGCTCCTCCGGCGTCATCTCGTGCTCTTCCGGAGTCGGTTCGGGCTGGTCTTTCACGCACTGCCTCCCTCGTCGCTGACGACCTATTGTTGCCGCATGGGGGAGCTGCGCGGCTGGAGGTACTGCCCGCGCTGCCGCGGCGAGCTCGACGGCGACGAAGCTCGGCTCGAGTGCCGCTCGTGCCGGTTCGTCGCGTATGCGAGCTCGAAGCCGACGGCGTGCGCCGTCGTGACGGACGCCGGCGAGCGCGTGCTCCTCGTGCGCCGCAGGCACGACCCATTCGCGGGGCGCTGGGATCTGCCGGGCGGTTTCCTCGACGAGGGCGAGCACCCGCTCGACGCCCTGCGTCGCGAGCTGCGCGAGGAGACGGGCCTCGACGTCGAGCCGCTTGCCTTCCTCGGTGTCTGGATGGACCGCTACGGCGGCGGTGACGCCGCCGTAGCGACGCTCAACCTCTACTGGACGGCGCGCGTGGTCGGCGGCCTGCCCGCCGCGGCCGATGACGTTACGGAGCTGCGCTGGTTCGGCGCGGACGAGCTGCCGCCGTCCGAGCAGACGGCGTTTCACATCGCCGACGTCCTGTCAGTCTGGCGGCGCGGGCACGAGGACGCGTAGCGTCTGCCGGTCGAGCGAGAAGTCGAGCGGCGTCTCGAGCACGACCGGCTCGCCGTCCACGGCCGCCTGAAGACGAGAGCGAGGCGCGTCGACCTCGAAGCGCGGCGCGGAGCGCTCCTCCCACGAGCGCGGCAGCCAGCCGTGCGCGATATACAGGTGGAGGAGTCCGTCGTCGAGGTGCATCCGCTCGCCGACGTTGAACAGGTCGAGCTCGTACGCGTTGCTCGCAACCAGGACGACCGGCGCCACGACGTCGCGGCCGTCGATCGAGAGGTGCTGTTGTCGCCCGCGCTCACGCGCGATCAGGAGCAGGGCGCGCAACGAGGCGAGGGCAACACGCCGGCGGCGATGCCGTTCCCGGCGGTGGACGAGCCGCGCGTACAGCCCGAGCGCCACGTTGTTCAGGAACAGCCGGTCGCCTACTCGGCCGACGTCGACGCGCTGTTCGACACCGTCGAACGCGTCGAGCGCCGCGACCGGGTCGCCGGGGTCGAGACCGAGGTCGCGGGCGAAATGGTTTCGCGTCCCGAGCGGCACGATCACGAACGGGAGGTCGCGCTCGATCGCCGCCCCCGCTACAGCGCCGAGCGAGCCGTCGCCACCGGCCGCGGCGAGCACGTCCGCGTCGGCCCGCAGCGCCACCTCGCGGGCGTCCTCGCCCTGCGCCAGCAGGTGCACGCCGATTCCGCGGGTGCGCGCAGCCGCTTCAATGTCCCGTGCTCGCTCGCCCTCGCCGGAGCGCGGGTTGATGACCAGCAGGCTACGCAGCGAGGCCCAGTGACTGCTCGAGCGCTGCCTTGGGCTGGGCGCCGACGGCTCTCGCAGCAGGCTCGCCGGCCTTGAACAGGATGATGGTCGGAATCGACGCAATGCCGTAGCGCTGCGCGAGCGCGGGCTGCTCGTCGATGTTGACCTTCACGAGCTTCAGTTCGCCGGCGCGCTCGCTCGCGATACGGTCGAGGATCGGCGAGACCGCGTGGCACGGGCCGCACCACTCCGCCCAGAAGTCGACGAGCACCGGCGTCTCGCTTCGAAGGACCTCCTGGTCGAAGTTGGTCTCGGTCGCTGTGGTCGGCATCCGCTTCCTTTCGTCGCGTTTCGGTCGGTTGTACCCCTCCTCGGGAGAGGTAACGCGCGGCGGCCGGCAGTTCTTCCGCGTGGCGAAGAGCCGCGGGGCGGCGACTCTAGAATCGAGCTCGTGAGCGTGTTCCGGCCGCTGGCCAAGCAACCCGACCACCCCGCGCTCGAACGCGAGGTACTCGACTTGTGGGAACGCGAGGCGACGTTCGACGCGGTGCGCGCACAGAACAGGAGCGGGCCGCGCTTCTCGTTCATCGACGGTCCGATCACCGCGAACAACCCGATGGGCGTCCACCACGCGTGGGGCCGGACGCTCAAGGATGTCTTCCAGCGCTACAAGGCGCTGCGCGGGTTCGACCAGCGCTACCAGAACGGGTTCGACTGCCAGGGGCTGTGGGTCGAGGTCGAGGTCGAGAAGTCGCTCGGCCTCAACTCGAAGCGCGACATCGAGGAGTACGGGCTCGCCGCGTTCGCCGAGCGCTGCAAGGAGCGCGTCGCCCACTTCTCGGAGGTGATGACGGAGCAGTCGAAGCGGCTCGGCCAGTGGATGGACTGGGACAACGACTACTACACCTTCTCGGACACGAACATCGAGTACATCTGGCGGTTCCTCCGGGCCGTCCACGAGCGCGGCTGGCTGTACCAGGGGCACCGCTCGACCCAGTGGTGCCCGCGCTGCGGCACGTCGCTCTCGCAGCACGAGCAGGCGGGCGAGGACAAGTACGCCGAGCTCGGGCACCCCTCCCTGTACGTCCGCTTCCCACTGCGAGACCGCGACGGCGAGGCGCTGGCCGTCTGGACGACGACGCCGTGGACGCTGCCCGCGAATGTCGCCGCCGCCGTGCAGGCGGACGCCGAGTACGTGCTGCGCGAGGACGGCACCTGGTGGGCGGCGGAGCTCGCGGGCGACGCCGCGACCCGTCGTCGGGCCCGCGGCGAGGAGCTCGTGGGGCTCGAGTACGAGGGGCCATTCGACCACCTGCCCGCGCAGCGCGGCGTCGTGCACCGCGTGATCCCGTGGGAGGACGTGGCGCTCGACGAGGGCACGGGCGTCGTCCACATCGCGCCGGGCGCGGGCGCCGAGGACTTCGAGCTGTCGCGCGTCCACGACCTGCCCGTCCTGGCTCCGATCGACGAGGCGGGCCGCATGGTGCCCGAGTACGGCGAGCTCGCCGGGCTCTCGACCGGCGAGGTAGAGGAGCCGGTCATCGAGTCGCTGCGCGAGCGCGGCCGGCTCGTCGCGGCCAGCCGGATCACGCATCGGTATCCGATCTGCTGGCGCTGCTCGACGCCGCTCGTCTTCCGTGTCGTCGACGACTGGTTCATCTCCGCGGCCGAGATCCGCCAGCCGCTGCTCGCCGCGAACGCGAGCGTCGAGTGGACGCCCGGCTTCTACGGCAAGCGGATGGACGACTGGCTGCGGAACATGGGCGACTGGAACATCTCGCGCAAGCGCTACTTCGGGCTGCCGCTGCCGTTCTACCCGTGCTCATGCGGGCGGCTGAACGTGATCGGCTCCCGCGGCGAGCTCGCGGAGCGCGCGACGGCCGGTCTCGAGCAGCTGCAGGAGCTCCATCGGCCGTGGATCGACGCGGTGCCGATCCGCTGCGACGCGTGCGACGCGGAGGTGCGCCGCATCCCCGAGGTGGGCGACGCGTGGCTGGACGCGGGAATCGTCGCCTTCTCGACGCTCGGCTGGCGGAACGAGCGCCGGATCCCGGCTGGCTACGCGACTGGCGCGTCGGCGGGCCTCTCCGGCGCCGACCTCCCCGAGCACGCGTACTGGGAGCGGTGGTTCCCGGCCGACTGGGTTTCGGAGAGCCGCGAGCAGATCCGGCTCTGGTTCTACTCGTTGATGTTCATGTCCGTGACGCTCGACGGCCGCACGCCCTACCGGCGGGTGCTCGCCTACGAGCGCGTCCGCGACGAGACCGGGCGCGAGATGCACAAGTCGTGGGGCAACGCGATCGAGCTGAACGAGGCGCTCGACCGGATGGGCGCCGACGTCGCTCGCTGGCTCTTCAGCCGGCAGCCCCCGAGTCAGAACGTCAACTTCGGCTATGGCCCGGCTGACGAGGTGAAGCGGCGGCTGCTGACCCTGTGGAACTCGGTCTCGTTCTTCGTCACCTACGCGAACGTCGAGCGGTTCCGGCCGCGTCTCGCCGACCTCGACGAGCCGCCCGCCGGCGGGCGGCTGCTCGACGGCTGGCTGGTCGCGCGCGTGGCGCGCCTGCTCGCGGACGCCGAGCGCGAGTACGAGCGCTACTGGACCGTCGGCGTGACGCGTGCCTTCGAGGAGTTCGTCGACGACCTGTCCAACTGGTACATCCGCCGCTCGCGCCGCGCCTTCTGGGACGGCGACGGGCTGGCACTCCGGACGCTCTGGTACGCGCTCGTACAGGCCGTCCGCGTCGTCGCGCCGGTGATGCCGTTCCTGGCGGAGCGCCTCTGGCGGGAGCTCGTCGCGGCGCCGTGCGAGGAGGCGCCCCGCTCCGTCTTCCTGGGCGGCTGGCCGCGCGCAGCCGCGGCCGACGAGCGGCTGCTCGAGGAGGTCTCGGCGCTGCGTCGGGTCGTCGACCTCGGGCGCCAGGCGCGCGCGACGTCCGGCCTGAAGCTGCGCCAGCCGCTGCGCCGGCTCGTCGTGCAGGGCGCGCCGCTCGCAGAGCGGCACCTGGACGAGCTGCGCGACGAGCTGCGCGTCAAGGAGGTCGAGCTCGGCTCCGTGGCGGCGACCGAGCTGCGCGTCAGGCCCAACCTGCCGGTGCTCGGGCCGAAGCTCGGGCGGGCGCTGGCCGATGTGCGGCGCGCGCTGCACGAAGGTCGCTTCGACCAGCTGGACGGCGGGCGCGTCGCCGTCGCGGGCCACGAGCTCGGCCCGGACGAGGTGCTCGTCGAGACCGTCGGCAAGGAGGGATGGGCGGTGGCGTCCGACGACGGGGTGACGGTTGCCGTCGAAACGGCGCTCGACCCCGAGCTCGAGCTCGAGGGCCGCGCCTACGACCTGATCCACGAGCTGAACACGCTGCGGCGCGACCGGGGACTCGAGCTGACCGACCGCGTGCGCGTCACGCTCCCCGAGATGCATCGCGAGGTCGTGGAGCGCCACGGCGACTGGATCGCCCGCGAGGTCCTTGCCGTGGAGCTCGCGGTCGGCAGTGTCGCCGAGCCGCACCTCGAGCGCGCCTAGTCTCGCCGCCCGCCGCGACACCTCCTTTCGCGTCAGCGCCGGAGGGGCGTAGCGCAGGCGCCCGTTCGCCGGTGCCAGGCCCGCGC
>JACVRM010000061.1 GCA_014534415.1 Thermoleophilia bacterium | reverse complement strand
CGCTGGAGCGCGTTGTCGATCGTCTTCGTGTCGCAGCCGAGCTCGGCCGCCATCTGCTCGTATGACGAGCCCTCGAGGTAGAGGCGCAGTGCGTCCGCCTCGAGCTTCGACAGTCCCGTGCCGAGGCAGAAGACGAGGCTCTGAAGCTCCTCCGTCGAGATGGCGCAGACGGACGGGTCGTCGACGCTCGGACCCGGCAGTGCGTCACCGAGCGTGCACTCGCTGTCTGCCTCCTGACCGGCCGGCGTCTGGCTGAACGACACGTAGGTGTTGAGCGGCGAGTGCTTGAAGCGGGTCGCCGTCTTGATCGCGGTGATGATCTGGCGCGTCACGCACAGCTCCGCGAACGACCTGAACGACGTCTCCTTGTCGGCACGAAAATCACGCACTGCCTTGTAGAGGCCGATCAGGCCCTCCTGGATGAGGTCTTCGCTGTCGCCTCCTGCGAGGAAGTACGAGCTCGCCTTGAGCCGAACGAACCCCGTATAGCGCCGGATCAGCGCGTCGAGCGCCTGCCCGTCACCGTTGCGCGCGCGGAGCGCGAGTTGGAGATCCTCGAGCTCTCGCTGGGCCTTCTGGGGCGTCCGGGTGCTGGTGGCTGCGCGGGGGGCCATCTCTGTCAGCACGCTCCGGGCGAGAAGCAGGGCGGGCGACGTCGCCGCCGCCTCACACCTCACCCTCAACTCGAGGGCAAGTTAGCACAGGACCTCACACGTTACAAATCAATTGCGCTGGACCCCGATGCGCGATCTAACTTTCGCCTCGTCGCATCCGTTCCAGTCGCGCCTGCGTGGCGGCGTCGAGCCGGTCGCCCAGCGGCGAGCGCCGGGATTCGTCGTGCCGCGTCTCGGCAAGCTCGCGCGCGAACGTGTTCGACGCGAGCTTCTCCACTTCCTGCCCGGACGTGCCCCGCAGTGCGCTGTCCGACGACACGAGGCACACGCGCTCGCGCGTGCGGTGGTCGGCGGCGAGGCGCTCGAGCACCTCGTCGGCGTGCGCCGCGTAGCGGACGTCGAGCGAGCCAATGGTCCGGTCGGCGCCCGCGCCGTCGAAGACGACGACGCCGCGCGCGCCGCGGATCGCGACGAAGCTCGCCAGCCGATCGACGAGCTCCCGCTCGTCCGCAAACGGCCCCGCGTGCAGCACGTTGTAGCCGTCGAACAGGTAGAGGGTCGAGTCAGGCACGCCGCTGCCGCCGCGCCTCGAAGACGAAGAGCGCGGCGGCCACGCTGACGTTGAGGGATTGCACGCGTCCGGCGAGCGGGATCGCGAGCTGCTCGTCGCACGAGCGGCGCACGAGCGGCCGCAGCCCGCGCCCCTCCGCGCCGAGGACGAACGCCGCGCCGCCCGCAAGATCGGCGTCCCACAGGGAGCGGTCCGCCTCGGCCGTCGCCGCGTAGACCCAGAGCGACGGCCCTTTGACGTCGGCGAGGTAGCGGGCGAGGTTCGCGACGACCGCCACCGGGAGGTGCTCGACGGCGCCCGCCGACGTCTTGCAGACGACCGCGGTGACGCGCGCCGAGCCGTGCTCCGGGACGACGACGCCGCTCGCCCCCGCGCCCTCGGCGCTTCGGCATACCGCGCCGAGGTTGCGCGGATCGCTGACGCGGTCCAGACAGACGAGCAGCGCGCCCGGCTGGGCGGCGAGCTCGTGGCCGTCCGAGTACCGGTACGGCTCGGCGCGCGCGAGCACCCCCTGGTGATCGGGCGTGCCGGCTGCGCCGGTCAGCACACGCTCCGGCTTCACCTGAACGCGCACGCCGGGCGTGTCGCGCAGCCATGCCTCGCCGGCGAGCGCGCGCTCGGTCGTCCACAGCTCGAGTACCTCGCGTGGACCGCGGATCAGCTCGCGCACGGCCCGCCGGCCGTAGACCTGGTCGCCGATCACGCTCGTGGGACGAGCTGGAAGCCGCCGTCGCCGGCGACGTCGCGCACCGTCCAGCCGCGGCTCTCGATCTCCTCGCGCAGCCGGTCGGCCTCGCCGAAGTCGCGCCGGTCGCGCGCGGCGGCACGCTGCTCCGCGAGCGCGCGAATCTCTTCCGGTGCCTCCGCTTCGGCGGCGAGCGCCGCGAGCCCGAAGACGCCGAGCGCCCGCAGCAGCAGGTCGTGGTCGCGCCATTCGTGCATCACGGCCAGTGCCTGCGGAGTGTTGAAGTCGTCGTCCAGTGCGGCGGCGAAGCGCTGCCAGGCGTCGGGAGGTGCGGGCTCGGACGCCGCTCGCAGGACGTCGCGGAACCGCTCGGCGCGAGCCTGCGCGGCGCGCACCGTCTCCTCCGAGAAGTCGATCGGCTTGCTCCAGTGGCCGGTCAGGAAGAAGACGAGCACGGTCTCGCGCCCGTACTCGTCGATCGCCTCGCGCAGCGTCGTGACGTTGCCGAGCGACTTCGACATCTTCTCGCCGGTGAACCGCAGTATGCCGTTGTGCGCCCAGATGCGAGCGAACTCGCGGCCGAGCGCGCGCGACTGGGCGACCTCGTTCTCGTGGTGCGGGAAGACGAGGTCGAGCCCGCCGCCGTGGATCTCGAACGCGGGCCCGAGCAGCTCCTCCGCCATGACCGAGCACTCGATGTGCCAGCCCGGCCGCCCCCGACCCCAAGGCGAGTCCCACCAGGTGTCCTCGTCGGGCTTGTTCGCCTTCCAAAGGGCGAAGTCGCGCGGATCCTCCTTGAGCGGGTTCGGCTCCTGCTCCTCCACGTCGTCCGGCCGCTGCCCCGACAGCCGGCCGTATTCGGGGTAGCTCGCGACGCGGAAGTAGACGTCGCCCTCGACGGCGTACGCATGGCCGCGCTCGACCAGCTGCTCTATGAAGGCGACGATCTGCGGGACGAGCTCACTCGCCTTCGGCACGTGATCCGGCATGCCGAGCCCGAGATCCGCGGTGTCCTCGAGGTACCAGCGCGTCGCTCGCTCGGCGAGTGGGGCGCTCGCACCCGGCGCGGCCTCGTAGATCTTGTCGTTGATGTCGGTGATGTTGTGCACGAGCGTGACGTCGTAGCCCTGTGAGCGAAGCCACGAGCGAAGCCACATTCCGAGGACGAACGGCCGCGCGTTGCCAACGTGCGCCCGTGCGTAGACGGTCGGGCCGCAGACGTACATGCCGACGGGTCCTGGCGGTGGCGGCAGCTCCTCCTTGCGGTGGGAAAGCGTGCTGTAGAGCCTCACGCCGGGGACGTTACTGGAGGGCGGCGGCGATTCTGCGGAGCGCCTCGTCGCGATCGAGTGCGACCAGCACTGCCCAGAGCTCCGGGCCGCGGTCGCGGCCGGTCAGCGCGACGCGGAGCGTGCGGAGTTCGCCGCCGACCGCTTTCAGCTCCCGGACGACCGCGCGGGCGGCTTCGGCGTCGACGCGGGCCGGAGCGCGCAGGCGCAGCTCGCGGAAGCGCTCGAGCGTCGGCTGGGCCTCGGCAGGCAGCCGCACCGCGGGCGACTCGGCAAGGCTGCGCGCCGTCGCGCGCGCCTCGTTGAGGTCACGTGCCCCACGCAGCGCGGGCGCGAAGTCGACTGCGGCGCCGGAGCGCGCGGCGAGCTCGGCGTCGGGCAGCTCCTTCAGGACGTCGATCGACAGGCGGCGGATACGAGCGAGATCGACGTGCACGTCGCCGCGCGGCAGACCGAGCTCCTCGAGGTAGCGCCGTACCGCCTCGGCCGGAATGCCCGCTTCGCGAAGATCGGCGAGGGCCGAAAGGCCGTGACGCTTGCCGAGCTTCTGGCCGTCCTCACCGACGAGCAGGCCGTGGTGGAGGAACTTGGGCGGCTCGTAGCCCAGGGCGCGCGCGAGCCGCGCCTGGAGCGGCGTGTTCGGGAGGTGGTCCTTGCCGCGGACGACGTGAGTGACGCCGAGCTCCGCGTCGTCGACCACGCTTGCGAGGTGGTACGTGGCCGTGCCGTCCGGGCGGAGCAGCGTCGGCCGGCGTTCGGCGTCGAAGCGGAGCGAGCCGTCGCGTTCGCGGACCGCCCCGCCGTGCTGCTCGAGGCGCGCCGCAGCGGCGGCGTGGCGGTCGCGTCGCTCGCTCTGCCGGACCGGGCCCTCGTCCCAGGCGATGCCGAGCCACTCCAGCTCCTGCAGAATCGATCGCTCGCCGCCGGGCACGTTCCGCTCGGGATCGGTGTCGTCGATGCGCAGGAGCAGGACGCCGCCGTGCTCGTCCGCGAAGCGGCGGTTCGCCACCGCGGAGAGTGCGCTCCCCAGGTGCAGCGACCCGGTGGGGCTCGGCGCGAAGCGGACGCGAACCATGCCCCGATGCTACGCGGGCGGCGGCGCGGCGAACTCCACCGTTTCGGGCCCACTCGCGCGACATGCACCCCACCTGGCTGCTGCGAACATGCGTCTTCCGGTTCCGGCAGAGAAGACGGAAGTGCCGCGTACACTCGTCCGCCGTGCGTAAAGCGCTCCTCGACTGGTTCGCCGAGCACGGGCGCGACCTGCCGTGGCGCCGGACGCGCGACGCGTACGCCATTCTCGTCTCCGAGGTGATGCTGCAGCAGACGCAGGTCTCACGGGTCGTCCCGCGCTACCTCGCATGGCTCGAGCGGTGGCCGACCGCCGCCTCGCTCGCCGCAGCCCTACCAGCCGACGTGATCCGCGAATGGCAAGGGCTCGGCTACAACCGCCGCGCGCTCAACCTCCACCGTGCCGCCCGCCAAATCACGGAGCGCGGCTGGCCCGACGATCTGACGGATCTACCCGGCGTTGGCCGCTACACCGCGGATGCGGTTCGCGCCTTCGCGTTCGGCAAGCCGGTGCTCCCGGTCGACACGAATGTCCGGCGGGTGCAGGAGCGAACAGGGCGGCGGTTCGACAGCGCCTGCGCCCAGGCGCTGTTCGACCTCGGCGCCACGGTCTGCCTCGGGCGCGTCCCGCGCTGCCGCATCTGCCCGCTCGCCGTGCAGTGCCCCTCGCGTAACCGCCGCTACGAGCCGCTGCGCCGGCAGCCGCCGCTCGAGGGCTCGTTCCGCCAGCGGCGCTCGCAGACGTTGCGGCTCGTCGCCGCGCGTGCCCGCCCTCTCGCGGAGCTCGACGACGAGGCCGTCGCGGCGCTGCGCGACGACGGCCTCGTCGAAGTAACGGGCGCCGTCGTCCGCCTGCCCGTCTAGCGCGCGAACGGCTACGCCGCCGTCCGCGTCAGTCGCTCCGCTCGGCTGCTCGGATAGCCTCGGCTTGTGAAGGAACCCGTCAAGGCCGCCTGCGTGCAGGCCGAACCTGCGATTCTCAATCGCGAGGCGACGATCGACCGGCTCGACGCGCTCACTGCCGAAGCGGCCGCCGCGGGCGCCCGCCTGGTCGTGTTCCCGGAGGCGTTCGTACCCGCCTATCCGTCGTCGGTGTGGGCGAAGGCGCTCGCCGGCTGGGCCGATCCGCGCGCGAAGGCGGCGTTCGCTCTCCTGGCCCGCGAAGCCGTGTCGATTCCCGGCCCGGCGGCCGACCGGATCGCCCAGACCGCCGCCCGCCACGACGTCTGGCTCGTGACTGGCATCACGGAGATCGATTCCGAACGGCCGGGCACGCTCTACAACACGCTCTTGTTCCACGCGCCGAACGGCTCGCTGGCGCTGCACCACCGCAAGCTCGTGCCGACGAATCACGAGCGCCTCGTCTGGGGCCCCGGCGACGGGCGGGGGCTCCGGGCAATCGCGACGGATGTCGGCCGCCTCGGCGGCCTCATCTGCTGGGAGAACTACATGCCGCTGGCGCGGTTCGCGCTCTACGAGTCGGGCGTCGAGATCTACGTCGCGTCGACGGCCGACGACGGCGCGGCGTGGCAGGCCACGCTCGTGCACATCGCACGCGAGTCGCGCGCCTTCGTCATCGCGCCGTCCCATTTCCAGCGCGCGTCGGGCTACCCGCACGACTTCCCGCTCCGCCAGTTGATCGACGGCCATGAGATCATCGGCCGCGGGGGCAGCGCGATCCTCGGGCCGGACGGCGGGTACCTGGCCGGGCCGCTGTACGACGAGGAGGGGATCCTCTACGCAGACCTCGAGCCATCGCGGCTGCTCGAGGAGCGCCAGCGCTTCGACCCCGCCGGGCACTACCACCGGCCTGACGTCTTCGCGCTGCGCGTCTCGGCGCCGGACGGCTGACCCGCACGCCAAGGCCGCGGACCGAAGGGTCAGGCGCGCGAGAGCAAGACGACGGCCTGGGCCGCCAGCCCCTCGCCGCGTCCTGCGAAGCCGAGGCCGTCGGTCGTCGTCGCGCGGACGGTCACGCGCTCGGGGCCGACGCTCATTGCGCCGGCGAGCCGGGCGGCCATTTCCCCGCGCCGCTCGGCGATCCGCGGTTGCTCGCCGACCAAAACGCAGTCGGCGTTGACGAGCGTCCAGCCGGCATCGCGCACCCCGGCGTAGGCGCGCGCCAGGAGATCGAGCGACGAGGCGCCGCGCCAGCGCTCGTCGCCGGAGGGGAACGCCGACCCGATGTCGCCGCGCCCCGCTGCACCGAGCAGCGCGTCGACGAGCGCGTGCGTGATCACGTCGCCGTCCGAATGGCCGGCCAGCCCCGTCTGGCCGGCGAACTCAACGCCCCCGAGCACGAGCGGCCCGTCGCCTCCGAATGCGTGCGCGTCGACGCCGAGGCCAACACGCAGGTCAGGCATCCCGAAATACCGCGGGAAGCTCGTCGAGCGAGCGGATGCGGACACGAGCTCGGTCGGCCCCGTCCTGCAGGTAGCCCCACGGGCCGCGGCGGATGTGGACGGCCAGCATCCCGGCGGCGGCGGCCGGCACGACGTCGTTGTCGATCCGGTCGCCCACGTACGCCGTCTCGTCCGGTTCGGTGGAAGCGAGCTCGATAAGCCGTGCGAAGAACTCCGGGGACGGCTTCTCGACGCCGAGCGTATGCGACGTCGCGACCGCGTCGTGCTCGACGCCTGCCTCGGCAAGGAACGGAGCGATGTCCCAGCCCACGTTGCCGCCCACGCCGACGAAGTAGCCGTCTGCGCGCAGCCTGCTCAGGCAGGGCAGCGCGTCCGGATAGAAGTCGCGAGCGTCCCAACCGACCGTCCCACGTGGCGGCATTTCGACCTCGAGCAGGTCGAAGACGCGCCGGTGGTCCTCGCCGCGCTCGACGACGGCGCCGAGCGCCGCCCACATGACGTGCGGCTCGACGCCCACTGCGCGAGCGAGCTGACCCCAGGCGCGCGCTTCGTTGAGGAGCGTCTCGCCGGCGTCGAAGAAGACGGCCCTGACCGTCACCGGCGCCGGCGTACGGCTCGGCGTGCGGCGTAGCTCTCCGCCACGCCCCCCGAGGGGGGTGCGAGGCCCCCTGAAGTCAGCGTAACGGCTCGAGCGTCACGCACGCGTCGGCGCTTCGTGACGAAAGCGGAAAGCCGCAGTCGGCGTCCCATCAGTCGTCGTCCTCCTCCAGCTCGAGCTCGTCTTCGCCGATCGGGACGGCGGGCGCGACGCCGAGCCAGGTGGCCACCACCGCCAGGTCCTCCGCATCCGTCACCTTGAGCAGCCGGCGCTCGCCTTCGACGACGCCGACGCGGCCGCCGCGCCGCTCCACGAGCGTCGCGCAGTCGCTCCCTTCTTCGCCGGACGCGAGCGCCTCACGCAGCGCAGTCGCGAGGAACGCCTGCGGCGTCTGGGTGGCGCGCAGGTTTTCGCGCTCCAGCGTCTCGACGACCGCGGCGCCGCGGATCCGCTTGACGGTATCCGCGAGCGGCAGCGCGGGCACGACACCATCCCAGCCCTCGTTCAGCCCCGTCAAGACTCGCTCCACGACGCCGCTCGACACAAGCGGCCGCGCCGCGTCGTGGACGAGCACGACGCGCGCATCCGCAGGCACCTCCGCGATTCCGGCGCGCACAGACGCGGTTCGAGTCAGCCCGCCGGCGACGGCGGCGACCATCTTTCCGCTGCCGAGTTCCTCGGCGAGCAGAATCGCTGGTTCTTCCCAGCCATCCGGCACGACGACGACGATGCCGTCGATCCAGTCGGACTCCTCGAGCCGCTCGAGGCTCTCGGCGAGCAGCACTCGCGCGCCGAGCGGCGCGAACGCCTTCGGCCGGTCGAGGCCGAGCCGCCCGCCTTCACCGCCGGCCGCGAGGACCGCCCAGACAGTTCCGCTCGTTGCGGGAATGCGGAGCTAGGGCTTGGCGGCGGAGCCGGCCAGCGCCTTCGTCTTGGGCTTGTCGACACCCGCGAGGACGCCGTCCAGCCAGTCGGCTGTCTCCTCCTCGTCCATGCCCTTGGCGTACATCAGCTCGCTGACGAGGATCTTCTTCGCCTTGACGAACATCTGCTTCTCGCCCGTCGAAAGGCCCTTGTCTTGATCGCGCAGCGAGAGATTCCGGACGACCTCCGCGAGTTCGAAGATGTCGCCTGTCTTCATCTTCTCGCGGTTGTGCTTGAAGCGCCGGTTCCAGTTCTTCGGCATCACCGTGCCGTTGCCGGTGAGTGCCTTGAGCACCTGCGCGACGGTCTCCTCGTCGATGACTCCGCGGAGCCCGACCTTCTCAGCGTTCTCGGTGGGCACGTTCACGGTCATGTCGTTGTGCAGGATCTGAATCGTCAGGTACTCGCGCTCCTCGCCGAGCACGGTGCGCTTCTCCTTTTTGACGATCGTCCCCGCCCCGTGATGCGGGTAGACCACCTTCTCGCCGATGTCGAACAATCCAGGCCTCCCCTATCGCAACTCACCAAGACGCCGGCAGGATTCCCCCGCCGGCGGACACGAGCGAGTATATCGCAAACGCGCAGAAAATGCGACGTTTAGCAGGGATTTTGATGCAAGTGAACCAAAAACCCCTGCTCAGGCGACGTCTACCGTCTCCTCTTCGAGCGCAGACGCCACGGCACGGCCGACGGTCTCGGCGGTGAGGACGTGTACGCGGCACGCCGACTCGGTGCCCGCGGGCGCGACCACGGCGTCGAGACCGAGCTTCTCGCACTCGGCGAGGCGTCGCCCGGCCTGGGTCGCGGGGCGCAACCGGCCGGTCAGGCCGAGCTCGCCGAACGCCCCAGTGGCCGGCCGCACTGGCAGGCCGCGAGCCGCCGACGCGACCGCCAGCGCGACACCGAGGTCGGCGCCCGGCTCGTCGATCCGGACGCCGCCGGCGACGTTGACGAAGATGTCCGCCTGGCCGAGCGCAAGCCGCGCGTGACGCGCAAGCACCGCCACGATCATGGCGAGCCGCCTTGGGTCGACACCAGTCGCGACCCGCCGCGGCATGGCGAGCTCGGTCGGCGACACGAGAGCCTGGATCTCGAGCAGCAGCGGGCGCGTGCCCTCGAGGACGCAGGCGACAGCCGCGCCCACCTCGCCGCCGGCGGAGCGTCCGAAGAGCTCCGACGGATCGGGCAACCCCTGGAGCCCGGTAGCCGTCATCTCGAAAACACCCAGCTCGTTCGTCGAGCCGAAGCGGTTCTTGGCTGCGCGCAGGATGCGGTGCGCGCGGTAGCGGTCACCCTCGAAGTGCAGCACGCAATCGACCAGGTGCTCGAGCACACGCGGGCCGGCCACCGCCCCGTCTTTCGTCACGTGGCCGACGAGAAACAGCGCGACGCCGGCCGCCTTCGCAACCCGCATCAGCCTCGCGGCCGCCTCGCGGACCTGGGCCACCGAACCGGGCGCAGAGCCGACCTCGGCGGAGTAGAGCGTCTGCACCGAGTCGATCACGCAGACGTCGGGCCGCTCGGTCTCGAGCGTCGCGCAGATTGCCTCGAGTTCGGTTTCGGCGAGGATTTCCACGCGCTCGGCGCCGCCCAGCCGCTCTGCGCGCAGCTTGACCTGCGCTGCCGATTCCTCGCCGGTGACGAGCAGCGCGCGGCGACTGTGCGAGAGATGACCGAGCGCGCTGAGCAGCAACGTCGACTTGCCGACGCCCGGCTCGCCGCCGACGAGCACGAGCGACGCGGGGACGAGCCCGCCGCCGAGCACGCGGTCGAGCTCGGTGACGCCGGTCGAGATGCGACCCAGCTCTTCGCCTGACACGTCGGCGAGCCGCAGGAGCGGCTTCGGCTCCGCCCCACCGCTCGTCCGGGACAGCGCCTCCTCGGCGAGCGTCCCGAAGCTCCCACAGCTCGGACACCGCCCGAACCAGCGGCCGGTCGAATAGCCGCACTCGGAACATGCGAACTGGACGACCGCCTTCGCCTTCGCCATGGCGGCCATCGTACGGACGCCGTCTGATGGTCACTGTGACGACTTGGTGACGAGCTGGCCGGGGGCGGCGGCCGGCCGCCCTTCTCAGCGGACTGGAGCCGGCAGCGCGTCGGGCGCGGGCGTCGCGAACGCCTGGATTCCGAAGGGCTGAAGCGGCCGGTCGAAGGCGTGCGATCTGTTCCGCGCCTGCGTCGGCCACGGCTGGGAGCTGTTCCCGCCGCCCGACGCGGCCGGGTGGGCGCGCATCAGGGATCCCGAGCAGCGCCTCGGGATCGCGCTCACCGAGCTCTACGAGTATTACGGTCGCGTCGGCGACGCGTTTCTCAACATGATGCGCGACTTTCCCCGCTACCCCACTCTGGCGGAGCTGAACGCGCCGTACTTCGCGCGCTGGACGGCAATGCGCGACGTCCTTGCGCGTGGCTGGCGCCGCCGCGGCAGGCGGCGCGACCTCCTTCTCGCCGCGATCGCCCACTCCCTCGACCTCGGCACCTGGCACTCGCTGGTGCGCTCGCAGGGGCTCGGGCACGACGATGCGATCCGGCTCCTGGTCGGGCTCGTACGTGGGGCGTAGTCCGGGAGGCGAACGGCGCGAGCTCGTCCCGCTGATCGTAGAGTCGGGCAGGACGGAGCTCCATGGACTCGATGCGCCGACACGCCGACCCCGCGCTGATTGCGCAGAGCACTGCGGTGAACGCGGTGAACGTCGCCGACTTCGAGGTCCTCGCCGAGCGGGCGCTCGACCCGAGCGTCTTCGGGTACGTCGCCGGAGGGGCGGGCGACGAGTGGACGCTCCGTCAGAACCGCGAGGCGTTCGATCGCTGGGTGCTGCGGCCGCGCGTGCTGGTCGACGTCGAAACCGTGGCCACAGCCGCGACGGTGCTCGACACCGAGGTTTCGATGCCGATTCTCGTGGCGCCGACCGCTTTCCATCGCCTCGTGCATCGGGAAGGAGAGGGCGCCGTTGCGCGGGCGGCCGGCGCGGCCGGCACGATCTTCTGTCATTCGACCCTCTCGTCCGTTCGCCCCGCCGAACTCGCAGCCGCCGCACCGCAGACGGCGCGATGGTTCCAGCTCTACTGGTCGACCGACCGGCAATTCACCCGCGACCTCGTCCAGGAGACGGCGGCCAGCGGGTACGGCGCCGTCGTGCTTACTGTCGATCTACCACTCGCCGGACGCCGCGAGCGCGATCTGCGCACGGCGTTCGCGATCCCGCCCGCGCTACCGTTGCCGAACATTTCAGCCGGTCTCGATCGCCCCGTCGACACTGCGGCGGGACTCGGCGCGATCGTGGACAAGACGCTGACCTGGGCCGACCTCGAGTGGCTTCGCGATACCTCGCCGCTGCCCATCGTCGTCAAGGGTGTCCTCACCGCCGAGGATGCCGAGCTCGCCTGCGAGCACGGCGCCGATGCCGTGGTCGTCTCGAACCACGGCGGCCGCCAGCTGGACGG
>JACVRM010000093.1 GCA_014534415.1 Thermoleophilia bacterium | reverse complement strand
TCGCCTGCAGGTTGGGCTCCCCCAGTCTTGGTGGGCGACTCGGCGGCCGTTCGCGTCGAAGGCGTCGAGCCAGCGGACGACGCAGGTGCAGCCGTTGTAGGCGCGGCAGTCGAAAATGAACCCCTTGTCGGGGGTCAGCCGCAGGCGATGGCGGCGGCCCTGCGTACCAATCACGACGACGCGGGCGACGTGGTTCGCGGCCACACCGGAGAGCAGCTGACCGCTTCCGGCGGTGACCGCGCGCGAGGGGGTCAAAAAGTGAGCCTCCGGATCGCAGCCAGCGCCGATGCCGCGGTGGACGAGCGCCATGCAAATCTGACGGCCACGGGAGCCGCTTGTCTTGAGCAGGTAGAGCCGTGCGGGGCGCCGGCGGCCAAAGTACGAGGCGATCAACCGGGAGTCCGTGATCCGTTGACCCGGAATGAACGCGCTTGCGGGGAAAACGTCGCCCGGCCTCCGCGGCCGCTGGAAGGCGCGCGGCTGTTCGCCCGTCGCAGTGGCTCTCGGCGCCGTGGGCGCGGCAGCGGAAGGCGAGGCGGGCGGGTTCTGCGAGCTCGGGGCGGTGCTGGCGCGGCGGGCGGGGCTTGCCCGCGGTGGCGGCGGCAGGACTTCGATCAGCCGGCCGAGCTTGGGCAGCATGCCGAGCGGCTTGCCGGTGCGCAAGTCGAAGACGAGCCGCTTCCTGCGTGGAGGGCCAAGAAGCACGTGGCCGTAGTCGCCGGCCAGCTTGACGTTGCTGAACTGCCGGTAACCGTACAGGTGCGCGAGTTCGCTTCCGGTTGCATGGTAGATCGTGATGCCCGAGCCGCGGCGGCCGCGGCGAGCGCGGGCGTCGCTGACCGAGCTGCTCGTGCCGTAGGTGACGAGTCTGTCGCCGTGCGGGTCGAAGTAGATCGCGCGCGGGTCGAGGCGGCGGGCCGTCCACGAGCGCGTGTCGATGACGAAGACCCCCGCTCCGGGAACGATCTCGCCGCGGACTCGCTCGCTCGCGGCAACCGCCCCGGTCGCGACGATCTTGTCGTCACCGAACGCGGCCGCCTGGAGGCCTGACAGCGTCGCCCGTTCCAGCACACCCGACTCGGCGATCCGCACGGCTCGCGACGTGGCGGTCATCGTGTCCAGATCGACCTCGATGACAGGCGGCTCACGCTTGAACGCCCAACCGAGCACGAACGCACGCCGTCCCGACGGCTCGACGACGACCGCCGTCTGGTTGAGCGCGCCGCCGCGCCTGCCGACCTCGACCGCGGCCGAGCGGACGCGGCCATCGGCGTCAGCGACGACGAGCGTTATGGTCGACCCTTTGCCCGACGAGGAGCGGAGCGCAACCACGAGGCGCCCTGCGGTCGCCTCGGCGCCACGTAGCGCCAGCTTGTTGGTCAGCGCGCGGCGGCTGAGCACGCGGCCGGCGAGCGGGTCGGCGAAGACGAGCGTGCGGTTGCGCACGTAGCGCCGCGTTGGCTCGCTCAGCCGCTGCGTCACGGCGGCAAGACGGTCATCCGACAACCACGCAACGACGCGGGCGACCGCTCCGGCGTGCCCGCCGAGGTCGACCGTCCGCAGAAGCCGCATTCGCTCCAGGTCGACGATGCGAAGCGACGGCCGGTCGCGGTCGGCGATCGCTAGGTAGCGGCCGTCGGGCGAGCGACCGTATGAAGGGCCCAAGCCGGCGCGGAGCACGAGCCGCGGCCCGATAGGAAGCAGCGTTCGGGCATCGACGCGCGCGAGCGTCGTCGTGCCCGCGAACAGCTGGCCGAAGAACGCGTACTCGGGACGTGCGGCCCCGCCAGTCGTTCCGGCGCAGGGGCCGAACGCGCCTCCGCAGGTAACCGGTAGTGAGACTGTGGAGACGAGCTGCTCGCCGACGTAGGCCTGGACGAGGCGCGCAGTCTGCTCGGGTGACGCTGCACGGTAGGTCACGGCGCCGTCGAAGATGGGCAGTTCACGCTCGCTGCCGTCCACGAGAACTGCCACGACGCGCGAGACATCGACGCGCACTGTGCCGCTGAACGCTTGCCCGTCCCCGTCGACTGAGAGGGCCGACGCCTTTTCGTCGGATGCGGCAGGGCGTCCGGCTGCCGTCGCGTCGGGCAGCACGACAAGGTTCATGCCTTCCCGTCCGGCATGGCCGACCTGCCGGCCGGTCGCCACGTCGAGCACTGACGGTCTCGATGCCGCGCGCGCGTGACGCGAAACGCGGTAGACGAGCACGCGGTCACGGACGGTCACGGCATGGGCGGCTTCGCCGACGAAGCGTTGCCAGCGCCGCTTGCCGTCCAGGCTGTAGGCGCGGATCCCGGTTCGGACGACCCGCTGTCCCGTCCGGGTTCGCTGCACCCGGTAGCGGAATGCGAGCACCGTGTCCCCAGCAGCGCTCAGGCGGCCGGCGGCTCGATCGATGATCCGTGCCCGCCAGGTTGTCGTGTCGATCAGTGCCAGCCCCACGGGATCGCTCACTTCGAGGCCACGGACGTGTGAGAGGTTCTGGCCGGTCACGGCGAGCTGGTCGCCGACCAAGACGGCCCGACGACTGGCCGAGCGATGAGCGGCCAACACCTGCCCGGCACCGCGCACGGTGTGCTGGGTCGTGGTCAGCGAGTTGAGATCCACCTCGACGACCCGCGAGCCGGCTGCGATCAGGAAGGCTCGCTGCCCCGACGGTTCGAGCACCAACCCTGTGAAGAATCGCCCGCGAATCGGCCCCAAGCCGACGTCCACGGTGCGGCTGCGACCGGCACTGTCGATCACGGTTAGGCGCACGCGGCCGCTCCGCGCGTCAGCGCGGCCAAGCATCAGGACGAGCTTGTCGCCGGCACTGGCCGCATCGCGCAGCGCCCTCGTCTCGGCGAGCGGCCGCCGTGCGATCACTCGCCCGGCGAGCGGGTCGATCACCAGGATCTGGCGCGCGGCGACGATATTCCTGTACGCGCCGCGGTTTCGCTGGACGACCACCAAGAGCCGATCGGCCGTCAGCCAGGCCCCCTCGCGAACGTCCCAGCGTGAGCCTGCGCGGAGAGCGATGCTGCCGCGCACACGCATCGCCGTCAGATCGAGGATCCGCAAACGCCCTCCCCGATTGCCAGCGAAGGCGGCAAAGCGGCCGTCCGGCGAGCGGCCGAGCAACCGCAGCGAGGCGACGGCAAGCCCGCGGCCCTCGAGCGGCACCAGCGTGCGCGGGTCGAGCCGCACCAGCCTGCCCGCCCGAAGCTGATCCGCTCGGCGCTGCTGCATTGGAACAAGCAGGCCGTACAGCGGCCGCGTCACGACTTGCACACGTTCGGCGGCCGTTCCACTCGAGCCGGCGATGAGCACGACTGTCGAGCCGAACAAGGCGAGAGCGAGCGGCAGCCGGCCTCTCATGTCGCTCCTCCTCGTTCGAGCGCGACCCGGCGGAGAGCGCGCGCTGCTTGGAGGCACAGCTGGCGGCTCGAGCTCCAGATCGTCACATAGACGCCGTCGCGGCGAAGCTGGCCGACGAAGGCCGGCGCGCCTCCGGAGCTGCCCGCCAGCTGCGAGATCTCGATGGAGCCTTCCGGCGGAATCGGGTTACCGTCGAAGGTCGCCTCACCGCCCGTGAAGGCGTAAGCCGGCTCCGGAGAGGGCGCCTCGGAAAGCTCGACGTAGCTGCGCCGGCCGTCGGCGGCGTAGCGTAGCCGAACGCCCTGACCGCGCCTCGCCCCGTTGCCGCCACCCGGCGGGTAGCCACGCGTCAGCAGCTGGCGCTCGAGCGAAACCAGGCGCAGGCCGCTCCAGCTCTCGCCCAACCACAACGCCGGCCAGGCCACGGCCGCTCGCACTTGATCCGACGAGACGGCCCACGAGCGGCGCACGTCGCCCCGGAACGGGCGAGGCCCGCGCCGGCTGGGCGGTGCGAAATCAGCCTCCACGCGGGCCACGCTCTCGATCAGCCCAACGCGCCACGAGAACGCGGCCGGACGACCGTCAGCATCGAGCGGAACGATCACCAGCGGCGCGTACGTCTCGGCATCCACAGCGACACGCCTGCCGCTACCGCCGGCCGCAAAGGCGAGCCAGACGACCCGCCGGCCCTCCAGCTCACCCTCGCCGACGCGACGTGCCTCGCCCGTCGCCAAGGCGCGGCGATACCGCGTCACGAAGGCAGCCAAGCCCGGGTCGAGGGCCGGCTGGACGCCCCGAGCGCTGACGACCCGCCCCCGGCGCGCCGTCGCTCCCGCGCGCGTCTGCAAGACGTCCTCGACCAGCACGCCGCCACGGCGGGTCACCGTCCGCAGCCGCCCGCGCGGCTCGTCGAACCAGTACTCGATCGTGACCATCTGAGCCGCCGCCCGACCCGTCGCCAACTCGACCACGTTCGTGTCCGGAAGCTCCGCCTCGATACGGGCGTGCAGCACTGGCCCGTGTCCGATTGCCGCCAGGGCCTCAGGCAGCAGCGAACTCTCTCCCCCGCCGTACGGAACGAGCGCAAGCAACGCCCCCGCCGCGGCCAACGCAGCCGCAACCGCGACGAAGCGTCGCCAGCGACGCCGCCTCGGCGGTTGGGCCTGCGTTGCGGCGACCGCGTCGGCAATTGCGAGCAGCTCCGGCTCGTCCGCGAGCAGTGCCGCCACCTCCAGATCGAGCGCCACAGCAGGCTCGTTCACGGCTCGACCCCGCGTCTCTCCAAATCCGTTCGCAGAGCCTCCAGGCCGCGCGCAAAGCGCATCTTGCAGGCCGCCTCGCTCGCACCCACCCGACGCGCGATCTCCGCGAACGGCCGGCCCTCGAGCAGCTTCATCACCACCACCTGACGCTGGCCGGGAGGCAGACCAGCGATCGCCTGCCGCAACGCATCCGCCACGGCACGCCCATATGTCTGCTCGTCAACGGCCTCGGTACGCAGGGCTTCCAGCGGCGCGATCGTCTCGGGCCTGCGGACCGCCCGTCGACCGCGATCGGCCAGGCGACGCTGCGCCACCGTATATAGCCACGCCAATACCGGCGGCGGCCCCGGCCGCAGATGCGCAAGCTGCTCGGCCGCATCCGCGAACACCGCCTGAGCGAGATCTTCGGCCTCCTCGTCGCTCTCCGTGCGACGCCGCAGATAACGGAACACCTGCGCGTAGTGGCGCCGAAACGCCCTGCCAGCCGGATCCTCCACCATCTGGTTTCTCGCGTTTCCCGTGGGAAGGTAACGCTGTGTCCAACCCGGCCGGACATCCGTGCGCAGCGATGGCGCGCGAAGACGACCGTCGCACGGCTGATTCGTGGGCCTGCCGCGAGTTATCCCGGCGGGTACGTTCCGGCGGTCGAGTGGAGCGGGACGGTCTCGACGAAGACCGGTCACGGGTAGATCCGGGGCGTCTATTGGAACTTCGGCCGCGCTGGCGGGCAATGAACCGGTAGATGCGCCGGGACTCGGACGCCGACGCGATCTTGGCTTCGCGCCGCGACGCTCCCGCGTTCGCCGTGCTGTTTGAGCGGCACTTCGACGCGATCCACGGATACTTGAGGCGTCGCGTCGGAACCGACGTGGCCGACGAGCTGGCGGCGGAGACATTTGTGCAGGCGTTCGCAAGCCGCGGCCGCTACGACCGCCGGCGGCCCGACGCTCTTCCATGGCTGTACGGGATCGCCCACAACCTGCTGCGCCACCACTACCGCACCGAGGAGCGCGTGCTGCGCGCATACGCGCGCTACGGCGTTGACTCGTCGAGCGCCGACGCGAATGCCTACTCGGACCGCGACGTCGCCGCCGCGCTTGCCGAACTGCCCGTGCACGAGCGCGATGTCTTGCTGTTGTTCGTCTGGGCCGAGCTGAGCTACGACGAGATCGCGGTCGCGCTCGGCTTACCGGTCGGCACCGTCCGTTCTCGGCTCTCCCGCGGACGGACGCGGTTGCGGGAACTTCTGGGCGGCAGCGGGCAATACGACGATGAGAAGGAGCTCGTCGATGGATGACTTGACGGCCGTACAGAAGTTCCGCTACCCGCCGCCTACGACGGACGCGGCCGGACGCGCGACGGCTCGCGCCCGGCTGGACGAGGCGATCGCGGCGGCGGGTCGGCGGCGCGCGCGGCGGCGCGTCTGGCTCGTTGCGGCGACCAGCGCCGTCGCCGCAGCGGCGGCGGCGGTTTCCGCTGCCGCTACCGGTGTCCAGGACCGCGTCTTCGACCTCTTCGCCGGGAAACCAGCGGGACCCGCCGTCCGAGAACGGCTGCTCGACGAGGTGAACGCGGAACGGATCACCCCGATTTTCGACGGCACGCCCGGTGCGCGCACCGAGGACGCGCGCGCCGTCACAGCGATCACGACAATGGTCGGCCCTGTGATCCTGTGGGTCGTACCCACCGACAGCGGCCCGACGTGCGCTTTCGTCGAGGTACGAGCCGTCAGCGAGCGGGCCGGCAAGCCGCGGGGCGAGTCCGCATGCCTCGCACAGCCGTCGCCGGGTGGACCGATCGTCCTCTCATCATTACGCTCGACGGTCGAGGGGCGGCCTTTAGTCGTCGTATTCGGGTGGGTCGCCGAGACGGTCGCCTCACTGGCGTTGGTCGCGCCTGACCGAAGCGAGCGTGATATCTCGGTCGTCGATCGCTTCTTCCTGGCCGAGCTACCCCGAGAACACGAGCGGCATGCACTGGTCGCGCGCGCCGCGACAGGTCAAGAGCTCGAGCGAATGACGGTGAGCGCGTTCTCGCTCGATGCCTGGTCACAGATCTTCAACCGCATCGTCACGGGGCCGGAACGGACGCTGATCGAGACGGTGAACTGGCGAGGCAAACGGCTCCGTCTAGCGATCCAGCCGGCAGAAGGCGGCGAGGAGTGCCTCATCATCGAGGTCGCGGGCGGACGCGGAACGAGCTGCGGTCGGAGGCTCGGCGTGCGCGAGGGAATCTCCGCCTCGCTCTCGCATTCGGGCCCCTATGTCTATCTGAACGGGTCGGTCGGTCCCGAGATCGACTCGCTCGAGTTGCGCTTCCAGGACGGAGAAGCGGTCGCCGTCCCCATCGCTGAGGGCTTCGTGCTGCACGACATCCCGCGGGCACGGTACGAGGAAGGCGAGCGTCCGTTCCTGCTCGTCGGACGGAACGCGGCCGGGGAGATCGTCGCCGAAGAACGGCTCGGGCAGACGTCCTTCGCGAAGAACAGCAGCATCTGGCGCTAAAGATTGTTCGGCCTCGTTCACTCTTTACGTCGTGGACGATCGAGCGGCCGCCTTGGAGGCGTTGTATCGGCGGCGCTACGGCGCGTTCTTGCGAACGCTCTCGGTTGTGACGGGTTCGTACGACGCGGCCCACGACGCGGTGCAGGAGTCGTTCGCGCGGGCGCTGCGGGCGCGGGAGACGCTTCGTTCCGATGAGGCCTTGGAGTCGTGGCTATGGCGGATCGCGCTGCGAACGGCGGCCGAGCGCCGGACGGAGTCGCACGCGCGGCTTAACGGGTCGGAGCCGGACGCCATGTTCGTGCAGCCCGAACGCGACGTATTTCTTGCCGAGGCTGTCCGCTCGCTTCCGCCGCGCCGCCGCCTGATTGTCTTTCTGCGCTACTTCGCCGACCTCACGTACGCAGAGATCGCGGCGATCATGGGCGTGACCGAAGGCGCGGTGGCGGCCACGCTGGCGCAGGCACATGAGGCGCTGCGCGTTTCCCTTGAACGAGAAGGAGTCGAACGATGACCGGCGATCTGCTCTACCAGCGACTTGCGGCCCTGGACCATCCTGAGGGGCGACCGGACTGGGTTGACGTTCGGCGCCGCGCAAGAGGCCAGCGTGGACGACGGCGGCTCGCCGCTGCGATCGCCGCCGCCGTGGCCGTGCTGGCCGTGGCGCCTGCGCTCGCCGACGGCTTCGATCTGCTGCCTTTCTTCCGCGGCGAGCCGGCGCCGGAGTCGGTTCGCGAGGTGCTGCAGCGGACCTTCGACGAGGATTTGCAGCGACTGGAGCGAGACGAGGGGCTGATCGTCGAGCAGGCGCGCGGCGTCCTGGCCTTCGAGTCGCCGGTGGGCACTGTCCGCCTGTGGGCGGCTCCGACCACCGCCGGCGGCGACTGCCGCCTGATCCGCATCGGCGATCGGGACAAGGCGTGGGGCTGTCGGCGCGCGGGCGGTGGCCCCGTTTGGTTCGCGTGGGAGCCTCGCCTGGTCGCGGACTCTCGGTATGCGTTCGCCGACGGCCGCGCGGGGCCGGCGGTCAGCGCCATCGGCGTGCGCTTTGCGGACGGCTCAACGCACTGGATGCCGATCGTGGACGGCTACTTCGCAGCGGTCATCG
>JACVRM010000044.1 GCA_014534415.1 Thermoleophilia bacterium | reverse complement strand
CAGGCGGTCATCAACGCCGCGAAGATGTGCAAGGCGGAGCGGGCGGCAAATCCGACCGCGTTCCGCAACAAGTACGGCACGAACGCCAACAAGTCGAACGCCTTCGGCCGCTGCGTCGCGCAGCACGCCAAGGACTGACGCGTGGGGTCCCGGGGGCGGCCGAACGGCCGCCCCCCGCGTCAGCCGGCCGGCCGCGGCGCCGCGTTCTGGAGGCGGCAGCCGCTGAACGCGAGCGTCGAGGCGACCACCCGGTCCCACAACGGCCATAGATTGGCGAGGAGGCGCAGCTCGATCCCGGCCGAGACGTGCAGTGCGACGAGGTCGCCGAGCTCGACGAGGTCGAGGGGCTCGACCTCCGCCCGGCTCACCCAGTACCCGCCGACCTCGGGATGTGGCTCGAACGTCTCTTCGCGGAGCCGGTAGGCAACGACGCGGGCGGCGCGAATCCGCTCGATCCAGGCGAGCTCCACCGCGTGCACGCGACGACCACCCACACCGTCCAGGAAGCGCTCGAAGTCCGCGTCCGCCGTCCCCGAATGCGGCCAGAACGTCGCCCGCGGACAGTCGCGCGGGTACCAGAAGAGCGGCAGGTGCCGGCTGTCGATCGCCCACACGAGCTCTTCGTCGGTCAATGCAGTGGCGCTCCGGTGCGGACGGAAGCGGCTGATCGAATCGTCCTCGCTGACGTGCCAGAGCGCGTGCGGCCCTTCGCCCTCGTACGGCGGCGCCGGTGCCCGAACGGCCACGACTAGAACGCGTCCGCGATGCGCACGATGCGTTGCGAGGACACCGCCACGACGTCGAACCGCACGTCGAGAGCGGCGAAGTCCGGGTGCGCCGCGAGCCAGGCGTCGGCGGCCCGCCGGAGACGGCGTTGCTTCTCCTCGTCGACCATCTCGGCCGAATCGCCGAACTCCTCGCCCGCCTTCGACTTCACCTCGCAGACGACGAGGCGCTGCCCGCGCCGGGCGATCAGGTCGATTTCGTACCCCCCGGCACGTGCGTTCCGAGCGACTATCCGATACCCGCGCAGCCGGTAGTGCCACGCCACGCGCCGCTCGACGCGGGCGCCGGCAGCACGCGTGGACTCGACGATCTCCTTACGCGGAAAGTGCGTCAGCGCTTTCGGCATAGCACAGCGCCTGGAAGGAAAGTCGGTGGATCTCGGACGGCCCGCGCTGCCGCACGACGGCCGAATGCTCCGGCGTGATGTAGCCGACGTGCGAGCGAAATCCATAGTGCGGATACAGCGCGTCCATCCGGCGCATCGCGCGATCGCGGACGACCTTCGCGACCACCGAGGCAGCGGCGATGGCCGCGCTGCGCGCGTCGCCGTCCACGACGGCCTCGTGCGCCGGCGCCGTCGGCCCCAGGCGGAAGCCGTCCACGAGGCAGGCCTCGGCCGGCGGCGACAGCGCTTGCAGCGCGGCGCGCAGTCCGGCGAGGTTCGAGCGGTGCAGCCCGTCACGGTCGATCTTCCAGGGAGGGACGACGTGCACCGTCACGCGCTCGGCGCAGCCGAGCACGGCGCGGAAGAGCCGCTCGCGGTCACCATGGGGGAGCTGCTTCGAGTCGTTCAGGTCGGCGAGGGGCCGGACGCGGTGGTCGCGGAGGCACGCGTAGTCGAGCAGCACGCCCGCCACTACGAGCGGACCGGCGAGCGAGCCGCGCCCCGCCTCGTCGGCCCCGGCGACGTAGCGCGCGCCGAGCCGCCGGTCGAAGCGGAGGAGCCGGTGGCCGGGTCGCGCTGGCACGGCCGGTGAGGATAGCCTGGCCGTCCGCCGGCGAGGTCGCCGCGCGGAGGCCGTCACGGTCTCGACTCGAAAGCGTGCGCCGTACGCGTCCCGCTACGCAGGCTGCTCTACGGGTTCCTGCTCGGCCTCCGCTACAGCTTCAGGCTGCTCGACTTCGGCAGGCTCGCCGATCGTCGCCGCTGCATCCTCGGTCGACTGCATCGTCTGCTCCGCCGCGCCCTGCTTGACCGTGCCGCGCGCGCCGCGCACTTCGCGCACGCGCGCCTTCTTGCCGACCTTGCCACGCAGGTAATAGAGCTTCGCCCGGTTTACGTCGCCGACGGCCTGCAGGTCGATCTTCTCGATCTTCGGCGAGTGGACGGGGAACGTCCGCTCGACCCCCACTCCGAAAGATTGCTTCCGGACGGTGAACGTCTCGCGCACGCCGGCGCCCTGGCGCTTGATGACGATGCCCTCGAAGACCTGCACGCGCCGACGCTGGCCCTCGATGACCTGGAAGTGCACGCGGACCGTGTCGCCGGCCTTGAACTGCGGCAGGTCCGTGCGCAGTTGGCGCTGCTCGAGGCTCTCGATGACCCTGGACATAAAGAAACGGCCGGCGGCCAGCCGGAATCGTAGCGCACGCATCTCCGGCCCCACGCCCTTGAGGGAGGGGCCATCGGAGCCGTAGGTTCCCCGGTGAGGCGATCCTCGGTGAGATCGCGTGCGATCTGACGCCGGAGCCCGGCTTGGCCGGGCCGGAGGCGAACGAACAACTAGGCAGCGGCGGAACCAGGATTCCCCCGTTATCTAAGGCCGATTCGATCGAGCGGCCAGTAGACGGCAAAGACCTCGCCGATCAGATCCGTCTCGGGCAGAGCGCCCCACTGGCGCGAGTCGCACGACTGGTCGCGGTTGTCGCCCATCACGAAGAAGTGATCCTCGGCCACCGGCCAGCGACCGGGCGTGCCGCCGGGCGCTTGAGAATCGACGTAGTCGCTCTCGTCGATCTGGCGATTGTCGATCAGCACGTCGCCGTCGTCCTCGACGGTCACGGTCTCGCCAGGCAAGCCGATGATCCGCTTGACGAACGTGCCGCCCGCACCGCACTGGCTCTGCACCTTGCGGGACGTGCGGAAGACGACGATGTCGCCACGCTCGGGCTCTTTCAGGTGGTAGATGAAGCGGTTGGCGAGCACGCGGTCCGACCAGTCCGCCTCGCAGTCGAGCCCCGGCCGGGCGCAGTGGAGCGTCGGCTCCATCGACGACGAGGGGATGCGGTAGGGGTTGACCACCCACTGCTTGATCGCGAGCACGATCGCAACAGCCCCGACGATCGTCACCGCCCAGTCGATCGCCACACGCCACGGCTTGGGCAGGCCGCCCGTCAGCCGGTCCACCGGTCCCCTCACGCCGCTCGCCTTCGTCCGCTCAGCGCCGGCGGCGCGAGCGCGCGGACGGCCCTCACGCCGCGCTCCGAAGCCGCGACTGCTCCCGCCGCCACACGGCGATCCTGGCATGGTCGCCCGACAGCAGCACGTCGGGTACCCGCCAGCCGCGGAACTCCGGCGGCCGCGTGTAGTGCGGGTACTCCAGGCCGCCCTCGAGCTCCTTGGAGAAGCTCTCCTCGACGCCTGACTGCTCGTTGCCGAGCGCGCCGGGCAGCCGGCGTGCGATCGCGTCGATGATCACCATGGCCGGCAGCTCGCCGCCCGACAGTACGTACGGGCCGATCGAGATCGCGTCCGTGGCGAGGTGCTCGAGCACACGCTCGTCGAAGCCCTCGAAGCGCGCCGAGAGGAGCGTGAGCCGCTCGTACCCGGCGAGCTCCTCGACAACGTCCTGCGTTAGCTGCCGCCCGCGCGGCGTCAGCGCGACGACCGGGTGGTCGCGGTGCTCACCGTACGCGGCGTCGAGCGCCGCGGCGACGACGTCGACGCGCAGCACCATCCCCGCCCCGCCCCCGTACGGCTCGTCGTCGACCTGCCCGGCGCGAAGCGGCGTGGTCTCGCGATAGCCGAGCAGGCGCACCTCGAGCTCCGAGCCGAGCACCGCGGCGAGCGGCCGGAGCTCGAACATGGACGCGAAGGCGTGCGGGACGAGGGTGAAGACGTCGAGCTGCAAAGGGGTCAGCGAGGTTACCGGCCGTGGACGAACCCGGGCGCGATGATCACGACCCCCTTTTCGAGGTCGATCGTGCGGACGCACGCGTCCACGAGCGGCAGCGCCAGGCCCGAATCGAGCACGAGCACGTCGTTCGCGATCCCCGGGTCGACCTCCTGCACACGGCCGACGGCGCCGCCGCCCTCCTCGTGCACCGTCAGGCCGACGAGCTCGAAGACGTAGTACGAGTCGTCGGGCGTGGGCGGCAGCTTCGCGCGCGGCACCTCGAGCACCGCACCGCGTAGCACCGGGCGGTCGAGCCGGATCACCGGTCTGCCGGCTGACCGCTTCGACTCCACGATCGTGGCCGGCTCGCCTCCGACGTACACGTTCGCGCCTGCCGCCAGCCGCTCGGGCGCCTCGCTCGCGTCCTCGACGAAGAACGCGCCCGCGAGCCCGTGCGGCCGGCCGACGCGGCCGACCGACACCATGTCGCTCACTCGACGATCTCGAGAACGACGCGACGCCGGTCGCCGCTCGCGCCGCTGCCCGCGCGGACGACGGTCCGCAGCGCGCGCGCGATGCGGCCCTGGCGGCCGATCACCTTGCCGACGTCGTCGGGCGCGACGTAGAGCTGGTAGACGAGCGCGTCGTCGCGCTCGACCGGCTCGACGCGGACGGCATCCGGCGCGTCGACGAGCTGCCGCACCAGGTACTCGAGGAGCTCGGCCACTAAGGAAGGTTCTGGGTCTTCAGGAGGCGCCGTACCGTCTCGCTCGGCTGCGCGCCCTTGTCGAGCCAGTCCCGCACCTTGCCCTCGTCGAACTCGATCAACGAGGGATCGGTCTGCGGGTTGTAGCGCCCGACGATGTCGATGAACTTGCCGTCCCGCGGCGCCCGCGAGTCGGCCACGACCACGCGGTAGATCGGGTTCTTCTTCGACCCCACCCGCGTGAGCCTCATCCGTACTGCCATGCCGTCCTTTCCGCTGCGCGCAAAGGACGGCTAGCGGCCTCGGTGCGCAAACTCATCGCTTCGACTTCTTCCTCCTTTTCGACTTGCGCCGCGGCCTGGACGCCACCGCACCGTCGCCGATACCACTAGCCATTCCCGCGCCAGCGGGAATGGCCGGCATCTTGCCCTTTCCGAACTGCCGCATCATCTTCTGCATCTGCTTGCGGGCCGTCATGAGCTGATTGACCTGCTCGAGGGTCGTTCCGCTGCCTGCGGCGATACGCCGTCGGCGGGAGAGGTCGATGAGGTGCGGTATGCGGCGCTCCTTGGGCGTCATCGAGAGCACGATCGCCTCCACGCGGGCCATGTCCTTCTCGTTCACCTCGAGCCCCTGCAGCTGCTTCCCGAGGCCCGGGACGAGACCGAGCACACTCTTGAACGAGCCCATCCGCTTCAGCATCCGGTAGCTGGCGAGCAGGTCGTCGAACGAGAACTCGCCCTGCATCATCCGCTGCTCGAGCTCGCGCTGCTCGTCCTCCGACGCGGCCGCCTCCGCCTTCTCGATGAGCGTCAAGACGTCGCCCATGCCGAGGATGCGCGACGCCATTCGATCGGGGTGGAAATACTCGAGCTGGTCGAGCTTCTCGCCGAGCGAGACGAGCTTGATCGGGCGACCCGTCACGGCCTTCACGGAGAGCGCCGCGCCGCCGCGCGCGTCACCGTCCAGCTTGGTGAGCACGACGCCGTCGAACGCGACACGCTCCTGAAAGGCCTCGGCCACCGCCACGGCCTCCTGGCCCGTCATGGCGTCCAGCACCAGCAGGACGTTCGTCGGGCGCGCCGCCTGGCGCACCCTCACCAGCTCGTCCATCAGCGCTTCGTCGACGTGCAGCCGGCCGGCGGTGTCGACGATCACGACGTCGCGTCCCTCGGCGCGCGCCGAGACGAGCCCGTGCTCGACGACCTCGACCGGATCGCTCGTCGCCCGGCGGTAGACGGGCACCTGAATCTGGCGGCCGAGCTGTTCCAGCTGCTCGATCGCGGCCGGCCGCTGCAGGTCGGCCGCGACGAGCGCCGGCGCCTTGCCCTCACGGCGGAGCAGCAGCGCGAGCTTCGCGGCGGCGGTCGTCTTGCCGGAGCCCTGCAGACCCGCGAGCAGAATGATCGTCGGCGGCCGTCCCGCGAACGCGAGCCGTGAGTCGCCGGTGCCCATCAGCTCGGTGAGCTCCTCGTGGACGATCTTCACGACCTGCTGGCCGGGAGTCAGGCTGCGAAGGACGTCCTGGCCAAGCGCGCGCTCGCGCACGCGCGCGACGAAATCCTTGACGACCCTGAAGTTGACGTCCGCCTCGAGCAGCGCGAGACGGACCTCGCGCATCGCCCTGGAGATCGCCTCCTCGTCGAGGCGGCCCCGGCCACGCAGGTCGCCGAGAGCGGCGCCGAGCTTGTCGGAGAGTGTGTCGAACACGGTCGGTCAAGTGTACGGACGGCCGCCCGAGCGCAGTAGATTGCGGCCCCACACCCGCGATCGAGGAGGACATTCCATGGCAGAGGTCGCCAAGGTCGTCACGATCATCGGCTCGTCGAACGAGAGCTTCGCCAAGGCCGCCGACGCCGCCGTCCGCGAGGCGGCGAAGACGTTGCGCGGCATCTCCGGCGCCGACGTCGTCTCGATGAGCGCCGTGGTCGAGGGGGACCGCATCACCGAGTACCGCACGACGGTCAACATCGCGTTCGGCGTCGAGCGCTCCGGCGCCTAGCCGGGCGCTGGAACACCCGTCCTTCCGGGCCTACACTCGAGCTGTGCTGGCCCGGAAGACGGTAACCATCCTCTTCTGCGACGTCGCGGATTCGACGCCGCTCGGCGAGCAGCTTGACCCCGAGTCCCTCCAGCGCGTGATGGCGCGCTGGTTCGCCGACGCGCGCTCGATCATCGAACGGCACGGTGGCACCGTCGAGAAGTTCATCGGCGACGAGGTCATGGCCGTCTTCGGCGTGCCAGTCGTACACGAGGATGACGCGCTGCGCGCCGTGCGGGCGGCCGCCGAGATGCGTGCACGTCTGAAAGCGCTCAACCGGCAGTTCGAGACCGACTACGGCGTCCGCGTGGACGTGCGGATGGGCATCAACACGGGCGAGGTGGTGGCAGGCGATCCCGCAAGTGGCGGCACGTTCGTGACCGGCGAGGCGGTGAACCTGGCGAAACGGCTCGAGCAGGCGGCGGGGCCCGGCGACATCCTGATCGGAAAGACGACGTACCCGCTCGTCCGCGACGCGGTTCGCGCCGGCCCGCTCAAATCGTTTCCGGTCAAAGGCAAGGGCAGCCCGGTGGCGCCGTGGCGCGTCGAGCACGTCGACCGCGACGCGGCGGGCGTGTCGCGCCGCCTTGACGCGCCGCTCGTCGGGCGGCGCGCCGAGCTCACGATTCTGCAGCGCGCTTTCGACGACGTGGAGCGCGACGGCACATGCCGGCTTGTAACGGTGCTCGGTCCGGCGGGGATCGGCAAGTCGAGACTCGCGCTCGAGCTGGTCGCGTCCATCGCCGAGCGCGCACGCCCGCTGACCGGCCGCTGCCTTCCGTACGGAGAGGGGATCACGTTCTGGCCGATCGTGCAGATCCTGCGCGAGGTCGGCGGCGAGGAGGCGATCGCAGCGACCCTGGAGGACGTCGAGGATGCGGGCCTCGTCATAGAAGGCGTCCGCGCCGTCCTGGGCGTCTCGCCCGTCACGATGGGCAGTGAGGAGACGTTCTGGGCGATCCGTCGCTTCCTCGAGGCGCTCGCACGCGAACGGCCGCTGGTCGTCGTCTTCGAGGACATCCACTGGGCCGAGCCGACGTTCCTCGATCTGATCGAGTACCTGCACGGCTGGACGCGCGACGTGCCGGTGCTGCTCGTCTGCCTGGCCCGCCCCGATTTGCTCGAGCGGCGCACCGGCTGGGCGGCGCCCCGACCGACCACCCAGACGCTCGTCTTGGAGCCGCTCTCGGATGGAGACGCGAGTGCGTTGCTCGCCGACGTGGGTAACGGAATGCCGGACACGGTGCGCTCGCGGATCGTGGCTTCGGCAGAGGGCAACCCGCTGTTCGTCGAGCAGATGGCGGCTCTCGCCGTCGCCGGCGACGTCGTCGTTCCCCCGACGATCCAGGCGCTGCTGGGCGAACGCCTCGACCGGCTCGGCGAGGACGAGCGTGCCGTGCTCGAGTGTGCAGCGATCGTCGGTCGTGAATTCCCGCGCGGTGCGGTCGTCGACCTCTGCCCGCGCGAGCTTCGCCATTCCGTCGGCGGCCACCTCATGGAGCTCGTCCGCAAAGAACTCGTTCATCCCGAACTCTCCGGCTACGCGCGCGAGGATGGCTTCCGCTTCCGGCACGGGCTGATCCGCGACGCCGCCTACGAGCGCACGCCGAAGGAGCGCCGCGCCGACCTCCACCAGCGGTTCGCCACGTGGATCGAGGAGCATGAGCGCGAGCGCGCCACCGAGCTCGAGGGCATCGTGGGCTACCACCTCGAGCAGGCGTACCGGCTGCGCGAGCAGCTCGGCCCGTCCGACGCACGCGCTCGCGCTCTTGCGGAGCGAGCAGCGGACGTGCTCGGGCGCGCGGGCTGCCGCGCGCTCGCGCACGACGACATGCCCGCCGCCGCGAACCTCCTCGGCCGCGCCATCGACCTGCTCCCGCAATTCGACCCTCGTCGCCTCGTGCTCGTTCCGGAGCTGGCCGCCGCGCTCGTCGAGACGGGCGCTCTGGACGGCGCGAGCCGGCTGCTCGCCTCGGCCGTTCAGACCGCGCGAGAGCTGGGCGATGAGCGCCTCGAGGCGCGCGCGAGAGTCGCGCACCTGACGGGTCGCCTCCGGATCGAGCGCGAAGGGCAGACCGAGGACGTCCTTCGCGAAGCGCAGCGCGCCATCCGAGTCTTCGAGGCGTCGGCGGACGATCGCGGGCTTGCCGAGGCGTGGCTCGGCGTCAGTGCAGCCCACTGGATGGCGTCGCGCTGGGGAAAGCGAGCCGAGGCGCTCGAGCAGGCGCTGCTGCACGCCCGGCGGGCCGGCGAACGGCGCTACGAGACGATGGCGCTCGGCGCGCTCGGCCTGTCGCTCTACTGGGGCCCCACACCGGCCGCGGACGCGATCCAGCGCTGCACGGAAATCCTCGAGGAGGCGAAGGATAACCGCGGCGTCGAAGGCCGGATCCTGGCCGTGCTTGCCGGCCTCCACGCAATGCAGGGCGACTTCGACGAGGGACGAACGCTGTACGAGCACAGCACGGTCGTGCTGGGCGAGATAGGCCTGACACTCGTCGCGGCGACCCAGACGCTCGTCCTGGGATCGCTCGAGCTGCTCGCCGGGCGCCCGCACGAGGCTGAGCTGGGGCTCCGCCGCGGCTGCGAGACGCTCGAGCGCATCGGGGAGCGCACAGCGCTCTCGACATTGCTCGCCGCGCTCGCCGAGGCCGTGTTCGAGCAGGGACGCCTCGAGGACGCCGAGCGCCTGACGCGGCTCAGCGAGGAGGCAACCGCGGCAGACGACATCGCCAACCAGACACTGTGGCGAGCGGTGCGCGCGCGGGCGCTCGCGCGGGGCGGCGATGCCGAACACGCAGAGGAGCTCGCTCGTGCCGCGGTGCGCTTCGCGTCGTCGACGGACTCGCTCAATCTGCAGGGCGACGCGCTCTCGGCGCTGGCCCAGGTGCTCGGGGCGGCTGGGCGGACGGCCGAAGCGCAGAGACGGTGGCGTGAGGCGCACGGCCGCTACACGCAGAAGGGGAACACGATCAGCGCAGCAAGGGCAAGCACCGAACTCGCCGCACTTCCAGTGTCCGCCGCGCCGAGCGTCTGAGCAGTTGACGCCGAAGACGCGGCCGGGTTAGCGTCACCGCAATGAACGACGAACAGCGCCAGATCCGCGTCGAGATCACGCCGGAGAAAGCGGTCGAGCTCCTGCGGCGGCTGGCCACCGAGGATGAGTTCCGCAGCCGCTTCGAGACGGACACCCGGGGCCTGCTCCGAGAGTACGCCATCGAGGTTCCCGCGGACCTGATGCCCGCGGACGTCCACGCGCCCCCCCAGGGGATGCTGCTCGAGGCGCTCGCGGCGCTCGGCCAAGACGTCCGTGCCGAAGCCCCGTTCACGCCGCTCGCCGCCGAAAAGGTCCCGTTCGGCCCGGCGCCGTTCGCGCCGTTCAGCTTCGCCTATTACTTCGTCTTCATCGCTCTCCACCGCGCCGAGCAGTCGTAGACCCCTCCGTGCCGTCCGTCCGGCGGAGCCCCTGGGTCTTCTTCTACCGGCACGACGGGACGTTCGTCGACGTGCCGCGCCTGCTCGAGGGGAACGTGGAGCTGACCCCGCTCCGCCGGACGCTCGCCATCTCGATCCTGAAGGGCGAGGAGTACGTGGTTTCTGCCGACGAGCTTGCGCTGCTGTTCGCGATCCCGAGCGACACCTGGATCTCGTCGGACGAGGTCGCAACTGGAAGCAGCGCGACGCTCGAGCGGCTCGCACGGCGTGGGCTCGTCGTGACGGACGACGCCGACGAAGAGCTCACCGAGCTCCGCCGGCGCGACCAGCGGCTGACCGACGACCAGTGGCACCCGTACGCGGCGCTGTACCACTTCTTGACGCGCTGGCGCGACGTCGACGTCGAGCAGCTGCCCGCGTGGGCCGGTGAGACCGGGACATCCACTCGTCTGCTCAACGAGGCTGACGTGGCCGAGCTCGTTCGCCGGCTGGGCACGCCGCCGCGGCCGTTTGCGGACGTGGCCGGCCCGCACTACGAGCTGCCGCTGACCCGACGGCGCGGGCGCCTGTACGAAACGCTTGCCCGCCGCAAGACCTCGCGGGCGTTCGATGCCCGTGTACCGGTGACCGGGGACGAGCTCGGCACCGTGCTGTACTACACGTTCGGGTGTCGAGGAATCGCCGAGGTGTTCGGAGGCCTCGTGGCAGTCAAGAAGACGAGCCCCTCCGGAGGCGCGCTGCATCCCGTCGAGGCGTACCCGCTCATCGCGAACGTCGAGGGCATCGCGCCCGGCCTCTACCACTACGACGTCGAGAGTCACGCGCTGCGTCTCGTCGAGACGCTCTCACGGAACTCGGCCCGGCGGTTGGCGCGGCACCTGACCGCCGGCCAGTCGTACTTCGGCGCGGCCCACGTGCTCGTGGTCCTCGCCGCGCGGTTCCCACGCAGCTTCTGGAAGTACCGCCGTCACCAGCGCGCGTACGCCGTCCTGCTCATGGACGCCGGTCACCTCAGCCAGACATTCTCGCTCGTCTGCACCGAGCTCGGCCTCGGCGCGTTCGTGACCGCGGCCGTCAACGGCGCCAATGCCGAGGAGCGGCTCGGCCTCGACCCTACGCGAGAGGGCGTGCTCGCGATCGTCGGCTGCGGCAGGGCGTCGGCCGAGCGGAGCGAACTCGAACCCGAGTTCGCGCCGTTTGCGCCGCGCCGGGCAGACAGCTAGCGGTCCGCAACTCCCACGAGCGCGCGGGCAAAGTCGCCTGCGTCGAACGGACGCAGGTCGTCGAGCCCCTCGCCGACGCCCACCAGCTTGACCGGCAGGCCGAGCTCGTGCGCGATGGCCACCGCGACTCCCCCCTTCGCCGAGCCGTCGAGCTTGGTGAGAGCGACTCCGGTGACCCCGACCGCGTCACGGAAGAGCCGCGCCTGCTGGAGGCCGTTCTGGCCGGTCGTCGCGTCGACGACGAGCAGCGTCTCGTGCGGCGCGCCCGGAAGGCGCTGCTCGACCACGCGCCGCACCTTGGCGAGTTCCTCCATGAGGTTCGTCTGCGTGTGCAGCCGCCCCGCCGTATCGACGATCACGACGTCGCGGCCGCGCGCCCGAGCAGCCTCGATCGCGTCGTACGCGACGGCCGCCGGGTCGCCGCCCCGCTCCGAACCGACGAAGTCGGCCGCCGCGCGCTCCGCCCAGATCTCGAGCTGCTCCTCGGCAGCGGCGCGGAACGTGTCGGCCGCCGCGAGCAACACCGAGCGCCGGTGTTCGCGCAGCCGATGGGCGAGCTTGCCGATCGTCGTGGTCTTGCCCGTTCCGTTCACGCCGACGACGAGAACCACGCTCGGCCGTTCGTCGACGGCCAGCGTGGTCGGCTCGCCGAGCAGCCGCTCGAGCTCCTCTGCGAGAGCCGGGCCGAGGTCGCCATCGACGCCGCGCGCTTCGAGCCGCTCCACGAGCTCGGCGGTCGCGCGGACGCCGACATCGGCCATGACGAGCGCCTCCTCCAGGCGCTCCCACGCCTCCTCGTCGGCCGGGTCGAACGCCGCGAGCGCGATCTGCTCGGTGAGCGCGCGCCGGCTCTTCGAAAGCGAGTCGCGCAGGCGCGAGACGAAGCCCGCTCGCTGCGCGTCAGGCTCCGGCGCGGCGTCCTCGTCGCCGAGCAGCTCCGCCCAGCTGCGCGGCACGTCAGCCGGCGGGCGCCGCGGCCGGAGGCTGGCGGTCGTCGCTCGCCACGGGCGGCGATTCTACGTTGCGTCCTACGCGCACGGCCATCGGCCGCAACATTCACGCTCGACGCATGGCGGCACGGCCCCGGTGCGCCGCGTGGGGCTGGCGGCCGCCCGCGTCAGACGGCGGTAAGCGCGGGCTCGCGTGGGGTACGCCGTGAGACGATCTCCGACACGCCGTCCGCACCCATGGTCACGCCGTACAGGGCGTCCGCCGCCTCCATGGTCCGTTTCTGGTGCGTGACGACGATGAACTGCGCGCGGTCGGCGTAGCGTCGCAGGAGCTCGACGAAGCGGCCGATGTTCGTGTCGTCCAGCGCGGCTTCGACCTCGTCGAGCAGGTAGAAGGGGGAGGGCCTGGCGAGGAACAGCGCGAACAGGAACGAAATCGCGCCGAGCGCCTTCTCACCGCCGGAGAGCAGCGAAAGCCGGGTGATGCGCTTGTCCGCGGGGCGCAGGTCGATCTCCACGCCCGGCTCCGCCTCGTCGTCCTCCTCGGCGGGCTCGGTCAGCCGCAACTCTCCTTCACCGCCCGGGAAGAGCGTCGCGGCCACCTCGGCAAAGTGCACGCGGACCGCGGCGAATGTCTCGCCGAAGCGGCGATCGACGGCCTCGGTCAGCTCGGCGCGCAGGCGGTCGAGCTCGGCGAGGCTGCGCTCGAGATCCTCCCGTTGGTCGACGAGCGCGGCGAGCCGCTCCTTCTCGCGCTCGTACTCCTCCTTGGCAAGCGGGTTGACCTGGCCGAGCGCCTCACGGCGCCGGTCGAGCCGCTCGAGCCGCTCGTCGAGCGCGCCACGGTCGGCGTCGTCCGCCGGCCGCTCCGGAGGGTGGTCGCCGAGCCGGCGGCGCACTTCGTCCGCTTCCGTCTGGAGGCGCGCGAGCTCGACGTCGAGCGTCGCGAGGTCACCAGCGGTGTCCGCCGCCGCGCGTCGAAGCTCCGCCTCTCCACCTCCCAGCCGGCGCAGCTCGTCGGCGAGCTCGCGCGTCCGCTGACCGCCGGCGTCGACGCGAGCGCGAAGCGGCGCCTCGAAGCCTTGGACGGCCTCGGCGGCGGCCGCGAGTGCAGCCGACAGCCGGTCGGCCGCGGCGAGCGCGCGCCGCATGAGAGCCGGAT
>JACVRM010000161.1 GCA_014534415.1 Thermoleophilia bacterium | reverse complement strand
TCCCATGACGGCGAGGAGCGAGTTCGAGTACACGCGCAGGCGCCAGTCGCGCACCCGTGCCCAGGCGGGGGCGTCGTCCGGCGCGTACCCGCCGATCTTCTGCTTCTGATCTGACTCCAGGCCGATTTCCTGGAGCTGCTTCGACTCGTTCGAGCCGCGCTGGAACAACCAGATCGTGGCGAGCACGAACAGGAAGAACTGCAGGTACTCGGACTGCCAGTTCTCGAGGACGTTGACGCCGAAGTCGGAGGAAACGAGGTAGCGGCCGTACGAGATCGCCGCGTCGCCGTGCTGGGCGGCGTCCTGGTTGAACTCGCGGTAGCCCGCGATGGACTGGCCGGCGAGCGCGGCGAGGAAGATCGCGCCGAAGTAGATCGAGAGCGAGCTGTCGCGGACGAAGCGCATCAGTTGTGCGTCAGTCCGACGATCGAATAGAAGACGATCCCGGCGGCGATCACCAGCAGGTAAAGCGCGAACATCGTCCGCATCGGTCCGTGCTTCGTTGCGCCGGCCGACGGTCCTGCCGCTAGTGTCGCCCGTCGTGCAGGAGTTTCGCCCGTCGATCGACGAGCTGGCGGAGCTGATCGTCGGGTTCGCGGCGAACGTCCAGCCGGGTCAGGTCGTGAGCGTCCTCTCGGAGCCCGGCAAGGAGGCGGTCACCCGCGCGGTCGCCGAGAGCGCGTACCGGCGCGGCGCCCGCTTCGTCGACGTCTGGTACTTCGACTACTACGTGAAGCGCGCGCGGCTGGCGCACGCCGCTGAGAACACGCTGGAGTACGTGCCGCCGTGGTACGGCGAACGGCTGCTCGCCCTCGGGCGCGAGCAGGCCGCGCGCATCGCGCTCGCGGGCCTGGCCGCGCCGCACGCGCTGGACGGCCTCGACCCCGCCCGCGCGGGACGCGACCGCCTACCGATACTCAAGGAGCTCGTGACGGTCGTCAACGAGCGCTCCACGAACTGGACGGCCGCCCCGGCTCCGACGGGCCCGTGGGCCGAGCTCGTCCATCCCGAGCTCGAGCCCGAAGCGGCGTATGCCCGGCTCTGGGACGAGATCGTCCACGTCTGCCGGCTCGACGAGCCCGACCCAGCGACGGCTTGGCGGACGCGCATGAGGGAGCTCGTAGCCACGGCCGAGCGCCTGACCGCGCGTCGTTTCGATGCGCTGCACTTCGAGGGGCCGGGCACCGACCTGACGATCGGTCTGCTGCCGAGCTCGTCGTGGCAAGCGGCCGAATTCACGCGGGCCGATGGCCTGCGACACCTTGTCAACGTTCCGTCGGAAGAGGTGTTTACGACGCCGGATCCCGAGCGTGTCGACGGCTTCGTGCGCGCGACGCTGCCCCTCGAGTACGTGGGCTCGATCATCCGAGGAATCGAGGTGCGCTTCGAGGCCGGCCGCGCCGTCTCGATCGAGGCCGAGTCGGGAGCCGGCGTGCTGCGCACCGCAGCCGCGGGCGACGAGGGCGCGTCACGCCTCGGCGAGGTCGCGCTCGTCGATCGCCGTGGACGAGTCGGTCCGCTCGGCACGATCTTCTACGACACGCTCCTCGACGAGAACGCCGCGAGTCACATTGCGCTTGGGCAGGCGTACACGTTCGCCGTCGCCGATAGCGACAAGCGTCGCGTCAACGAGAGCCACATCCACATCGACTTCATGATCGGCTCGGACGACGTGGCCGTCACCGGCCTCACGCGCGACTGCGGGCGAGTGCCGGTGCTCTACGGCGGCGAGTGGCAGGTCTGACGCCCGTCCGCGGGGTTGACGTCGGCGGGCGACGCGACTAAGACGAGAGGTGAGGGAGGTCCGTCTGCGGATCCGAGCGATCCGGACGAAGGTGTAGTGCAGGACAGTCGGCTCGGCCGTTGAGGTCCGCGCGTACGGACGTGTGCAGGGGTGTTTCGGAGGGGGAAGCAGCATGGGGGACGTTGTGGTTTCGCGCAAAGGCGCGCGCACCGCTGCGACGAATCGCGTCGGGCGCGGGCCGAATCTGAAGCTGGCGGTGGCGCGCGCGATCAAGCTCGTGCGCATCAGGTTGTTCGGCTAGCCGCGCCATCGGGTGCCGGTGCGCTTCCCGGCGCCGCTTCTCAGTCGGACGCGGCAGCGCGGGACCAGGCGAACGACGCGCCGATTTCGCGTAGGCGGCGGCGCGTGTCCACGTCGCACAGCGCGCCCTCGGCGCCCGCCTCGTAGAGCGCCTGCGGCTCGACGCCGAGCGAGCGCGCCGCCTCGTACTCGCGCGTCAGATCAGTGTCGAACATCGCCGGGTCGTCGGTGGAGACGGTGCAGCGGACGCCCGCCGCGACGAGCCGGGGAAGCGGGTGCTCGTCGAGCGAGCGCACGGCCCCGGTGCGCACGTTCGACAGCGGGCAGACGTCGAGCACCGTGCCGCGCTCGGCCAGCTCGCGGACGAGTGCGGGATCGTCGACGGCGCGGATGCCGTGTCGGATGCGCTGCGCCCCGAGTGCGTCGAGCGCGCCGCGGATCGAGGCCGGGCCGACCACCTCGCCGGCATGCGGCACGGACGCGAGCCCCTCGGCACGCGCCCGTGCGAAGACACGCGTGAAGAGCTCGGGCGCGTAGAGCGTCTCCTCGCCTCCCAGGCCGATCCCCACGACGCCCCGGTCGCGGTACTTCAGGGCGTAGTCGAGCGCGACCTCGGCCTCCTCCACCGGCGCGCCCCGTGTGATGTCGGGGGTCAGCCGCATCTCGATCCCGTGGACCTCGCGCGCCTCCTCGGCGCCTTCGCAGTAGCCGGTAAAGATGTCGTCCCAACCGACCCCGCGCCAGGTGCGCTCGATCGGCGAGAAGATCGCTTCGACGTAGACGGCACCGTGCCCGGCGGCCTCCGCGGCGTAGTCGACGGTGATGCGGCGGAAGTCGTCTGCGGTCCGTAGCACGTTCGTCGTAAGGATCCAGACCTCGATGAAGTGGTCGAAGTCCCGGAAGCGGTAGAGCTCCGCGAGACCGGCTTCGTCCTGCGCGGGCAGCTCGAACCCGTTCCGCCGCGCAATCTCGAGCAGCGTCCGCGGCCGGATTGCGCCCTCGAGGTGGACGTGCAGCTCGATCTTGGGGAACGCCACTGTGCCAATCATGCGGGCGTGGAGCGCCGCCTGGCCGTCCGAGGCGGCCGCGCCCGCCCGGGCCCGCGCACAGGAGCAAGAGCCCGACCAGCGGCCGCTGCCGCCGGGCGGGCGCCGCCCATTCGCCGTCGCGGCGCCCGTACGGTCGCGCCTACCGCGCGCTGCCGCGCGGCACGCGGTCAGTCCTCACAGATGTCGGCTACCTGTGCCCCCGTGATCCGGAGCAAGTCGGCGGTCGGGATGCGGAGCGATTGGTCGTGGTTTCCGGCCTCCACGACGACGGAGTCCCGTTCGGCGACCCGCCGGTCGACGATCACGGAGTCCGGTCGCCCGCCGAACGGCGGGACGGCCCCGAGCTCGAAGTCGGCATAGTCGCGGGCGAGGTCGTCCTCGGTCGCCAGGTGCACTTTCTTCCGGCCGCC
>JACVRM010000067.1 GCA_014534415.1 Thermoleophilia bacterium | reverse complement strand
CTCGACGCCGAACGAATCGAGCTCGCCGCCGACAGCGTCGACGGCGTCCTCTGCCGTTTCGGCTACATGCTGATGGCCGATCCAGCCGCCGCGCTCCGTGAGACGCGCCGCGTCTTGCGCCCGGGCGGACGGTTGGCCTTCGCCGTCTGGGCCGACCCGGACAGCAATCCATGGGCGAGCGAGGCGGGACGCGTCTTCGTGCAGCGCGGCGTCATGCCGCCTCCTGAGCCCGGCGCCCCGGGCATGTTCGCCATGGCCGATCCGGCCCGCATCCAGGAGCTGATCCGCCGAGCCGGCTTCGAGAGGGTCGACGTGGAGGATCTCGCGCTCGACCTCGAGTACGCGAGCTTCGACGAGTACTGGTCGCGGATGCTCGATCTGAGCGGGGCAATGTCGAAGGCCGTGGCCGTACTCATGGATGCCGACCGCGAGAGCCTGCGCGCCGCTGTCGACGAGCAAGTGGCGGCATACCGGGCAAACGGCCTGCTGCGGCTGCCCGGTCTGGCCCGCATCGCCGTCGCGGACTAACGAGTCGCCTGGTTACCGCCACAGTCTGGCCCGGGTGAGACCTCGGCGATGTTCCACGAGCCCGCGACTCCCGGCGGGCGTCGCTCCCGTGGAAACTTCGTTGCGCTTCCGTCACAGGGCGGGGACAGTCCCCGATTTGAAGCGCGGTGCGGCGCTCGGACGCCGTGCGACCGTGCCGGGAGTGCAACGGTTCATCCACCGGCGACTCCGGACGAGCGGGCCGGCGCCGTCAGGCAAGCAGCGCACGCAGCGCGTCGACGTCCGCGCGGAAGGCAACGTCGTCGATCGGGGGCGGATCGTCCTCGGGGAACGGGAACGGCCAGCCGGGCTTCGGATCGTCGGCGTACCGCGGGATGATGTGCGTGTGCAGGTGCGGGAGCGAGTTACCGAGCACGTCGTAGTTGAGCTTGACCGGCTCGAGGTGGCGCTCGAGGGCACGCCCGACACGGAGGACTTCCAGCCAGTACGCGGCGGCCTCCTCGGGCTCGAGTTCCGTCGGCTCCGCGACGTGGCGGCCGCGCCAGACGACGACGCTGTAGCCGCGCTGGATGTCGGCGCGCTGCAGGTACGCGTCCGCCAAATCGCCGGCGAAGATCCGTGCGCCGTAGGGCGTCTCGTCCGGCCGGCCCTGTTCGCACATCGGACAGCCCTCACCCCGCCGGAGCTCGTAGAACCGCGCCGGCCACTCCATGCCCGCACGTTATCGTCGCGCCGTGCCCGAGACGCCCGAGCAGCTCTGGCGGCGCGCTGCCGGCGACCTCCGCATGCCGCCCGTCCACGAGTGGGAGACGTTTCCGTTCGACGGGGACATGCGGCCGCGGCCGCTGCGGGAGCCGGTAATGCGCGAGGGGCCGCGCCACGGAGAGGGCGGCGTCGACTGCCGACGCTGCACGGCGCCCGATGAGGAATACCTCTGGACGAACGAGCGCTGGCGCCTCTACGTGATCGGCCCGACCGGGCTGCCGTTGGTTGCCCTCCTGGAGCCGCGCGAGCACTACGGGGAGCCCGGCGACCTGCCGGTCGAGCTCGCGGCCGAGCTGGGCGTCCTGCTCGGTCGCGTCGAGCGGGCGGTGCGCTCGATCGGCGAGATCGGCCGCGTCCATGTCTGCCGCTGGGGCGACGGCTCGGAGCACCTGCACTGGTGGTTCATGGCGCGCCCGGCGCGCATACCGCAGCTGATCGGCAGCTTCGCCGCGATCTGGGACGACATCCTGCCGCCGCTGCCCGAGGACGTCTGGCGCGCGAACGTCGACGCGGTCGCCGAGGCGCTCCGCTGACGGCGGCGTCGGCACACTTGGCGAGGTGACCTACTCGATCGTCGCTCGTGACCCGGATACGGGCGAGCTGGGAGTGGCGGTGCAGACCCGCTCGTTCGCGGTCGGCGCGGCCGTGCCATGGGCCGAACCGGGCCTGGGCGCCGTCGCGACGCAGTCCTTCACCGAGCGCAGCTACGGGCCGCTCGGACTCGAGCTGCTGCGCATTGGGCGGACGCCCGAGGAGGCGCTCGCCGGCCTCGTCGCCGCGGACGCCCACCACCAGGTGCGCCAGGTCGGCATGGTCGATGCCGAGGGGCGCGCGGCCGCGCACACCGGCGAGCATTGCATCCCGGAAGCGGGCCACCTGCCCGGCGACGGCTTCACGGTGCAGGCGAACATGATGCGGAGCGCAGACGTCTGGCCGGCGATGGCCGAAGCGTTCCAAACTGCGCCCGGTTCGCTTCCGCAACGGCTGCTCGCGGCGCTCGACGCCGCCGAAGCGGCGGGCGGCGACTTCCGCGGGCGCCAGGCGGCCGCGATGCTCGTCGTCGAAGGCGAGCCATCGGGCAAGCCGTGGGACGCGCGCGTCATCGACATCCGCGTCGACGACCATCCGGACCCGGTCGCAGAGCTGCGCCGACTCGTGACGCTCGCCGAGGGCTATCGGCGGCTGAACCGAGTCTCCGGCAATGTTTCAGCCGAGGAAGTCGAAGCGGCACGCGCGGCCGGTGTCGCCGAGGACCACCTCGAATGGTCCAGTGTCGCGGCGGCCTGGCGCGCCGGTGACCTGCAAGAGGCACGCCGCCGGCTCGACGTCCTGGTCCGGCGTGAAGGCCGCTGGGAGAATGCGTGGAACGTGCTCGTGTCGATCCCGCCGCCATCCGACGAATGAGCCCCCGAAGGACGATCGCGTCAGCGCCGACGGCGGCTCCTGAGCGCCTGCACTTCTCGGGCGACCGCGAGGCGGACGAGCTCCTGGCGCGCGACCCGCTCGCCCTGCTGATCGGCTTCGTGCTCGACCAGCAAGTACCGATGCCGAAGGCATTCGCCGGCCCCCGCGAGCTCGAGCGGCGGCTCGGTGACCTCGACGCCGGGCGGATCGCGGGGCTGGAGCTCGCGGAGCTCGACCGTGCGTTTCGCGAGCGCCCGGCGATCCACCGCTTTCCCGGCTCGATGGCCGCGCGCGTCCAGGAGCTCTGCCGTGTGATCGTGTCCGAGTACGGCGGCCGCGCCGAGCACGTCTGGACCGAAGCGTCGAGCAGCGACGATCTGCGCCGCCGGATTGCCGCGTTGCCCGGGTTCGGTGAGATGAAGATCCGCGCTCTCGCGTCGGTGCTCGCGAAGAGGCTCGGCGTGCGCGCGGCCGAACCGCTCGTCCCCGCTTACCCAACCCCGGGGGACATCGACTCCGACGAGGCACGCGAGCGGTACCAGCAGGCGAAGCGCGAGCACAAGGCGCGACTGCGCTCGAGCCGCGCCTGAGCCTCGAGCGCCCGGCGCACAACGCCGGTCGCGCGCCTATCAGACGTGCGTCGTACCTTCTGCGCTTGCTCGCCCGAACCAGCTGGAGCGCGGCCGCGGCCTACCGCCAGTCGACCGTGACGATCTGTACGGGCTCGGCGACGCCTTTCAACTCCACTGTGGACGGCGCGCCGTGTCGCACGTCCGCGGCGCTCGCCGTCGCGGCGCTGGCGTAGATCTCGCCCGTCTTCGCCAGGGCGGCGATGCGAGCGGCCTCATGGACGCCGCGGCCACGGTAGTTGCCGTCGACCCTTCTTGCGTCCGCCTCGTGGACGCCGATGCGCACCGGCGGCGCAAAGCCGCTTGCCTGCCGGTGCGTCGCGAGGCGTTGCTGGATCGCCACGGCGCAGGCGAGCGCCTCGCGGGGCGTGTCGAAGGCGACGAAGAACCCGTCCCCCGTGTGGTCCACCTCCTCCCCGCCGTGCGCAGCGAAAAGCTCTCGCAGCGTGCGGTCGTGCCAGGCGACGACTGCGGTCCACGCTTCGTCACCGAGCGCCCCGGCGATCGTCGTCGAGTCGCCCATGTCCGTGAAGAGGAACGTCCGCCTGGTCGCCTGCCCCGCGTCCGCGGAGCGCAGCGCGCTGACGGCACGCAGGTCCGGCTCCGCACCGAGGCGCTCGAAGGTCACCCGCGCCGAGTCGAGCTCGAGCTCGGCGCCGCGCGCGTCTCCGCCTTCGCGATACGCCTTCGCGAGCAGGATCCGGGCACGCCCGGCCTCGTACGGCATATCGGCGGCGCGCCAGGCCTGCAGCGCCGCACGCAACGTGCGGATCGCGCCTTCGACATCCCCGGCCGCGAGCGCGACCGCTCCCTCTGCGGTGGCGGCGGCAGCGCCAAGCGTCGTCGAGTCGTACCGTTCGGCAATCTCGCGCAGCTCGGCGGCCGCCTCGGCCGCTTCGCCGACGCGGCCGAGCGCGAGCGCGAGCTCGACCTTGACGGGCAGGAGGCGTGCGCGCGCAAACCGGTCCCTCTCCTCGGAGAGCGAGCGCTCGAGCACAGCAGCCGCCCGCGCCGTCTCGCCGCGCGCGTGCAGCAGCAGCGCGAGGCCGGGCACCGGCTCGCGACCCAGCTCGTGTGCCTGGCGAAACGCCTGCTCGGCCCCCTCGAGGTCCCCCGTGCGGAGACGAATCTCGCCGAGCTCGTAGAACGCCTCGGACGCGGTACGCGGCGACCAGTCGCGCAGCTCGTCGCACGCGAGCTGCGCATCCTCGCGCGCCGCCACCCAGTCGCCGCGGAGCCGCATGACCTCGGCGCGGTACACCCGGCACATTCCGGGGAATCCGTTGATCGTCTGCCGCTCGCACCAGCGCTTCGCCGCGTCGGTCCAGTCGCCTGCGCGCCCGTAGTCTGCTACATCGCGACATGCCGAGATCGTGTTGCAGTACACGATCGCGGTCGGAAGCGGTCCGAGCTCGCCGCCGACAGCGGCCGCCGCCGCCTCGTCGATCAACGCAAAGCCCTCGTCCACGTCGCCCCGCGCTACGAGCGCGAGGCCTCGCTCGTGCTGCGCGAGCATCTGGAGGTCGGGGTCGCCGAAGCGTTCGCCGAGCTCCTGGGCCTCGGCCGTAAGCGCGGTCGCCGCATCTACGTCACCGGCGCCCAGCGCGTCGGCGGCGCGCCGGTACAGCAGGTAGCCGTACTCGGCGGAGTCGTGATCGTTGCCGAGTAGCCGCTCGGCGCGGCGCAGCCACCCGGCTGCGACGGCTGGCTGCAGCTTGTGGCGGTACCAGCGGACGAGGTCGAGCGCCGCGATACCCGCCCCGCGCCGATCGCCGCCGTCCAGGTAGAGCAGGTAGGCGCGCTCCCACGTCGCCAGGCACTCGTTCATCCGGCCCGTCCAGTGCGAGGCACGGGCGAGATCGGCGAGATCGTCCGGCGAGAGCGCCGTCTCGCGGTCGAGCGCTGCGAGCAGCTCGTACGCCTCGCTCCACGCGCATCGCGCAACAGCGCCCCGCGCGCGCTCGAGGCGCTCGTCAACGGTCGACTCCGTCATCTCGCTCCTATTGTGCGCCGTTCAGGTCGGCGAGAGCCAGTCGTGCGGCCGCGTAGCCGCACATGCCGTGGACGCCACCGCCGGGCGGCGTCGAGGAGGAGCACAGATAGAGGCCGCGCCGGCCCGTGCGGTACGGGACCAGCTGCCGCGCCGGACGGAAGACCGACTGCGCGACGGTCATCGCGCCGCCATTGATATCGCCGCCGACGAGATTGCCGTTGTGCCGTTCGAAGTCGGCCGGGCTCATGCTGCTGCGCGCGAGGACGAGGTCGCGGAAGCCGGGCGCGAAGCGCTCGACCTGCGCCTCGATCGCGTCGGTCATGTTGCCCGCGGATCCGTTCGGCACGTGGCAATAGGCCCAGGCGGTGTGCTTCCCGGGCGGCGCGCGCGTCTCGTCGAGCAGCGACTGCTGGGCGAGCAGGACGAATGGCCGCTCGGCGTGTCGGCCCTGCCACGGTGCGGCTTCCGACGCCGCGATCTCCTCGAACGTGCCGCCGAGGTGCACGGTCAGCGCGCGACGGCAGTCGTCTGAGCGCCACGGGATCGGCCCGTCGAGCGCCCAGTCGAGCTTGAACGCTCCGGGGCCGAAGCGGAAGCGGCGCAGCTCCCGTGCGTAGCGGTCCGGAACGCGCCCGCGGGCGATGCGCAGGAGCTCGGGCGGCGAGACGTCCGCCAAGACGAGCCGCGCCTCTGGCAGCGCGTCGATCCGCGAGGACGTGTGGATCGTGCCGCCAAGCGAACGAAGCCGTTCCGCCAAGGCGTCGGCCAGGCGCTGCGCACCACCGCGGATGATCGGCCAGCCCTCTGCGTGACCGAGCACGATCAGCGAGAGGCCGAAGGCGGCGCTCGGCCGCCACTCGAGCGGCAGCATCGAGTGGGCTGCGTTCCCGCCGAACAATCCGCGCGCCGGCTCGCCGGCGAACCTGGCGTCGACGAGCCCGCGCGCGCTGGCCAGGGCCGCGCGGACAGCGCGCGTGGCCCCGCGCGGGCCGAGCGCGCCGACCAGCCCGGTAAGGGCACGCGCCGGCGGGGCGAGCAGCGGGGCGAGCAGGACCGGCGTAATCGCGTCCCAGGCGCCGACGAGCGGCTCGACGAGGCGCCGGTACGAGTCGCCGTCGCGGCCGAGCTGCGCAGCAGTCGCTGCCACGTCGCGCTCGAGCGTGACCGCCGTGCCGTCGTCGAACGGGTGCGCGACGGCGGCGGCGGCGTTGACCCACTCCACAGGCAGGCCGAGCTCGCGGAGGAACGGCGACCCCACGGCCAGCGGGTAGATGGACGAGCAGACGTCGTGCACGAAGCCGGGGAGCGTGAGCTGCGCCGAGCGAACGCCGCCGCCGACCGTGGCGGCCGCCTCGTGCAGCTCGACGTCGAGTCCAGCGCGCATGAGCGTGATCGCGGCCGCGAGCCCGTTCGGGCCGGAGCCGATGACGACCGCGTCAGCCATGTCCCATCCGGACGAGCCGCGGTCGCGTACCTGGTCTTCGCCCCGGGGGCCTTCGGCCCCGTGCCCCCGGTTTTGACGCTACCGCGGAATGTCGCACGGGTGGGTGACGAATCTGTGACGAACGTGCGAAAGCGCGTCGCGGCCGAACGCGTCCCGCGGCGCCGTCCCTGCCGGCTCAGCCAACGCCCGCGAGCAGGAATGCGCGATTCTCCCGCAGCATCTCGCGGGCGATCACGAGCCGCTGAATCTGGTTCGTGCCCTCGTAGATCTGCGTGATCTTCGCGTCGCGCATCATGCGCTCGACCGGATACTCCCGCATGTAGCCGTAGCCGCCGAGCACCTGGACGGCGTCGGTCGTCACCTCCATCGCCACGTCGGTGCAGTACAGCTTCGCCATCGCCGAGTACTTGGTCAGATCGGCATGGTCCTCGTCGATCATCACGCCGACCTTGTACAGCAGTCCGCGCGCGGCCTCGCACTTCGTCTCCATGTCGGCGAGCATCGCGGCGACGAGCTGGTGCTGGGCGATCGGCTTGCCCATCGTCTCGCGACTCCGCGCATACTCGAGCGCGTAGTCCGTGGCGCCCTGCGCGAGGCCGAGGCCCTGCGCCGCGATGCCCGGCCGCGAGCGGTCGAGGATCCGCATCGCGATCTTGAAGCCCTCGCCCTCCTCGCCGAGCAGGTTGTCGGCGGGCACCCGGCATTCGTCGAAGAAGACCTCGCCGGTCGTCGAGCCCTTGATGCCCATCTTCGGCTCGATGCGGCCGACGGAGAAGCCCGGCGCGTCGGCCTCGACGACGAACGCGGAGATCCCCGCGTGCCCGGCGGCCGGCTCCGTCTTCGCGAAGACGACGTAGAGCTGCGCGACGCCCGCGTTCGTGATGAAGCGCTTCGAGCCGTTGATGACGTACTCGTCGCCGTCGCGGCGCGCCTCGGAGCGCATCGCGGCCGAGTCGGAGCCCGACCCCGGCTCGGTCAGCGCGTACGCGGCGAGCCATTCGCCGCTCGCCAGTTGCGGGAGCCACCGCTGCTTTTGGTCCTCGGTGCCGGCCAGCTTGATGCCCAGCGAGCCGAGCTCCTGGACGGCGATCACGAGCCCGCTGGTCGCGCAGACCTTCGACACCTCCTCGATCGCGACGAGCGTCATGAGCGCGCTCGCGCCGAGGCCGCCGTACTCCTCGTCGAAGAGCACGCCGAAGATCTCATGGTCGCGGAAGAGCTCCACGACGTCCCACGGGAACTCGGCGGACTTGTCGATCTCGGCCGCGCGCGGCGCGATCCGCTCGCGTGCGAGGTCGCGAATGAGCTCGCGCATCTCGCTTTGCTCCGCGGTCAGCAGGTCGATCGGCACGGCCTGAAGTCTACGTTCGTTTGAAGCGGCGACGGCCCGGGGATCGAGGACGCATGACCGTTCAGATCAGTGCAGTGACGAGCCGATTCCGGCCGACGCCCAGCCGCGCCGCGCGGGTGAAGGCGGCGTTCCGCGAGACTGCGCCGCCCGCACCTACCTGGCGACAGGCGGTGCCCGCGATCGCAGCCGTTGCGGCGCTCGCCGCGCTCGCGTTCTTCGCACGCCACCGCGTCTTTCAGGCGCTGGCGCTCGCCGCGGACGCGATCGAGGAGGTCGCGGACACAATCGAGGACGCCGCGGAAGACCTCGGCGACGCCGCGCGCGCGCGCGCGGGCGACTCGGGCGACTAGCGGCGCTTCGTAAAGATCCTGCAAATCACCCTTTGGGGCGGTTTGTGGGTGGTCCGCGCGGGAACACCAGTGGGCGAAGGAGGTGATCTCATGGGCATTACCGTGAGTCTGCTGCTCGCTGCTGCCGGAGCGATCCTGATCTGGGCCGTGGACGTCAGCGTCGGAGGCGTCGACCTGCTCGTCGTCGGCTGGATTCTGCTCGCCGTCGGCGCCCTCGGCCTGCTGCTCTCGCTCGTCTTCTGGTCGAGCTGGGGCGGTTTCGGCGGCCGTCGCGACGAAATCGTCGTCGAGCGCTGATCAGCGCCGGCAGGGCCGGCGCCCCTCCACCTACCCGGTCGGCAGCTTTCGCGGCTTCAGGTCGCGCGTGGTCGGACCCTGGATGACTTTGCCTTCGCCGCTGTAGCGCGACCCGTGGCAGGGGCAGTCCCAGCTGCGCTCTGCCGCGTTCCAGTCGACGATGCAGTAGAGGTGCCGGCAGACCGGCGAGGTCGCGTGCAGCTCGCCCGACTCGTCGCGGTACACCGCGGTCTTGCGACCGCGCACACGCACCAGCGCGCCTTCCCCGGGCCGCAGCTCGTCGGCCGACGGGCCGCGCGCGAGCCTCAGCCGGTCGGCGAGGTAGCGGGCGCCGACCGAGGCGTTCTCCTTGACGAACTTCGGCGTGGACGCGCGCGTGTGCCAGCGCTTCGACTCGAAGACGCTCGCCCAGGCGTTCTCCCGGCCGAGGATGCGGTCGGCGACGATGATCGCCGCGACCGTCCCGTTGGTCATGCCCCACTTCTGGAATCCCGTACCCGTGAAGACGTGCTTCGAGCGGCGGCGCAACCGGCCGATGTAGGGCATCCGGTCGAGCGGCAGGTAGTCCATGGTCGACCAGCGGTACTCGACCTCGCCGGCACCCGGCCAGTGCCGCCGGAGGTATTCCTCGAGCGCGTCGTAGCGGCGCGGCTCGTCGTCGACGCGACCGGGCTTGTGGCCCTCACCGCCGACGTTGAGGTAAACGCTGTCGCCGTCGCGCATCGTCCGGATCGAGCGAGTCGGCTGCCCGGCGTTGATGAACATCCCCTCGGGCGCGTCGGCGGCATCGATCCGAGCAGCGATCGCGTAGGAACGATGCGGGTGCGCCTTGGCGAAGAAGAGCCCCCGGTCGAGGATCGGCAGATGTGTCGCGATCACGACGTCCCGCGCGCGCACCATGCCCGTCTCGGCCGTGACGGTGCACGGTGCGCCGTCGCGGGCGTTCTGCACGCGCGTCTGCTCGAACACGTAGCTGCCGTCGCCGGGAAGCGCAGCGGCGAGCGGGAGCAGGTACTTGCGCGGGTGGAACTGCGCCTGGTTCTCGAGCCGCAGTGCGCCGGCCACCTCGAACGGCAGCGGCGTCTCGCGCGTAAAGCTCGCCGGGAGGCCGAGGCGCTGCTCGGCGTCGGCTTCCTGTCGCAGCTGGTCGGCATCCTCGGCCGTATCGGCGAACACGAAGTTCGGCCGTCGCTCGAAGTGCGCGTCCTCGGCCGCGAGCGCGGCGATCTGCTCGATCGCTGCCTGTTGCGCGTCCGCGTACGCGCGTGCTCCCGTCTCGCCGAACTTCTCGGTCAGCTCGCCGTAGATCACGCCGTGGCCGGCGGTCACCTTCGCCGTGGTGTAGCCGGTCGCTCCGTGGACGATTCGCTTGGACTCGAGCAGGGCGACCGTCTTGCCCGCGCGCTTGAGCAGCGTGGCAGCGGTGATGCCCATCATTCCGCCACCGACGACCGCCACGTCCACCGGCACCTCGCCCGCGAGCTGCGGGTAGCTCGTCTCGGACGTCGTGCCGAGCCAGAACGACTCTCCTCCCTGGCTCATGACCCCTCCCCTTTCGGAACCAACACGACGGATTCCGCTGAGCGATCGACCGGCCCGTGGAAGACCGCCTCCACGTTGTTGCCGTCCGGATCGAGCACGTAGGCGGCGTAGTACCCGGGGTGGTAGTCGCGCTCGCCGGGCGGCCCGTTGTCGCTCGCACCGGCGGCCAGCAGCGTCTCGTGGAAGCGGTCGACGGTCTCCCGGTCGGGCGCCTGGAACGCAAGGTGCAGCCGCTCGGTCGGCTCGCCGTCGGCCGAGACGAAGAGCTCGTCGGCCGAGAAGGCCCAGTCGCTCTCCCAGCTCAGCTCGCGCCCGAGCGACCGGAGCGCAACGCGGTAGAACCGCTTGCTCGCCTCCAAATCGCGAACCCGCACGTGGACGTGGTCGAGCAGCCGGCCGAGGTGGTACTCACTCACCGGGCGCACCCTACTCGCAGGCGCT
>JACVRM010000077.1 GCA_014534415.1 Thermoleophilia bacterium | reverse complement strand
GAGTAAATGTCGGAGCGGTGGTCGACGAGGCCGCCGCGCGCCTGCTCGGGCGACAGGTACTGCGCGGTGCCGATGATCGAGCCGGCCTCCGTCATCTGGCTCGCTCCGGCCCGGGCGATCCCGAAATCGGTCACCTTGACCCGCCCGTCGCCGTCGACCATCACGTTGTGCGGCTTGATGTCACGATGCACCACGCCCTTCCGGTGCGCGAAGCGCAGCGCTGCGAGGACGTCGCGCGCGTGTCCGACCGCCGCGTCGATCGGCAGCGGGCCGCGCTGGATGACCAGGTCCTTGAGCGTGGAGCCGTCGAGGTACTCCATCGCGATGTAGTAGGTGCCTTCGGCCTCGCCGCGGTCGTAGATGGAGACGATGTTCGGGTGCGAGAGCCCGGCCGCCGACTGCGCCTCGCGCCGGAAGCGCTCGACGAACTGCTCGTCGGCGGCGTGGCGATCGTTCAGGATCTTGATCGCGACGCGCCGGCCGAGCGTCTCGTCCTCTGCGAGGTAGACGTCCGCCATGCCGCCGCGGCCCAGCCGGCGTAGCACGCGGTAGCGGCCGTCGAAGAGGGTGTCGATGAGCGTGTCCGAAGTCGCCATGGCCAGGGCCTAGCCCGAGGGTACGGAATTCGACGCGGCCGGCATGAGTGCCTGCAAGACGCGCTTGGCGATCGGGGCAGCGACCTGGCCGCCGGTGCCGTTCGTATTCTCGACGACGACCGCGATCGCGATCCGTGGCTTGTCACTGGGCGCGAACGCGAGGAACCAGGCGTTATTGCGTCCGGCGACGCCCGTCTCGGCGGTGCCCGTCTTGCCCGCAACCGATACACCCGGCAGCTGCGCCGCCGTCCCGGTGCCGTTCTGCACGACGGCCTCCATCATCCGCGTCACGTCCTCGGCCGTCTTGCGGCTCACGGCGCGGTTCAGCTCGTCGGGCCTGAGCCGCGTGATCCTCTTGCCGTCCGGAGCCTGCACGCGCTGCACGAGCTGCGGGCGCATCACGGCGCCGCTGTTGGCAATGGCGGCGGCGACCATCGCCATCTGGAGCGGCGTCACGCCGAGCCGCTCCTGGCCGAATGCGAGGCGGCCGGGGTCTACCTGGTTCGGGTCCTTCGGCCTGAAGAGCTTGCCGCCCTCGTAGAGGCCGCTAGCCTTGCGCTCCCCGTCCGGCGTATCGAGCGGCGGCAGCCCGTAGAAGCCGAAGCGTTCCATGTACTCGATGATCGGCAGCGCGGTCATGCGGATGCCGACGTTGCAGAAGACCGAGTTGATCGAGTACTGCATCGCTTGCAGGAAGTTGACCGTGCCGAACGGCCTGGTCGTGTCGTAGTTGTTGACGCGGTCGCCGTACTCGATGCAGTAGCCCGGGTCGTTGAACGTCGAGTCGAGCTCGAAGCGGCCGCTGTCGAGCGCCGCCGCGGCGGTCACGACTTTGAACGTCGAGCCCGGCGCGTAGAGGCCCTGCGTCGCACGGTTGACCAGCGGCGCACCCGCCCGGCACGGCGTCCCGCGCCGAGCGATCGCGCCGTAGTTTCGCTCCACGAGGTTCGGGTCGTAGGTGGGCACGGACGCCATGACGAGGACGCGTCCGGTCGCCGGCTCGAGTGCCACGACCGAGCCGCACTGGCCCACCATCGCCTCGTACGCCACCCGCTGTGCGCGCGGGCGGAGCGTCAGCACGACGTCGTTGCCCTCGATCGTGGCGCCGCGCAGCTTGTCGAACGTCGTGTCGAGGACGGTGTCGAGATTCGTGTTGGCGCCCGTCAGGAAGTCGTTCAGCGCCTGTTCGAGCCCGGCACGCGAGCGCACCTGCGTCGAATAGCCGACCACGTGCGCGAACAGGCCGCGCGTCGGGTAGCGGCGCAGGTAGACGGTCTGCCCGTTGGAGCGGCGCTTGACGTTGCTGGCGAGCACGGTCCGGCCGTCGGCCGCGAGAATCCGCCCGCGCTTGATCCTGAACTCGGCAACGCGCTGGAGCGCGTTGTCCTGGCGCTCGGCGAGGCTCGGAGCCGCCCAGGCCTGCCAGTAGGTGGTCGCGACGATCAGCGCCGTCAGCAGCACGATGGCAACGACGGCGAGGCGCGTGATCTGCCTGTTCATGCGGCCCTCGCGTTGGCGCGGTTGGACACGAGCATGAGCCCGGCGACGAGGACGAAGTTGGCAAGCAGGCTCGAGCCGCCGTACGAGACGAATGGCAGCGTGATTCCGGTCAGCGGGATCAGCCGGACGATCCCGCCGACGATGATGAACGTCTGGAGCGCGAAGCCGAACGTCAGTCCGGCCGCGAGCAACTTCGAGAAGCCGTCGCCGGCGAGCAGCGCGATGCGCATCCCGCGCAGCACGAACAGCATGTAGACGAGCAGCAGCGCCGACACCCCGATCAGCCCGAGCTCCTGCGCAAGCGCCGAGTAGATGAAGTCCGTCTTGGCGAACGGGATCAGCGGCTCGCCCTCGTTGCCGCCGCCGGGCGTGTTGTAGAAGGTGCCGCGACCGAGCCCCGTGCCGCCGAACGCGCCGTTGGCGATCGAGTAGAGCGACTGGATGATCTGGTAGCCGTCGTCTTCGGGGTCCGCCCACGGGTCGAGCCACGTCGACACGCGCTCCTGGACCCGCGGCACGAACTGGTGCACGACGACCGCGCCGCCGATGAACAGCGCGGCACCGAGCGCCGCGAAGAGCACCCGTCCGGTCGCCACGTACAGCATGGCGAGGAAGATCCCGAAGTAGAGGAGCGCGCTGCCGAGGTCGTTCGTCTGGACGAGCACGAGCATCGCCCCGCCCCAGATCATCAGCAGTGGGCCGAAGTCCTTGAGACGCCCCTGCGCGAGCACCTCGCGCTTCTCCTGGAGATAGCCGGCCAGGAAGACGATCAGCATCAGCTTCGCGAATTCGCCCGGCTGGAACTGAATCGGCCCGGCGCGCACCCAGAGCGTCGCGCCGTTCACGGTCGCGCCGATCCCGGGGAGCGCAGGGAGGGCGAGCAAGACGATTGCGCCGATGCCGAAGAGGTAGCGATAGGCCTCGAGGCGGCGGAAATCGTGGCGGAGCACGATCAGCGTGGACGCGAAGAGCGCGACGCCGACGACGACCCAGATGCCCTGCCGGAAGGCGTCGTCCGCGTCGAGCCGGTAGATCTCGGTGAGCCCGATCGCCGTGAGCAGCGCCGTCATCGGGAGGAGGTACGGGTCGGCGTGGGGCACGGTCGAACGCGCCACCAGGTGCGCGATCAGGTACAGCGCGAAGAAGAATCCCGCCGCGCTGAGCGAGGTGGTGGAAACCTGCTCCGAGAGCGCGATGTAGACGCTCGCGAAGCCGAGCGTCATGAGCGCCCCGACGACGACGAGGTTGACGAGCTCGCGGTTGCGGGCGCTCACGGGACCCCGAGCAGCAAGAGGACGCCGACGACGATCGCGCCGACGACGAGCACGAGCACGGCGAGTGCGAACCAGGAAGGCCCGGCGCGGCTTGCAACAGCATCTTGGTCGGCTGCCGCGGGCGGCTCGACGACCTCGATGGCCGGCGTGCCGTCGAGGCCGGACAACGTGTCGTCTTCGTCGAGCACCTGCTCGGCGGTCGGGGGATCGAGCTCGATCGGTTGCGTCTCCTCCACCGCGGCGCTTCCGCCCATCTCGAAGCAGACGACCGTGATGTTGTCCTCGCCGCCGCCGCGGTTGGCGTCGTTCACCAGAGCGCGGGCAGCACTGTCCAGGTCGCCCGCGTGGGCGGCGAAGATCTCGACGATGCGCTGCTCGCCGACCATCGTGGTCAAGCCGTCCGAGCACAGCAGGAAGACGTCGCCTGCCTCGGCTTCGGTCGTGAAGACGTCGACGTCGACGTCCGGGTCGCTGCCGAGCACCCGCGTGATCACGTTGCGCTGCGGGTGCGAGTCGGCCTCCTCGGGGGCGAGCTTGCCGCTGCGCACGAGCTCGGCCACCAGCGAGTGGTCCTCGGTGAGTTGCTCGAGCTGCGAGTCGCGCAGCCGGTACGCGCGCGAGTCGCCTACGTGGCCGATCGTCACGCGGTCCTCGTCGACGAGCGCGATCGTCATGGTGGTGCCCATGCCGGACGCGGCGGCGTCCTCGTAGGCCCGCTGGAAGACGCGCCGGTTCGCCTCCTCGATGAGCGCGACGACGCGCTCCTCGGGCGCGCCGGAGGAAGCGTCGTCCTCCACGACCGCCGCGGCCAGCCGTGAGGCAACCTCTCCGGCCTGTGCCCCTCCCATGCCGTCGGCGACCGCGAACAGCGGCGGGCGCTGCACGTACGCATCCTCGTTGCGGCGGCGCTTGCGCCCGGCGTGGGTCGCGGCTGCGTGCCCGCGCAGGCTCATATCTCGTAGCGGAGTTCCGTCTCGCCGATGCGGACGACGTCGCCCGGCGCAAGCCGCCGCGGTGCCGGGATCCGCGCGCCGTTCACGAACGTCCCGTTCGTCGAGCCGAGATCCTCGAGCCAGAGGCCGTCACGCCGTGGCAGGAAGCGCGCGTGGCTCGCCGAGGCGAAGTCGTCGCGCTCGATGGCCACGTCGTTCTGCGCGCCACGTCCGACGGTCAGCGCCGCGGAGTCGACGCCGACCGCGTGACCCGCGTTCAGCGACGGGCTCTCGAGAACGACGAGCCGGCCGGCCACCTGCCGCTCGCGGCGCTCGCGTGCTCCATCCGGTGTGAGCACGAAGCTCTCCTGGGGCAGGCGGAGGTCGCGACTCGCCGTGCGGACGATGCGCCAGATGAACAGGTACAGCAGGACGAGAAAGGCGATCTTGAGGACGAGCAGCGCTTCGTCGACGTCCACCGTGCTCATCGCTCGACCAGCACAGGGGAATGCCCAGTTCTCGATCGCGGAACGCACGGTTCCCGCATTCCGCCCCTCCTCGCCCTGAGCGCGTTCATCGGCCGGTCCCGAAGACGAGCTCGGTCGAGCCGACGGTGATGCGATCGCCGTCTGCGAGCTGCGAGCGCTTGAGGCGCTGGCCGTTCACCGCGACGCCGTTCGTCGAGTCGAGATCGACGACCCAGTACGTCTGTCCTTCACGTCGGACCTCGGCGTGGCGGCGGGAAACGTTCGGGTCGTCGAGGCGGATGTCGCAGTCCTTCGAGCGGCCGATCACGATCCGCTCCCGGGCGAGCTCGTGCGCCGTGCCGTTCACGTTCAGCGACGCCGGTGCGTCCGGCGCCGGTGCGTCCGGCGGGGCCGGCTCAGGCTCCGGCCGGTAGATCATCGTCGCGCCCGGCTCGGCAGCCGCGGCCGGCGCGGCGTCGCCCTGCATCTGGATCATCCGCGTGGCTATCCCGAAGACGCCCACGTCGAGGTCGGCGTCCGTCTCCATGAGGACGCGCGGTCGTGTGGGCAGCGCGTAATTCTCGCGGCGCGCGTGCTCGGCGAGGTATTCCTGGAGCTCGCTACGGAGCGAGTCCTCGTACGTCGCGAACTGCTGGCGGTCGGCGGGCGCGAGGTAGACCGTGTACTCGTTCGGCACGTAGACGCGCGAGACCGAGACGAGCCGGTGATCGTCCATCTCCTTGGCGAGCTTGCGGGCGAGCTCGACGGGCTGAACATGCGTCCGGAAGGCGCGCCCGAACACGCCTTCGAACAGCGCCTCGATCTTGCCTTCGATGTTGCGGAGTACGCTCACCGCCTGCGGTTGTGCCCTAGCGACGAGTCTAGTTAATCGGGCGCCCGGGCTGCGCTCGCGCGGGCAGCCGGAAGGACGAGGGCGGCAACGCGGTCGCGCGCACGCTCGGCGAGCTGCCCCGGCGACACGCCGCTCTCGCGGACGTACGCCGCTCCGCCGAGGAGCAGGCACGTCAGCCAGGTCGTGGCGACGAGCGGCAGTGTCGCGACGCCGGGTTCAGGCAGCAGCGCGGCGCCCAGGAGCGCGGCGCCCCACACGCCAATCCCCCAACGACCGCGCCGCACGGCGAGAGGCAGCGTCGCAGCCGCGGCGGCGAGCACGCCGGTGAGGAGCAGCAGCGCCGGGTGGGCGGCGAGGACGTGGGCGACGCTGCCGGCCGCCTGCGCGGCGCTGTCGGTGCGGCCGAGCGCCAGGCTCGCGGGCGCCACCTCGGCGGTGAGCGGCAGCGACCGACCGTGTGCGCCGGTGACTGCCACGGCGGCGAGCACGGCGGCGCCCGCACACGCGGCGCGGCGCAGCGGGCTCGCGACCGCTCGCAGTGCCAGGGGCAGGAGACCCAGCGCGGCGAACGGCGCGAGCAGCGGCCCGAGCACGAAGAGCAGCGCCGCGCGCGGGTCGCGCCAGTACGCAACGACCCACGCGGCGGCGAGGGCGGCGTACGCGAGCCCGAGCCCGAGAGCGATGTTGCCGAGCGGGAAGACCGGGACTGCGAGCGCGAGGGCAAGCCCGGCGCGCTCGCGCGCGAGCGCGAGCAGGCCGGCCGCGAGCGCGAGGAGCCAGGACGAGCCTTCGGGATAGAACGGCAGCGTCCCGGCCGTCCAGCCGGTGAACAGCGCTGCGAGCCCGGCGGCAACGACACGCCCGGGTGCGGGCGCCTTCATTCCGCGTCCGCGCGGCTGGCGGCGGCGCTCGCGGCTCCGCCACGCGCTGCGCAGCGCGCTTGCCATCCGCGTCGCGGGCGGCCGTCGGCCCGGGTCGCGCGAGAGCGCGCGGTCGACGAGCGCCACGAGCGCCGCAGGAAGGTCGGGCCGCGCCTCGGCAAGCGACGGGGCGCCGTCCTGGATTCGGCGGGCCGTATCCAACATCGACGACGTCCAGAACGGATGACAGCCGGCCAGCGCCTCCCAGAGGATGACGCCGACCGCCCACACGTCGGCGGCCGGGTCCGCCGGCTGCCCCTTCAGGCGCTCCGGTGAGATGTACGCGAGCGTCCCGGGCACGTCGCCCGCGGCGGTCAGCGTGTCGGCGTCGTCGAACACCGCGAGCCCGAAGTCGAGGAGCCGTACGGAGACGAGCTCGTCGTCGGCGAGCAGCACGTTGGACGGCTTGACGTCGCGGTGCACGATTCCGTGCGCGTGCGCGTGCGCGAGTCCTTCGAGGATTTGCGCGGCTGCCTCCACGGTGCCGGCGTCGTCGAGCTCGCCCCCGCGCAGCGCGTGCCGAAGAGTCTGCCCCGGCACGTACTCGTACGCGATGTAGACGTGCTCGCCGTCCCCGCCGAAGTCCAGCGCGCGCAGGCAGCGCTCGTGGCCGAGCTGCGACGCCGCGGCGGCCTCGCGCTCCGCCCGGCAGGCGGCTCGGCCCTCGCGCGCGACGATCTTGAGCGCGACCTGGCCGCCGCCGAGCTCATCCCGCGCCAGCCAGACCGACCCGGAGCCGCCGCTCCCCAGCGGTTGGACGGGCCGGTAGCGGTCGAGCACGAGCTCGTTCTTGGGCAACACGGCGGCAGCGTGCGACACGGGCGCTCCCGCTGTTATGCGCCGGCCCGCGAAGTCCTTCCGATCCGACGAGAGCGCTACAGTGCGCTCGCCCCCCGAGCGCATGAGCGAGCGCGATACCGAGATCGACTTCGACTTCTTCGAGGAGCCGGACCAGGAACCCGAGGAGCCGCCGAGGCGCTCGCCGCTGCGACGCGCGCCGCGCGACGGACCGCCACGCCGCCCGGCCGGCGGAGGGATCGCGCCGCTCGTCCGGCTCGTCGTCGTCATCGCGATCGCCATCGCGCTCGTCGTACTACTCGTGTTCCTCGTCGACCGCTGCCGCGGCGACGGCAAGGCAGAGGCGTACGAGGACTACATGACAGACGTCTCCGCCGTTGCGACCGACTCCCAGCAGGTCGGGCGCGACTTCACCGAGCTGCTCAACGAGGCGGCCGTGAAGCAGGCAGACGTGGAAAGCCGGCTGCGCGGCCTCGCGACACGACAACGGCAGGACATCGAGCAGGCGAGCGGCATCGACCCGCCGGGAGCGCTCCGCGAGCAGCACGAGCAGCTGATCGAGGCGCTCCAGCTCCGCGCGAGCGGGCTCGACGGCATGGCGAACGCATTCCCTCGCACGACGGACGTGCAGCCGCGCGAGGCGGGCGAGCTGCTCGCCGACCAGGTTCGCCGCCTGCTGGCCAGCGACATCGTCTGGGACGACCTCTTCAGGGAGCCCGCGGCGCGTGAGCTCGAGCGCCGCGACGTCACGGGTGTCGTCGTCCCCGACTCGAACTTCCTGGAAGATCCGAACGTCGTCGCGCTGGCCCAGATGACGTCGATCTACAGGCGGATCCGTGGGGCGACGGTCGGGATCCCGAAGAACGCGATTCGCGGCAACGGCATCGTCTCGGTCACCGCGCTGCCACAGAACATCCAGCTCTCGACCGACGAGCCGAGGGTCATACGCGCATCCACCCGGCTCGCGTTCCGCGTGGCCGTCGAGAATTCGGGGAGCGTCGCCGAGGGCGATGTGCGGGTCACGCTGACGATCCGGAAGACGCCGGCGAATATCGTGAAGAGCGCGGTGATCGAGCTGATCAACCCGGGCCAGACGCAGACCGTGACGTTCACGAACATCGGCGCGGTGGACATCGGCCCGCGGACGACCGTCACCGCGGAGGTCAAGCCCGTCCTGAACGAACGGACGCTCGAGAACAACGTCTTCGAGTACCCGGTCTTCTTCTCGGTCGCCTAGTCCGTGGAGACCTCGACGCTTGCCGCCGTCGTAGCGGCCGCCGCGGCTGGTCTCGCGGTGATCGCGCTCGTCGTGACGGTGCTGCTGGCGGTGCGGCTGAGGCGTCTGGCCGCGGCGCAGCAGGTCCTGCTGGGCGGAGGCAAGGGCGATCTCGTCGACTTCGCCGTCTCGCTTCAGGCGCGCATCGACGACGTTCACCGTGCGGTCGACGAGGTGGCGGCGGCGCTCGCGCGCGTTGACCGCCGCGTCGATGGCTGCGTCTCGAACACGTCGATCGTGCGGTACGACGCGTTCGCGGGCTTGGGCGGGCAGCAGTCTGCGTCGGTCGCGCTGCTCGATTCGGCGCGCACGGGTGTGGTCGTGAGCGCGATCCAGGGTCGTGATTACGCGCGGATCTACGTCAAGGAGCTCGATCGCGGCCGCGCGCCGGTCGTGCTCTCGCCCGAAGAGGCGGAGGCCGTCGAGCGCGCGATGGCGTCGTAGCGAGGCGCAGCGACCCGGCGGCGCCGATGCCGCCTCCGCCGGTCTCGGAACCCGATCCATCGCCGCCGTAGCCGTTCTTCGCCAGAAGAACGGCTGGTACTTTTCGGGCGATGCAGCAGGTTCTGGTGCTCAACGCGAGCTATGAGCCACTCAACGTGTGCTCCGTTCGGCGCGCCCACGTGCTGGTCTTCAAGGGCAAGGCGGAGGTCATCGAGGAGCTCGACCAGCCGCTTCGCTCGGCTACGGACACGTACGCGTGGCCGCACGTGATCCGCCTGCTCACCTACGTGCGCGTCCCGCGGATGATCCAGCGGAAGATCTCCCGTCGAGCGCTGTTCGCCCGGGACGACTGGCGGT
>JACVRM010000033.1 GCA_014534415.1 Thermoleophilia bacterium | reverse complement strand
TGCCGGGTACGCGCACCGCGGCACCTCGACGGCTGTCCACGTACGCAAGCAGCGCTCTGGCGCGAGTGCGCTCCTCCGCCGGATCGAGCTTCCGGACGAGACGCGGCAGCTGCTCGTTCACGTTCGCGACTACACGAAGGGACACCCCCGGATCGAGGCGAACAACCATCCGATCCGCCACGGCGCCGTGGTGGGCGTGCATAACGGGGTGATCCTCAACGACGACGAGCTCTTCGCTCGGCACGGGTGGAAGCGGGCTGAATCGGAGATGACGGTCGACTCGGAGGCGATCTTCGCGCTCGTCGGCGCCTTCGAGAGCCGCGCGGCGCTCGAGCAGCTGCGCGGCTCGATGGCGACCGCATGGCTCGACGAGCGCAGGCCCGAGCTCTTCCTCGCGCGGGGGGTCGGGCGCCCGCTCTGGGTCGCCCGCGGTCGCGACGAGACGTTCTTCGCATCGACGCGCGGCGCGCTGGACCTCGTCGAGCGCTACCTCGGCGTCGAGCTTACGGTTCGCGAGGTGCCGGAGGGTTCGCTGGTCACCGTTCCCGGAGACGGCGAATTGCGCTGGACGCCGTGGGAGCCCGACACGCGGTTCGAGGAACGCCCGCTGCCGGCCGTCCGTGCTCCGCACGAGGGCGAGTCGTGCCTGCGCCTCCTCCCCGCGCTCGTCGCGGCTGCTCTCTAGCGGCCCGCTACGCCGAGACGGCGTTGCGCGTCAGCTCGTGATTCGTCCGTCCGGCGTGACCTCGGCGCCCGCCTCGAGCAGGCGCTTCCGCACGAGGAACTGAAACGCGGCCCATGCGCCGCGCCGCCCCTCGAACATGCGGTAGATCTGCCACTCGCTGAGGAGCGACTCGTTCTCGCGCCGCGCCTCTGCCCAGTCGGCGAACTTGGGCAGCCTCCCGAGTCGCTGCGCGAGCTGCTCGCCCTGCTCCAGTGCGCGCTCGAGCCGCTCCTCGCCGATCGGGACGTCGAAGCCCGCCTCCCGGAGCGCGGTCGTCAGTGAGCCGAACGTGTGCCAAAAGAGCGATTTCGAGGGTACCTCGCCCCGGTGCTCGTCGAGATCGCGCGCCGTGGGCGTGCGGCCGAGGCGCTCGCCGAGCTGCCGCAGCTGCCGCAACAGCTCTTCGCGGGTCGCGAATCGCCGCGGGACGAGCCCTGCCTGGCGCTTGGCGTCGTTCCAACTGCCGAAGTGAGCGATGACCGTCTGCGGGTGGACGGTCGTGTGCGGATCGGCGGCGAACTCGCGCATCGTGGGCGAGCGGCCGAGGCGCGCCGCGCACTCGCGGAGCTGGCCGACGATCTCCTCGTCCGTGTAGCGGCGGCGCAGACCCGCCTGGAACGCCCTCAGCGCATCGGCGTCGATCGCGTCGAGCGGCCGAACCATGCGCCCTCTGGCCATGGCAAGAAGGTTAGAGCGTATCGAACCGTTCGCAAGTAAATTCGCGCGAAGAACTACGCGGCGACGCGCGGGCGAGCGCGGAGCGTAGGCAGGAAGCCGCTGGCGGCGAGCCCCTCGAACGCGTCGACGCACCGCGGGCAGAACTGCGTTCCGGAGCAGCGGCGCAGCTCGGCGAGGATTTCGTGTGCCGCCCGTGCCGGCCCGCGGCGTCCTTCGAGCATCGAGACGACTGACTCGGCCACATGGATCACGCGCGCGCCCAGCGGGATATCGTCGCCGTTCAGCCCGTCGGGATACCCGGTGCCGTCGTAGCGCTCGTGGTGGTGTCGGATTGCCGGAACGGCGTCCTCGAGGAAGGCCAGCTGCTCGACGAGATCGGCGCCCTCCTCGGCGTGCGGCCGCAGCAGCGCCCATTCGGCGTCCGTGAGCGCGTCGTGCTTCAGGAGGACGGCGTCGGGAACGGCGAGCTTGCCGACGTCGTGGAAGAGCGCAGCGTGTCCGAGGAGCTCGAGCTCGGCCTCCGAGAGCCCCAGGCGCCGTCCGATCGCAAGCGAAAGCGCCTGCACGTCGCGCGAATGGCCGACGGCTTCGCGCGCGTCCACCTGGCTGGCGACCGCCTCCATAAGGGCGGTCGAGTGCGAGCGCAGGGCGGCGTTTTCCTGCTCGAGGCGGCCGGCGCGCGCGCTCAGCTGGCGGACAGTCACACGGAGCCCCTCGGCTGCGCGGCCGGCGGCGGCGGCGTGGCGGTCCTGGGTGCTGCGGGCGAGCAGGAGCGGCACGACGAGTAGCGCAAGCGTCCACAGTCCCGCAGCGCCGTACGCGATCGCCACGACGGCGGCCAGCAGCCCCGCCGCCACGTAGTGGAACAGCGCGGACTCCGGTAGGGCACGCCAGATGGCGCGCCAGGAGACCCCCGTGAAGATGTTCGCGGAGGCGACGGGGAGCACGGCAGCGGCCGCGAAGTACACGAGCCCGCCGCCGACCCCGGCGAGGACGGTCACCAGCTCCCCGTCGAGCGCGGCCGGGCGCATCGCGAACGCCGCCGATGCGCCGAGCGCAGCCAGCGTGAGCGTTCCGATGTCGAACATGAGGCGCGCCAGGGGCATTCGCGTCCTCCCCCACGCCACGGCGCACGCGACGGCGGCCAGCGCAAGCGCCACGCGAGGCCCGAACAGCGCGGCCCCCGCCAGAATGCCGACCGCGTTCACCGACGCGGCCTCCTCGGGAAGATCGTCGGCGAGCGCCTGCACGAGCGCTACGATTCCCGCCACGGCCAGCATGCCGAGCAGATCCTGCTCGCGGCCCAGCATCATCCCCAGCGCGCCGGCCGCGATCCCGCCGAGCCCGATCGTCCAGAGCAGCGGCGAGCGCGTCGGCGCTCGCTCGACTGCCGGGACCGCGGTCGGCTGCACGGGCTCGGGAGCCGCTTCCGGCTCGCGCACGACCGGCACGGCATCCGCTCCGGCGCGGACGACGCGGTTGCGGCCCTGGAGCTTGGCGCGGTAGACCGCGAGGTCGGCTTTATGGACCAGCTCGGTCGCCTCCCGCGCGTCCGCGGGGAAGGCGGCGACGCCGATCGAGATCGTCACGGCAATCGGATCGGCTGACGTCTCCACCAGGACGCGATGCGCGGCGACGGAGCGCCGGATGCGCTCTGCAATCTCGGCGGCCTCCTCGGCGTCGGTCTCGGGCAGCACGATCGCGAGCTCTTCGCCGCCGAATCGGGCCGGCACGTCGTAGTGGCGCAGCTGGGCTCGGAAGACGTCGGCCACGGCGCGTAGCGCCGCGTCGCCTGCCAGGTGCCCGAACGTGTTGTTGACCTCGCGCAAGAGGTCGATGTCTGCCATGACGACTGCAAGCGGCCGGTCGAACCGCTCGGCACGGGCGAACTCGTTCTGGAGCACCGCCTGGAAGTGGCGGGCGTTGAAGAGTCCAGTCTTCGGGTCGACCCGCGCCTCGGCCTCGAGCAGCGGCACGCTGAGTGACCGGTGCACGATGAACAGCGGAGCGAGCGCGAAGGGCACGAGCCAGGGGTTCTCGACCCAAAGGAACGCGACGCCGACGCCGAGCGCGGCGAGCACGAGCTCCGTGGAGATCCCGTGGAACGTCAAGACGCCCGTCTCGCGGAGTGAGCAGCGCCGCGCGAGCGACACCATCGGCGCGGCGAGCGCCGCCTGGAGGCCGACGAAGACGAAAGCGGTGACGAGGCCGGTCACGGCGAGGCCCGCCGCACCGTCGGGCGCGAGCGAACGGGTCAGGTCGGCGGCTCCCCACGCGGCGAGCACCGCGAGGGTGTAGTTGAAGACGTTGAAGCACTGAACCGGCCAGGACGCACGCCGGCGCAGCCAGTCTGGGATTCGCTGCGCGAGCGGCAGCAGCGCGATCAGCGGCACCGGCAGCAGCAGGATCGCCGGGACGAGAAAGACGCCCGTCGTGTGGTACGAGTAGTTCCGGCGCGTCCGGACGGTGAAGAGCTGTGCGACCGCTGCCGCGCCCGCCAGGAGCAGGAAAGTCGTCCATCCCGGTGTGTCGAAACTCAGCCGGCTGAGCAGCGGGACGGCGCATCCGATCGCCGCAGCTCCGACCAGCGCCGCGTAGACCGCCGCGCCGAGCGGCAGCGGCGGCTCACGCGAGGGCGGCTCGTCGCCGGGCAGCGGAGCTCCATGCTCAGGCGTGCTCATCGCGCCCACGAGCTCACCTGGCGGGCCTCGCCCCGCCTCCTGCCGCCGTATCCGTCCACGTCCTCTCTTTCTCCGCTGTAGCGGGCCACAGAGCCGGCCGCCGAGACCGACCGGTGCACTGAAGGTAAGCGGCCCCGGAAGGCCGTTCATCCCCCGTCGGGGGGAGGCCGTTCGACTCACCTCGTTCGGGGGACACGCGCGCGGACGCTACGCTCGGATTCGTGCGTCCCCGTCTCCCCCTCGCTGCGGAGATCGCGCTCGCGCGCGCCGCCGCTCGGCTGTCGCGGCTGGCGAGGACGGGCGGCGGCACGACCTTGCCGGGGAAGCTGCTGACCCGCATCGATCCCGACGCGCTCGATCGCTTGGCGGCGCGGCTGCCGCTCGGCTCGGCGCTCGTCTCGGCGACGAACGGCAAGACGACGACGTGCTCGATGGTCGCGGAGATTCTGTCGCCGCGTGTGCGGCTGGCCCACAATCGCTCGGGCGCGAATCTCGTCTCCGGCGTGGCGTCTACGCTGCTCGCCGCAGACGGCGCCCAGCTCGGCCTCTTCGAGGTCGATGAGGGAGCGCTCCCCGACGTGGCGCGGCGCGTTCGTCCGCGCGCTGTGTGCCTCGGCAACCTCTTTCGCGACCAGCTCGATCGCTACGGCGAGCTCGAGCATGTGGCCGAGCGCTGGCGGGCGAGCGTGCGGGAGCTGCCCGAAGGCGCGCGCCTCGTCCTGAACGGCGACGACCCGCAGGTGGGCGACCTCGCGCGCGAACGCGCCGGGGCGCTCGTCTTCGGGCTCGACGACCCGCGCCACGCGCAGCCGGGGCTTCAGCACGCGGCCGACTCGAAGTGGTGCCTTCGCTGCGGGACGCCCTACGAGTATGCCGCCGCGTACATCGGCCATCTCGGCGACTACCGCTGCCCCGCGTGCGGCCACGGCCGCCCACCGCTGGACAGCTGCGCGCGCGACATCGAGCTGGCCGGCCTCGAGTCGGTCTCCTTCGAACTCGTGACCCCGGCGGGCGCCCGTCGCGTCCGGCTGCCGCTCCCGGGTCTCTACAACGTCTACAACGCGGTGGCGGCAGCGTCACTCGCCGGCGTGCTCGGCGCCTCGCTCGACGAGATCGTCGTCGGCCTCGAGCGCTTCAGCGCGGCGTTCGGGCGCTTCGAACGCATCCGTATCGGCGACCGGCAACTGCTCATGCTGCTCGTCAAGAACCCCGCCGGCGCGAACGAGGCGGTGCGAACGCTGCTCGCAGGTGGTGCGCCGCGGCTCGCCCTCATCGCGCTCAACGACGAGATCGCCGACGGACGCGACGTCTCCTGGATCTGGGATGTCGACTTCGAGCCTCTGCTCGCCGAGCTCGACGGAGTCGTCGCGAGCGGGGAGCGGGCGGCAGAGCTCGCGTTGCGGTGCAAGTACGCCGGTTTCGCCGAAGACGCGATCGAGGTCGAGCCGGATCTGGCGCGTGCTCTTGACCGCGGCCTGGCTCGCACCTCGCCCGGCGGCGAGCTCGTCTGTTTGCCGACGTACACGGCGATGCTCGCCGTCCGCCAGATCGTCGCCCAGCGCGGGTACGCGCGTCCGTACTGGGAGCACGCGGCGTGATCGCTGTGCGCGTCGGCCACCTCTACCCGGACTACCTCAACATCTACGCGGATCGCGGCAACATCGCGGTCCTGGCGCGGCGGGCCGCCTGGCGCGGGCTCGCCGTGGAGCTCGAGGCGATCGGTGTAGGCGATCCGCTCGACCCCGACGCACACGACCTCCTCTACGTGGGCGGCGGGCAGGACCGCGAGCAAGCGCTGATCGCGCCCGATCTCGCCGCACGCGGCGACGCGCTCCTCGCGGCGGCGGCCACCGGGACACCGGTCCTGGCGGTCTGCGGGGGCTACCAGCTGCTCGGCCGCTTCTACCGCGAGCGCAGCGGCCAGGAGCTTCCGGGCGCGGGCGTCTTCCCGCTCCACACGGTCGCCGGCGAGCGCCGCATGATCGGCGACGTGCTGTTGGAATGTGAGCTCGAGCCGGGCGAGCGCCGGACACTCGCCGGCTTCGAGAACCATGCCGGCCGGACCAGGCTGGACGCGGATGCCACACCGCTGGGCCGCGTCGTGGCCGGCTTCGGCAACGACGGCGAGAGCGGCTACGAGGGCTGTCGCGTCGGAAACGCGCTCGGCACGTATCTGCACGGCCCGCTGCTGCCGCGCAACCCGTGGCTCGCCGACTGGCTGCTCGCCCGTGCGGTCGAGCGGCGGACGGGAGAGCGGCCGTCGTTCGAGCCGCTGGCAGACGACTTGGAGCGCGAGGCGCACGCCGTCTCGGCACGGCGCGCCCGTCACCGGGGTGGCCGCTTCTAGCCTCGCCGGCTGCGACGCCTCACGGCGCCCAGAGCGGGCCGAGGTAGACGATCGGGTCGCCCGGTCGCCAGCGTTGCAGGAACCGCTGGATCGGCGGGTGCAGCACGACCCCGTCGAGCTCCGCCACGCCGAAGAGCCGGTGGCCGCGCACCGCGGCGTCCTGCGACGAGACCGCCTCCAGCGATCGCCCTGTCAAGTCGGCGGCGAAGATGATGTGCACCACGTGCTTCTGCGCGAAGCTCCGCTCGGGCGCGATCGAGTCGACGATGGCGACGGGCCCTTCGACGGGCGGCTCGTCGGCGAGGCCGACCTCCTCGGCGAGCTCTCGGTGGAGGGCGGCCACGAGGCTCTCGCCCGAGTGCACGCCGCCGCCCGGGAGCAGCCAGTGCTCGCGGCCGCCCTTCTCGTGACGGCAGAGCAGCAGCCGGTTCTGCCAGCGCAGGATCGCCGAGACGCGGATGCGCGGCTCGGCGCCCATTACGCGGAGGAGCCGAAGCCGCGCTCGCCGCGGTCGCTCGCGGGCAGCTCCTCGGTCTCGAGTGGCTTCACCTCCGCTACCGGTACGACGACGAGCTGCGCGATCCGCATGCCGGGCTCGACGACGAAAGGGCGGCGGGCATCCGTGTTGAGCAGCACGACCTTGATCTCACCGCGGTATCCGGAGTCGACGAGGCCGGGCGTGTTGACGATGGTGATGCCGTGCCGCGCGGCGAGCCCCGAGCGCGGTTGCACGAATGCCGCGTAGCCTTCGGGCACCGCGACCGCGAGCCCCGTCGGCACGACGGCGCGCTCGCCCGGCTCCAGCGTCTGTCGCTCGCACGCGGCGAGGTCGAGCCCGGCGTCGCCCTCGTACGCGCGCGCCGGAACGGTGGCGTCGGTGCGAAGGCGCCGGATCGGCAGCTCGATCACGAGGCGCGCGTTGCGGACTCTCGCGGCTCGGCGATGAGGTACTCGGCGTAGCGGCGGAGCTCGCGGGCGGGCAGTCGCGCGCGCACGAGCACGCCGTCCTCGCGGTCGAGGCGCCGCTCGATCGGTGCGCCGAGCGAGTACAGCTCCGCGAGCCGGGCACCGTGCTCGTACGGTACGAGCAGCTCCACCGGCTCGTAGCGTGCGGCAAACCGGCCGGCGATGCGAGCGCGCAGCTCGGTCAGCCCTTCGCCGGTGAGTGCCGAGACGTGCAGCCCGTCGGGGAAGCGGTTCGCGAGCCGCCGTCGGCGCAGGGGGTCGATGGCATCGATCTTGTTCAGGACAAGCTCGCGCGGGAGGTCGGCCGCGCCGATCTCTCTGAGGACCCCGTCCACGGCGGCCACCATCTCGTCGAGCCGCTCCTCCGGCGCGGACGCGTCGGCGACGTGCAGGACGACGTCGGAGACGAGCGTCTCCTCGAGCGTGGCCGCGAAGCCTTCGACGAGCTGGTGCGGCAGGCGGCGCACGAAGCCCACGGTGTCCGTGATGAGGTAGCGGCGCCCGTCGTGCTCGAACGCGCGCGTCGTGGGGTCGAGCGTCTCGAAGAGCCGGTCGCGCACCGAGACCTCACCGTTGGTCAGCGCGTTGAGTAGGCTCGACTTGCCGACGTTCGTGTAGCCGGCGAGGGCGACGGTCGGCGTCTCGGCGCGCTCGCGTTCCCGCCGGCGCGTGGCACGCTGCTTGGAAAGCTGCGCGAGCCGACCGCGCAGCAGCGCAATGCGCCGGCGCGCGAGACGGCGGTCCGTCTCGAGCTGGGACTCGCCGGGCCCGCGGGTACCGACCCCGGCGCCGACCGTGCCGCGGCCGCCGCCGAGGCGCTCGAGGTGCTGCCAGGCGCCGCGCATGCGCGGGAGGTTGTATTCGAGCTGCGCGAGCTCGACCTGGAGCTTCCCCTCGGCGCTCACCGCGTGCTGGGCGAAGATGTCGAGGATCAGCTGCGTGCGGTCGACGACGCGGGCGGTAAGCGCGTTCTCGAGCGTCCGCTGCTGCGTCGGCGACAGCTCGTCGTCGACGAGCAGGACCTCGGCGCCGGCGTCGCCGTACGCCTGCTTGAGGTCCTCGAGCTTGCCCTTGCCCACGTACGAGCGCAGCTCGGGTTTCCGCCGCGTCTGGACCAGCTCGCCGACCAGCTCGACGCCCGCCGCCCGCGCGAGCTCGCGAAGCTCGCCGAGTCGGTCCTCGAGCTCGGCTCCGCGTGGCAGGACGGCAACGATGAACCCGCGCTCGGGCTCGGCGCCCGGAGCCGGGTCGGGCTGGTGTTGAGTCACCGGGAGGATTATGCCCCGGCTCGGCAGAATCTCGTACGTGCCCTCCCCCTTGCTCGCCCGCGTCGGCACCTACCCGTTCGTCCGCCTCGAGGAGGCCAGGCGGCGCGTTCAGGCGCGCGGCGTTCACGTCGTGGACATGGGCGTCGGCGACCCGCGCGAGCGAGCCGACCCGCGTATCGAGCGGGCGCTCGTCGAGGCGGTGCCGCACGCTTCGGGTTACCCGCCCGCGCAGGGCCTCCCCGAGCTCCGCTCCGCGGTCGCGCGGTGGGTCGGCCGGCGGTTCGCGAGCGAGCTGGACCCCGACCGCGAGGTCATCCCCACGCTCGGTGCCAAGGAGGCGATCTTCAGCCTCGCTCAGGCGCTGCTCGATCGCGACGGCGGCCGGACGCTGGTCGCGTATACCGAGCCCGGCTACCCCGTCTACGAGCGCGGTGCCCTATTCGCGGGCGGTGAGCCGCTCGCGCTGCCGCTGCTCGAGGAGAACGCCTTCCTGCCCGACCTGGACGGCGTCGACTGGGAGTCCGTCGCGCTGCTCTGGCTCAACTACCCGAACAACCCGACGGGCGCGGTCGCCCCGCTCGCCTTCCTGGAGCAGGCGGCCGGGCTCGCGCGCGCGCACGGATTCGTGCTGGCGGCCGACGAGGCGTATACCGAGCTGTGGTTCGAAGCGCCGCCGGCGTCGGTCCTCCAGCTCGTCGATCGCACGAACGTGCTCGCGTTCCACAGCCTGAGCAAGCGCTCGTCGATGACGGGGTACCGCTCGGGTTTCGTAGCCGGCGATGCGGAGCTGGTCGCCGCGCTGCGTGCCTTCCGGCCGACGGTCGGCACGGCTCCGCAGGAGTTCGTCCAGCGCGCGGCGGTCGCTGCCTGGGACGACGAGGAACACGTCGAACGGAACAGGGCGCTGTACGCGGAGAAGCGCGCAATCATCGTCGACGCGCTCGTGCGGCGCGGCGTGCGCGTCGCCGGGAGCACCGCGACGATCTACCTGTGGGTCGAGGTACCGGGCAGCGAGCCGTCCGAGGCGTTCGCGGCCCGCCTGCTCGAACGCGGCGTGGTCGTCTCACCGGGCTCCTACTTCGGCCCGTCCGGCGAGGGTTACGTCCGCATCGCGCTGACGCCGCCCGTCGAGGAATGCCGCCGCGCAGCGGCGCTCCTGGAGGACGCGCTGTGACGAGCGAGCTGCGCGCCGCGATCGAGCGGCTCTGGGACGGCGGCGAGGGCGATCCGGAGCCCGTCTGGGAAACAGTGCGACTGCTCGATGGTGGGCACCTGCGCGTCGCGGAGCCGGCCGACGGCGGCTGGGTCGTGAACGAGTGGGTGAAGAAGGCGATCTCGCTCTACTTCAAGTTCCGCAAGGTCGAGCCGATCGAGCTCGGCGCCCTCCAGTTCCTCGACAAGATCCCCGTCAAGCGCGACCACGCCGAACGCGGCGTGCGCGTCGTGCCACCGGGCGTGGCGCGCTACGGCTCGTTCCTGTCGGAGGGCGTCGTGCTGATGCCCGGCTACGTGAACATCGGCGCGTGGGTGGGGCCGCGCACGATGGTCGATACCTGGGCGACGGTCGGCTCCTGCGCGCAGATCGGGGCTGACGTGCACCTGGCGGGCGGCGTCGGGATCGGCGGCGTGCTCGAGCCCCCGCAGGCGCGGCCGGTGATCGTCGAGGATGGAGCGTTCCTCGGCTCCCGCTCCATCGTGACGGAGGGCGTCCGCGTCGGCGCCGAGGCCGTGCTCGCCGCGCAGGTGTGCCTCACGGCCAGCGTCCCGGTGATCGACGTGACGGGCGCGGTGCCCGTCGAGTATCGCGGCGAGGTTCCGCCGCGCGCCGTCGTCGTCCCGGGGACGCGGCCGAAGGATTTTCCGGCGGGCAGGTACGAGCTGAGCTGTGCGCTGATCGTCGGCTGGCGCGCCGAGTCCCACGACGCGCGTCTGAGCCTGAACGACGTCCTGCGCGAGTTCGAGATCGCGACCTAAAGCCCTTTGTAACAGTCTGTTACTTGGCGATCGCGGCGGCGCGGCGCAGGGCCTCGCGGTTCTCTGGCCAGTCGAGGAGGGGAAGCGCTTCCTCCAGCGTGCACCAGCGATACTCGACGTGCTCGGGGCCGAGGCCGGGCTCCCACCCCGGGGAAGCGTCCGCGAGGTAGACCTCCTCCGGCGCCTCGGCGACGCCCCGTCCGTACAGCTCGGCCCAAGCGTGCTCGTCGTCGGGCCGGAGGACGTAGCTGAAGCCGATCGGTCTCGGGCTCGTGTCGAGCCCGGTCTCCTCGCGCAGCTCGCGCCGTGCCGCTTCGTCGTCCGCCTCGCCCCACCGCGGCGCGCCGGTCACTCCCTGCCAGAACCCGCCGAGGTCCTCGCGCCGGCGGAGTAGTAGGAAGCTTCCGGCGCGGTGGACATAGACGAGCACCTGCCGCGCGACGCGCAGCTCGGCCGCGGGACCGGTCAACCAACCGCGATCGTTCTCGAGGCGAACGGTCAAGGCGCCGCCCGGGAACCGCACCGTCACCTCGCCGACTGCGTGCGTTGCGGCGGCCACCGCGACCGCGCTCGTCCCCGATGCCGGCGTCTCACCTACGCCGCGCTCCCAGACCCGTGCGGAGACGCGCCCGGGGCGCTCCACACGTGCCACCTGCACGTTCGTGCGCTGAGGAAAGCGCGGGTGCGTCTCGAGCAACGGCCCAAGTCGCGCGATCTCGTCTGGGTCGCCGCGGACGACAGCGTGCGGGTTCCCCACGGACACAGGAACCAGCTCGATACCGGCGACCGTCTCCGGTTCGCCGACCTCGACAGGGCCCATGTCCTGCTCGACGAGGTCGCCGCCGAGCATGCGCGCGTCCACCGTCCGCTCGCCGACACGTACGCGAACCGTCTCGGCACCCGTGCGGTCGGCCAGCCAGCGTGCGGCGATCCGCGTCCCGTTCCCCGACAGCTCCGCGGTCGAGCCGTCCGGATTCCAGATGACGACGTCGGCCGCGTCTTCGGCGGCGGCGATCACCTCGACGAGGCCGTCGGTCTGGGTCGCGAGCTCGCGCGCGCGCTCGGGCGTCAGGCGCTCGTTACCCGGCTCGACGAGTACGTACGTGTTGCCGAGCGCGTGCCACTTCGAGAATCTCATCTGCGATGTCACCGGGCGACCGGTTTGCTTCCACGGTAACGAGGCCCGGGATCCGGCGCATCCACTTGCGCTGGTAGGCGGCGAAGCGGCGCGTCCGTGCGATGAGTGCATCGAGCGCCTCTTCGAGCGGCAGCTCGGCGAAGTCGCGCAGCCCGTGGATGTGTCGGGCGGTCTCGGAGAGCCGACCGGCGGCCGCCCGCCGCGCCTCGTCGAGCGCGCCGGCAGCGACCATCGCTCGCGCCCGTTCCTCGATTCGCCGATCGAGCTCCTCCTTCGCGAGGTCGAGCCCGAAGATGAGCGTCGGATGCCGCGTCTCGTCCGTCCAGAGGCGCGGGTGACTCGGGCGCAGCGAGGCGCCGAGCTCCGTGAGCTCGAGCGCGCGCACGACGCGGCGCCGGTCGTTCGGGTGCACGGCGGCGGCCGCGGCGGGATCGCGCTCGGCGAGCAGCGCGTGGGCATGCTGGGCGCCCCGATCCTGGTACACGCGCTCCCAGCGCTCGCGCACGCCGGCTGCCGGCGCCGGCGGCAGGTGGAGCTCGGCGAGCGCGGCCCGCAGGTAGAGGCCGGTGCCGCCCGCCACGATCGGAAGGCGGCCGCCCGCGAGCAGGCCGTCGATCTCCGCGTGCGCGAGGCGCGCGTACTCGGCGACGGACGCCTCGTGTGATAGCGGCCAGATCGCGACGAGCCGCGTCGGTCGGGTGGGCTGCGCGGTCAGCACCGGCACGCCGCGGTAGACCTGCATCGAGTCTGCGGAGACGACGTCGCCGCCGGTACGGTCGGCGAGCGCCTCGGCGACCGCCGTCTTGCCCGAGGCCGTCGGCCCAAAGATGGCGACGACGGCTTTCACGTCGTCAGCTGAAGTCACGCAGGTTCTCTACCCGACGGGGCGATCGAGAGACGCCTTCGGCTGGCTCGGATCGTGGGCGGCTCGGCGTCCGGACGCGCGTCGAGTCCCCATACGATTTTCAGAATCGACACCCGCGCGGCTCAGATTCGTGACGGCGCCTGGCACCGAACGGGCTGTCGCTCGATCCCGCATGGCTCCATGCCCATGGTCTCTCTTGTCACACGCACGTCGCTGCTTCGCGCGCGTGCCTGGCACCGCCGGACCGCCGCGCGGCCACGCCCTCGCGTGCCATGTCGTCGCCTGGCGCGTCGTGCGCGACGGAAACGCTGCGTGGCGGGACGCGCTACGCCGCGACCGCGGCGAGCTGCGTGCCGCGCAGCGTCGTCGACGTCGAGGCATCGATCGTGACGGCGACGAGCTCACCGGGACGCGCTCGGCCGGCGAAGTTCACGGTCGTGTTCCGGCGCGTGCGCCCACGGAGCAGCGCGCCGTCCGTTCGGCTTGGCCCCTCGACGAGCACTTCCTCGACACCTCCTACGCGTGCAGCATTCCGCTCGCTCGCGACGCGCTGGACGAGCTCGATCAGTCGCTCGATCCGCTCCCGCTTGACGTCGTCGGGCACTTGATCGGGCATCGTCGCTGCCTCCGTGCCCGCGCGCGGCGAAAACACGAAGGTGAACGCGCTGTCGTACTCCACCTCCCCGACGACCTCCAGTGTCTCGCGAAAGTCTTCCTCCGTCTCACCGGGGAAGCCGACGATGATGTCGGTTCCGATTGCAAGGTCCGGAATTGCGGCCCGCAGCTTCGCGACGAGCCGTAAGTACCGCTCACGGTCGTAGGTACGGCGCATGCGCTTCAGAATCCGGCTCGACCCCGACTGGAGTGGCAGATGCACGTGCTCGCACACGGCGTCGCACTCGGCCATCGCAGCGATCACCGGCTCGCGGAAGTCCTTCGGGTGCGGGCTCGTGAAGCGGATGCGCTCGATCCGGTCCACGGCGTCGCACGCGCGGAGCAGCTCGCCGAAATCGGTGCGCAGGTCGGGCAGCAGGTCGCGCCCCCACGAGTTCACGTTCTGGCCGAGCAGCGTGATCTCGCGGACTCCCTGCTCAGCGAGCCGCGTCACCTCGGCGATGATCTCACCGGGACGGCGGCTGACCTCGCGTCCGCGAACTGCGGGCACGATGCAGTACGCGCACTTCGAGTTGCATCCCATCGAGACCTGCACCCACGCCTGGAACCGCCGCTCGCGCTTCGAGCGCAGCGCGGCGGAGAAGCGCCGCTCGTTACCCGTGCCGAAGGCGCCGCGTCGAACGCCGGCGCCGCCGGCGCCGAGCCAGTCGCCAAGGTGCGGGATCGATCCTGGCCCGAAGGCGACGTCGACGAACGGGTAGAGGCCGAAGAGCCGTTCGCGCTGCGCCTCCGCGTAGCAGCCGCCTACAGCGATCACGCGCTCCGGGTCGCGACGCTTCAGCGCGGCCGCCTGCGCCAGGTGCGCCGCAAAACGCTGGTCGGGCTTCTCCCGGATCGTGCACGTATTGAAGACCAGCACGTCGGCCTCGTCCTGTGAGACCGCCTCGCCGAGTCCCAGCTCTTCGAGCATGCCTTTGATGCGCTCCGAGTCGTGAGCGTTCATCTGGCAGCCGAACGTGGTCAGGTGGTAGCGCTTCACGAACGACAATCGTAGCCCGAGGCCACTTTTCGCTCCCATCGAAAAGTGGCATCATTTCGCGTATTCCACGGCACGCGACTCTCGGATCACGGTCACCTTGATCTGACCCGGGTACTCGAGGCGCTCCTCGATGTCGCGCGCGATCTCGTGCGACAGCAGGACGGCCTGGTCGTCGTCGATCTCGCCCGGCGTGACGATCACGCGGATCTCGCGGCCGGCCTGGAGCGCGTAGACCTTGTCGACGCCGCGGTGCTTGCCCGCAAGCTCCTCGAGCGCTTCCAGCCGCTTGACGTAGTTCTCGAGGCTGTCGCCGCGCGCGCCCGGCCGCGAGCCGGAGATGGCGTCCGCCGCGATCAGCAGCACGGCCTCGACGGTTTGCGGCTGCACCTCGTAATGGTGCGCCTCGATCGCGTGCACGACGGCGGGGGACTCGCCGTACCGCTTCGCGTACTGGGTCGAGATCGCCGCGTGCGAGCCCTCGATCTCGTGCGTGAGCGCTTTGCCCAAGTCGTGGAGCATGGCGGCCCGCTTCGCTACCTTGACGTCCGCCCCGAGCTCCGCGGCCATGATTCCGGCCAGGTGAACGACCTCGAGGGTGTGCTTGAGGACGTTCTGACCGTAGCTCGTGCGGTAGCACAGGCGCCCGAGGAGCTTGACGATCTCCTCGTGGAACTCCCCACAGTTCGCCTCGAATACGGCCTGCTCCCCCGCCTGCCGAATGTGCTCCTCGAGCTCCGCCTTCGACTGGTAGTACATCTCCTCGATCCGCGCCGGATGGATGCGGCCGTCCTCGATGAGCTTCTGGAGCGTGAGCTTCGCCACCTCCCGGCGGATCCCGTCGAACGACGAAAGCACGACGGTCTCCGGCGTATCGTCGACGATCACGTCGACGCCGGTCAGGTGCTCCAGTGCACGGATGTTGCGGCCCTCGCGGCCGATGATGCGCCCCTTCATGTCGTCGGACGGCAGCTCGACCACGGATGCGGTCGTCTCGGCCGCATGGCTGGCGGCGACCCGCTGAAGCGCATCGGCCACGAGGTTGCGCGCCCGCCGCTTGGCCTCCGTTTGCGCCTCCTCCTCGAGCTGACGCACCCGGCGGGCGAGCTCGTGGCGGATCAGCTCCTCCGCGCGCTCGAGCAGCGCCGTCTTCGCCTCGTTGGCGGTCATCCCGGCGATGTCCTCGAGCTTGGCGAGCTCGCGGTCGCTCGCGTCTTTCAGGTCCTGCTGGAGCTGACGCACATGCGTCTCGCGGTCTGCGATGCCCTGCTCCCGCCGCTCGAGCTCCGTCAGCTTCCGCTCCATCTCGTCCTCGCGCGCCAGCACGCGCTCCTCGATCCGCTGGACGCGGTCGCGCCGCTCCTGGAGGTCCTGCTCGAGCTCGGCTCGCAGCCTGAGGGCTTGCTCGCGCGCCTCGATCTGGGTCTCGCGGAGCATCGTCTCCGCCTGCCGCTCGGCGTCGGCGAGGAGCTCGTCGCGTGTGCGGTGCGCGGTGGTCACGCGCGACGCGCCGACGAGCCGCACGGCGAGCACTACCGCAGCCGCTCCGACGAGGAGGCCGACGACTATGCCGATCACGATGAGCACCGCTGGCTCCTGCCTTTCCTCCGGGCGGGCCCGGAGCTCGCATTGCACCCGAGGGCGCGGCCGCATCCGGCATCGCACCCGCACAACGCGTCGCGGAAAAGCAGAGCCCCGCCGGGGCTCGTACCAAGCGGCTAGAAGCCGCCTAGAGCGTTAGATCTTTGGTGTCTGGAGGTTCGTTCGAGGTCGAAAGACATGGTTCGGTCGAGCGGGAAATCGTGGGAAAATCGCGCTATGCAGGATAAATGGCGAATGAGGTGGTACCCGAATCCTACAACGGATCAGGGGTCCGGCGCAACGCCGTCTTCGAAGGCCGCCTCGATTGCTTCGTGGTCGAACCCCCTGGCGGCCAGATAGCGCGCTGTGCTGGAAGTGCGTCCGCGTGCGGCGACGAGTCGGCACGCGCGGGCGGACTCCGGCTCCAACGCGGCGATCGCCTCGGCCGCCAGGTCGGCGCCCACGCCGCGTTGCTCGAGCCGCCAGCGGATCGCGCCGTCGCCGTACCCGCGGTGCGCCAGCGTGCCGGCGTACTCGTGCGCGAGGCGCCCGTCGTCGACGTGGCCGGCGCGCTGGAGGACGTCGCGCGTCTCTCTGCGGGCACCGGTCGGAACGCCCCGGCGGGCCAGGCGCTGATCGATCTCCTGCTCGGAGAGCGCGCGCCGGCGCAGCGCCCCAGCCGCCGCGTCGAGCGCTTCTGCCCGACGGCGGGCTCGCGCGAGGCGCCGCAGCCGCTCACGATCGAGCTCGCAGCCCGTGTAGAGGCCGGCCGCCGCGATCGCGGCAACCGGTAGCGTCCGCCACGGGCGCCCGTCGACCTCCACGGCGACGCGGCCGGAGCGCGCGCGACGAAGCGCCGTGATGGTCGGCCGGCCGCTTACTTCGCCGACGCCATCTTCTCCGTCTCGGGCACCGGCGCGGGCTCGCGATCGCCGGCCGGCGGAACCGCGAGCCGGGCGGAGACGACCTGGTCGGGACCCACGTCCACCTGGAGACGGGCGAGGATCTTCTCGGCGAGGTCGGGATGCTCGCGCAG
>JACVRM010000162.1 GCA_014534415.1 Thermoleophilia bacterium | reverse complement strand
GGAACAACTCGTTCGGCCTGCACGTGCACGTCGGTATCCGCGGGGCCGACCGCGCCGTGCGTGTCTCGAGCGCGCTTCGTCCGTACCTGCCAGATCTGCTCGCCCTGTCGGCGAGCTCGCCATTCGTGGAGAACGTCAACACCGGGCTGCACTCGGCGCGGACGCAGATCTTCACGCGCATGTTTCCGCGCTGCGGCGTCCCGGACGTGTTCGGAAGCTGGGACGAATTCGAGCGCTACGTCCGCCTGCTCTACGAGACTCACTCGATCAGCGAGCACACTCAGCTCTGGTGGAGCGTTCGCCCGCACCTCGCCTTCCCGACGGTCGAGATCCGCATCTGCGACGCGCAGCCCGACCTCGCGGAGGCTCGCTCGCTGGCCGCGCTCGCCTACTCGCTAACGGCACGGCTCGCACAAGCGATCGACGAGGGCGAGCCGCTGCTCGACGCGCCGCCGCGGCTCATCGAGGAGAACTTCTGGCGTGCGATTCGCTACGGGCTCGCCGGCGAGCTCATCGACCTCGGCACCTACGACGTGCGCCCCGCGCGCGCGGCGCTCGAGGAGCTGGTCGAGTGGGTGCTGCCGGTTGCCGAAGAGTTGGGTACCGCGCCCTACCTCGCCGTGCCGGCGGCAAACGCAGCCGAGCGGCAGATTGCGCGCTTCGAGGAGGGCGCGTCGCTGCGCGAGATCTACGGTGAGCTCGTCGTCCGCCAGCCGGAGCCGGAGCCGGTGCATGGCTGACCACGAGTCCGGGATCTGGGTTCCGCCGGGCGGCAGCGCCGACCCGCGCCGCGAGCCTCCCGACGAGCCTCCGGGCGGCGACCCGCGCGCGCGACCGCCGACGCCCGAAGACGTCGCCGAGCAGCTCAGGCGGCTGAAGCCCTCTGACGTCGTCGTCTCGCTCCTACCGACGCTCGCACAGCTCGCGTACTCGAAGCTCGAGCCGGCGAGCCGCGACCTCGCGGAGGCGCGCGTCGCGATCGACGCGATCGGAGCCCTGCTGCGTGTGCTCGACGAGGTGATTCCCGCCGAGCTGACGAGGGACTTCCAGCAGGTCGTCGTGAATCTTCAGGTCGCGTACGCGGCCGCGGCGGGCGAGCCGCGCGAGGGGGCGCCTCCTGGCGACGGCTGACGTCGGCGTCTTCGGCGGCTCGGGCTTCTACTCGTTCCTCGACGACGTCGAGGAAGTCGAGCTCGACACGCCGTACGGCAAGCCGTCGGCGCCGCTCGTGATCGGCGACGTCGGCGGCAAGCGGGTCGCCTTCCTGCCGCGCCACGGCCGCCGGCACGAGCTCCCGCCGCACGTCATTCCGTACCGGGCCAACGTGTGGGCCATGCGCGAGCTGGGCGTGCGGCGCATCATCGGGCCGAACGCGTCCGGCGCGCTGACCGCGGAGCTCGAGCTCGGCGAGTTCGTCGTCTGCGATCAGTTCGTCGACCGCACGAGCGGCCGTGCCGACACGTTCTACGAGGGGCCCGAGACGACGCACGTCTCGGCCGCCGATCCCTACTGCCCGGAACTGCGCCGGCTGCTCGTCGAGACGGCCGGCGAGCTCGGCATCCCCGCTCGCCACGGCGGCACCGTCGTCACGATCCAGGGCCCGCGCTTCTCGACACGCGCGGAATCCAGGTGGTTCCAGACGATGGGGTGGGACGTCATCAACATGACGGCGTACCCCGAGGGCTACCTCGCCCGCGAGCTCGAGCTCTGCTACGCGAACATCTCGATGGTGACCGATCACGACGTCGGGGTCGAGGGCACGCCGCCCGTGTCGCACGAGCAGGTCATCGAGGTCTTCGAGGAGAACAACGAGCGCCTGCGTGAGCTGCTCTTCGCCGTCATCCCGAAGATCGGGCCGCAACACGAGGACGTGTGCTCCACCGCGCTGCGCGGCGCACGTGTCGGGTAGCCGTCCCCGCTCAACGTCCCGATCATCGTGGACGCGATGGCCGCCGTCGGCTGACGGGCCGTTCGGGAAACGAGCTGCGATGTCAACCGACAGGTGGAAGCTCCGATCTACGCCGGCGCGTGCGCGGACGGCTGATCGGGCGCGAGTGCGGCCGTCCTTGCCGTAGCCGTCGGGCTGCCTCCGAGGCGCTCGCAGGTCGGCGATCACGGCGCGTGCCATACCGGCGCGTCCGTCGTGCGAGTCTGATAGAAAAGCGGCGCGCCGGGGAGCCCTCGGCGCTGACTTTGTAGAGCGATGCTCGCGGTGTTCTTCAACGATCACGCAGTCCTGTTCGCGCTGCTCTGCGCTCTGGCTGCGGTCGCGTACGGGATCGGGCTGACCGTCTGGCTGCTTTCGCGCCCCGCCGGCTCGGAGCGCATGCAGGCGATCTCGCGGGCCGTGCAGGAGGGCGCATCCGCGTACCTGCGCCGGCAGTACACGACGATCGCCGGCGTGGCCGTGGTCTTGTTCCTCGGCATCGGCCTGTGGAACGACCTCGGGTGGGGGACCGCGTTCGGCTTCCTGGTCGGCGCCGTGCTGTCCGCGGCCGCGGGTTTCATCGGCATGAACGTCGCCGTCCGCGCGAACGTGCGCACCGCGGAGGCGGCGAAGAGCGGCGTCAAACCCGCGCTGCTCGTCGCCTTCGGCGCCGGCTCCGTGACGGGCCTGCTCGTCGTGGGCCTGGGGCTGCTGGGCGTCGCCGGCTACTACGGCATCCTGACCGAGATCTTCGACTACGGCGACAAGTCCGCTACCGAGCACCTGATCGGGCTCGCCTTCGGCGGCTCGCTGATCTCGGTGTTCGCGCGCCTCGGCGGCGGCATCTACACGAAGGCGGCCGACGTCGGGGCCGATCTGGTGGGCAAGCTCGAGGCCGGTATTCCCGAGGACGACCCGAGGAACCCGGCCGTGATCGCGGACAACGTCGGCGACAACGTCGGCGACTGCGCCGGCATGGCGGCCGACCTGTTCGAGACGTACGCGGTGACGGCCGTGGCCGTCATGTTCCTCGCAGCCCTCCAGTTCCCCGGCCTCGTGCTGTACCCGCTCGGCATCGGCGGCGTGGCAATCATCGCCTCGATCATCGGCACGCAGTTCATCCGCTTCGGCAGCGGCCGGTCGATCATCGGCGCGCTCTACAACGCGGTGATCGCGTCGACGGTCCTGTCCGCGCTCGGCTTCATCCCGGTGACGATGGCGTTCGACGACGTCGTCGGGCGCTTCGGCTTCTGGGATCTCTACGGCTGCACGCTGATCGGGCTCGCCGTCACGTTCCTGCTCGTCGGGATCACCGAGTTCTACACCGGCACGCGCTGGCGGCCTGTGCGAGGCATCTCCGCATCGTCGGTGACCGGGCACGCGACCAACATCATCGAGGGGCTCGCGGTCGGTATGCAGGCGACCGCGCTCCCCGTGCTCGTGATCGCGGCCGGGATCGTCGGCGCGTACGAGCTGACCGACTCCGTCTACGGCATCGGC
>JACVRM010000132.1 GCA_014534415.1 Thermoleophilia bacterium | reverse complement strand
TGAGCCGACGCTCTTCGAGATCTGGGTCTGCGCCGACGGCTACTGGTGCGACCACACGAAGAACCTCTGCCCCGGCCCCCTCGAGCCCGAATACGAGCGCCTGCTCGACCTCCTGCTCGCGACGTTCCACGAGGCGGCCGAGCACTGCCGGCCGGGCGGAAGCCTCGCGGAGCTCGACCGCCTCATTCGCGCCCGCCTCGCCGAGGGCGGTTATCCGGGTCAGCCGTCGCACCCGGTCGCGCACGGTGTCGGCGCCCGCGCTCACGAGCCTCCCTACGCGCACCAGGCGGGCGGCGGCGAGATTCGCGAGGCGATGGTGCTCGCGATCGAGCCGGGCGCGTACTGGGAGGGAGGAGGCGGCCTGCGTGTCGAGGACAACTTCGTCGTCACGGCCGGCGGGCCGGAAAAGCTCTGCTCCTTCCCCGACGACTTCCGGACCCTCTGAACCGCTGCGCGACATGCGACCGCGGCGATCGCCCCACGCGACGTGCGAGGCACGCTCGCGACGCTGATTCTCGTCGCGAGCGCCGAGCGCCCCTCTCAGCCGCGGATGCGCAGGTCGACGCCGAGCAGTAGCAGCGGCCAGAGCAGGATCGCGAGTAGAGCCGACACGACCCTGCGCACCGTCTCGAGGTTGCGGAGGTACTCCTCGTTGGCTGCGACGATCAGCCCGATCACGAGGTAGACGATGCCCAGCAGTCCGATTCGCATCGAGGCAAGCCTTCCCCGCCGCTCGTGCGGCTAACACGCCGTCGCGGTCGAGGTCCGATTCCGTCAAGCTCTCTCGCATGCACGCCGACCGCGATGCCATCTGGACGGGCGAGCTCAACGCGCCGCACGCGTTCGCCGCCGAGGTCGGCTTCTACGACACGACGCTCCGCGACGGTGAGCAGACAGTCGGCGTGGTTCTCGACCCGCACCAGAAGCTGGAGATCGCTCGCCTGCTCGACGAGCTCGGCGTCGAGCGGATCGAGGCCGGCTTTCCGCGCGTCTCCGAGGAGGACTACGAAGCTGTGCGACTCATCGCCGAAGCCGGCCTGCGCGCCGAGGTCTGGGGCTTCTCGCGCGCCGTTACCGCCGACGTCGAGGTGCTGCTCGAGCTCGGAGTCCGCTCGAGCGTCGTCGAATCGCCCATCTCCGACCTCAAGCTGCGCGCGCTCGGCGTCTCGCGCGACGAGATGCTCCGCCGCATCCGCGACGCCGTTTCGGCCGCGGCACGGGCCGGCGTGACCGTCTCGTACTTCGGGGTCGACGGCACGCGGGCGGATGCCGCCTACTTCGAGCAGGCATACAAGACGGCGATCGACGCCGGTGCGCGCGAGGCGGTCGTCGTCGACACGATCGGCGTCGCCACGCCGGAGGCGGCGGCGGACCTGGTGGGGCGGACGCGCCAGTGGCTCGGGCCCGACGTGCCGCTCCACTGGCACGGGCACAACGACTTCGGACTCGCGACCGCCTCCGCCCTCGCCGCGGCGCGCGCAGGCGCCCGCTGGCTCCACGGGACGATCAACGGGATGGGCGAGCGCGCCGGCAACGCGAACATCGGCGAGATCGCGCTCGCCCTCCGCGCGCTCTACGGCGTGAACACGAAGGTTCGCCTCGACCGCCTCCGCGCCGTCTCCGAGCGCGTGCGCGAGCTGTCCGGCTACGCCCTCGAGCCGTGGAAGCCACTCGTCGGCGAGAACCTGTTCCGCCGCGAGAGCGGCGCGGTCGCGAGCCAGTTCCACGATCCGCCGTCGATCGAGCCGTACTCCTCGCGACTCGTCGGCGCGAAGCGCTCCGTCGTGCTCGGCAAGAAGAGCGGGATCGACTCGATCCGCCTCAAGTGCGTGGAGCTCGGACTCGACCTGGACGAGCGCCGCCAGCGCGAGCTTCTCGACGCCGTGAAGCGCCTGGGCTCGGAGAAGCGCGACCTCGTCACGGACGACGAGTTGCGGCGCCTGGCCGAAACGTAGGATCGCCCGGCGTGCCCCGGACGTTCGACGCGGTGATCGTCGGCAGCGGTATCAACTCGCTCGCGGCGGCGGCTGGAGCGTCTGCGTGCTCGAGCGCAACGACTGCCTGGGCGGCGCAATCAAAACGGCGGAGATCACCGAGCCGGGCTACCTCCACGACGTCTTCAGCACGGCGCACCCGCTCCGGGTGGGCGGCGCAGCGCACGCGCGCCTCGCCGGCAAGCTCGCCGCGCGCGGCCTCGAGTACCTGAACACCGACGTGCCGGCCGCAACCGTCTACCCGGACGGTGAAAACGCATTCCTGCTGCGCAGCGCGGACGCGAACGCGGCGGAGTTCGACGACGACTTCTTGCCGAACGCCGATCTCGCCTTCGGTGTCCTCGGCACGGAGCTCTGGTCCGCCGACGGTGCCCGCCTGGCGGCGAGGGCTTATCGGCGGCTCGGCCGCCGCGACACCGCGGCGTTCGTCGGTCGCCTATTGACGTCCGCGCGCGACTGGCTCACCGAGACGTTCCAGGCACCGCGGTTCGCGGTCTGCTCGCGCCCTGGTGCTCCACACCGGCCTGGGACCGGACGACGCCGCATCGGGCTACCTGATCCAGGTGATCGCCGTCGCGGTGCAGGAGGGCGGCATGCCGATGCCGCGCGGGGGCTGCGCCCGCCTCGTCAACGCTCTCGCCCAGCTCGTCCGCGGTCACGGCGGCTCCCTGGAGACGCAGCGGGAGGTAGAGCGCGTGCTCGTCCGCGACGGGCGGGCATTTGGCGTGACGGCGTCGGACGGTGAGGAGGTGCACGCATCGCGTGCCGTCCTCGCGAACGTGACCCCGACCCAGCTGTACGGAGGCCTCCTCGGCGCTGGGACCGATGCAGCGGTTACCGAGCGCGCGCGCGCTTCCGCTACGGCCGCGCCGACATGCTCGGGCGCGCTGACCCTCGACCAGAACTTCCTCTGGCGGCCGTTCCCGGAGCAGCCGGGTCACCGCACGCCATCGCCGGCCTCTGGCACATCGGCGCCTCGACGCACCCGGACCGGGTCTCGGGGGCGCGTCCGGGACGATGGTCGCGGACAAGCTGCTGCGCCCGCCGCTCCCGCGGCGCGCGCTCGCACGAGCGAGGTCACGCCTCGGTGTCTGACGCAGAACCACTCTTCTCGATCTCGCAGATCACGACGCTGCCGCAACCATTCGACGAGGATCTCAGGACGTACGCGGCGGCCGGCGCCGACGGGATCGGCATCTGGGACATCAAGCTTCCGGACCGGCCGGACGCCGAGACGCGCGAGCGCGTCCAAGAGAGCGGTCTGGCGGTCACGAACTGCATCGGCGCGGTGCCCTCGATCCTCCCCTTGCCGCTGCTGCCGGTCCCGAGGACCCAGGCGAGCGCGTCGAGGCGTACTGCGCGTCGATCGGCCGGCTGGCGCGGTTCGAGCCCGACTGCGTCGTGCTCCTGACGGGCCCCGCCGGCGACCGGGCGGACGCCGAAGCTGTGGTGGTCGAGGGGCTCCGTACGATCGCCGCCGAGGCGACCCGCACCGGCGTGCGCGTCGCGCTGGACCCGTACCAGCGCGAGGCGGCGGAGCAGTGGAGCGTCGTAAGCTCGCTCGGCGAGGCGGCGGTGCTGCTCGAGCGCGCGGGCTGGCGCGGCCCTACGATGTCGAGATCTCCTCCGACAACGGCACGTTCGGCGAGGCGTACGCCGACTCGCTGTGGGATGTCCCGGGGCTTGAGCTCGCACGCCGGTCTCGAGCTGCGCTGCTCGCGTGCTGGCGACGCCCGCCGTACAGGGCTTGCGCGTGCCGGCTGAAATGCGGAGGATCGCTCGAAACGGTACGGACGAGAGGAGAACCTCGATGAAACGACGGACGTGGTCCGCCGCGTTGCTCGCCCTTCTACTCGCGGCAGCCGTGACGGGGTGCGGCGGGGACGATGACGACGACGACGCCGCAACGGAGACGGCTGCAGCCGGCGAGCCGATCGTCATCGGCTGGGCGTTCGACTCGTCCGGACAGATGGCCCCGTTCGACGGCCCAGCGCTCGCCGCGGCGAGGATCCGTGTGCAGCAGCTCAACGACGAAGGCGGCGTCGACGGCCGCCAGCTGCGCATCGACACCTGCGATACGCAGAACAACAACCCGGCCAGGGCGAAGGCGTGTGCAACACAGCTGCTCGACGGCGGCGCGCACGTCGTCTTCGTCACGTGCGACGTCGACTTCGCGACGCCCGTCGTGCAGGAGGCGATCGGGCAGGGCACGCTGGCGATCGCACCGTGCATCGGCACCGACCAGATGGGGCCGAAGCGCTTCGGTGAACAGGGACGCCTCGCGTTCAGCTTCGGCAACGTCGCCCAGGACGAAGGCTCGGCGATGGCCGAGTTCGCCTACGGGGAGGGCTGGCGGACGGCGGCCCTCGGGACGAACACGCTGCTCGTCTACTTCAAGAACGTGGTGGAGGCCTTCGAGAAGCGGTTCACCGAGCTCGGCGGCCGGATCGCGGCGCGCGAGACGTACGCGACGGGCGCGAACAACGTCGACGCGGCGGTCAGCCGCCTGAACGGCGCGAACGCGGACGTGATCGTCACGTCGACCGCGTTCGGCGAGCTGCCGGCGTTCGTGTCGGGCCTGCGCTCGCTGAGGAACAGGACGCCCATCCTCAACTCGTGGGCCGGCGACGGGACGTACTGGGTGACGAAGAACCCACCCGTCACCAACTACTTCGCGGTGACGTACGCGTCCGTCTTCGGCGACGACCCCAGCCAGGACGTCAAGGAGATGATCGAGGCGCTCGGCACCGCCGGCTCGCGGCCGGCGACGGGCGGCTTCCTCGCCGGCGCCGGCGCGGTCGACGGGGTCGCCGAGGCGATCAGGCGGGCGGACGGATCAACGGAGGGGGAGGAGCTCGCGTCGGAGCTGGAGCAGTTCGACGGCGTCGAAACCATCTCCGGCCAGGTCAGCTTCTCGCCCGAGCTGCACACCGTCTTCGGGCGCGAGTACCGGGTCATCCGCATCCACGACAACAAGGGGGAGTACGTCCAGGGCATCACCGCGGAGGTCGTCCCCGAGCTAGGGGGATGACGGAGGCCGCACGCGCGGAACCGGGAAGAGGGCCCGCCGATGTCCTGCGGGCCCTCTCCGTCTCGCGATCGTTCGAGGGCGTTCGCGCGCTCGTCAACGTATCGCTCGCCGTCCATCGGCACGAGGTGGTCGGGCTGATCGGCCCGAACGGCGCGGGCAAGTCAACGCTCGTCAACGTGCTGAGCGGCTTCGACCGCGCCGGCTCCGGCAGCGTCATGCTGGGCGATCGCGACATCACTCGCTGGAGCTCGCATCGCCGGGCTCGCGTCGGCCTGGTCAGGACCTTCCAGCACAGCCGCTCTTTCAAGTCACTGTCGGTCCGCGAGAACGTCGAGGCGGCGGCGCTCGGAGCGGGCGCCGGAACGCGCGCGGCGCGGCGCCGCGCCGATGCCCTGCTCCCGCTCCTCGGCCTGGACGGCGCGGCCGACACGTCCGCCGGCGCGCTCGCTCACGGCGACGAGCGCCGGCTCGGCGTGGCGCGCGCCCTCGCGACCGAGCCGCAGTTCGTGCTGCTGGACGAACCGGCGGCCGGGCTGCCCGAGTCCGAGGTGCCCGACTTCGCGTCCGTGGTGCGCTCGGTCCGCGACGAGCATGAGGCTGGGGTCCTGCTGATCGACCACAACATGGCGCTCGTGATGGGCGTCTGCGACCGGATCCAGGTGCTCGACCAGGGAAGGACGCTGGCCGGCGGCAAACCCGACGAGATCCGTGCGAACCTGGACGTGACGGCGGCATACCTCGGCGAATCCGGTCTGGTCGACGGCGCCGATGGCTGAGCCGGTCCTCGAGCTCGACGAGCTCGAGGTGCGCTACGGCCCGGTCGCCGCCGTGCGCGGCGTCAGCCTGCGGCTGGAGCGAGGCGAGATCGTCGGGCTGATCGGCCCGAACGGCGCCGG
>JACVRM010000083.1 GCA_014534415.1 Thermoleophilia bacterium | reverse complement strand
TTGTCGGCGCGATGTAGTGTCGACACCGACGACGTCACCCGGCCGCTGAGCGCCTCGCGGAGCGGCCCGAAGATCTGGTACTTGCGCCCGATCAGGCTGGGCTTGTCGGAGTAGACGACCCGCACCTGGCTGTTCCAGATCTTGATGCGCGCGAGCCCGTCCTCCGCCTGCTTGGAGCGCAGCGCCTGGTCGAGCACTCGCTCGCGCGACTTGGGCAGGCGGCCCCGCTTGAGGTCACGCTCGGTGATCTGGGGCTGGAACCCGACCCGCGCGATCAGCTCGGCCGCGTGCTCCGCCTGCGCGAGCGTGCGCTGCTCGATACGGTGCGACAGGTACTTGCCCAGCACGATGCCCAGCACGAGCAGCGGGATCGCGCTCGCGACCGCGAACTTGCCGAGAAGCCCAGGCTTGAAGAGACGCCGCATCGCCGATTGCAGCATCGACCGCCGGATGCGGCCGCTAAAGCCGCGCATGGCCCGAACGAGGGATGCCGGGCCGCCGCTTAGGCGAGCCGGTCGCCGGTGACGCGCCGGACCTCTTCGAGCGAGGTGACCCCCGCCAGGCAGAGCCGCAGCCCGTCCTCGCGCAGCGTGTGCATGCCCTGCTCGACGGCGGCCGCGAAGATCTCCTCGGTGGAGCGCTCGACGAGCCGCCGTACCTCGCCCTGGAACGGCATGACCTCGTAGAGCGCGACGCGGCCGCGAAAGCCGGTGTTCGCGCAGCGCGCGCAGCCGCCTGCGCGGTAGAGCGTTCCCATCCCGATGCCGTGCAGCTCCTCCAGCTCCTGCGGAGTCGGGTCGTACGGCCGGCGGCAGTCGGCGCACAGGCGGCGTGCGAGCCGCTGCGCGACGATGCAGTTGACCGACGTCGCGAGCAGGTTCGGCTCCACGCCCATGTCTTTCAGTCGGGCGATTGAACTTGCGGCCGTGTGCGCGTGGAGCGTCGTCAGGACCAGGTGCCCGGTCAGGGCGGCCTGCACGGCGATGCGGGCCGTCTCCTCGTCGCGCACCTCGCCCACGAGCAGGACGTCGGGGTCGGAGCGCAGGATCGTGCGCAGCCCGCGCGCGAACGTGAGGCCGCTCTTCGGGTTGACCTCGATCTGGCTGATCCCCGGAAACTGGTACTCGACGGGATCCTCGATCGTCGTCAGCACGCGGCCCGGGTCATTCAGCATCTGGAGCGCCGCGTAGAGCGTGGTCGTCTTGCCGCTGCCGGTCGGGCCGCAGGTGATCACCGCGCCGTACGGCTGCTCGATCGCGCGCTGGAACGCCTGCTCCGCCTCGGGGCTCATGCCGAGCTCGCCCAGGCTGAGCGCCTTGCCCGCCGTGCCGGCGATCCGGAGGATCACCTTCTCGCCGTGGGTGGTGGGCAGCACGGCCATGCGCAGGTCCATGGGCTGCTGCGCGAAGCGGATCGACACGCGGCCGTCCTGCGGCAGGCGGCGCTCTGCGATGTCCAGCTCACCCATGATCTTCAAGCGGCTGACGACCGCCGGCTGCATGGCTTTCGGGATCGTGGTCAGCACCCGGGTCACGCCGTCGATGCGGGCGCGGACGACGAGCTCGTGCAACTCGGGCTCGAAGTGTACGTCCGACGCGCTCTCCTCGATGGCGTGCGAGAGCACGGAGTTGACGAGTTTGATCGCGGGCGCGCTCGTCGCCGCGATCTCGCGGACGTCCGTGACCTCGTTCTCCTCGTGGTCGGCCTGGGACATGTCGTCCCCGACGGAGAGATCGAGGCGGTAGCTGCGTGTGAGCGTCCGCTCCAGGTCCTCGCCGTCGACAACCGCGAAGCGGACGTTCAGGCCCAGCGCGAGGCGCAGGTCGTCCGAGGTGATGACGTCGGTTGGGTCGGCGACGGCGACCAGGACGGAGTCCTCGGCGAGGAACTTGAGGGGGACGGCGCGGTAGCGGCGCGCGAGGCGCTCCGGGAGGAGGTTCGCCGCGGAGTCTTCGATCTCGGTATCGGCGAGGTCGACGAACTCGAGCCCGTGCTGCTCCGCGAGCGCGCGGGCGAGGTCACGGCTCGACACCCAGCCGCGCTCGACGATGATCTCGCCGAGCCGCTTGCCCGTCTCCGCCTTCTCCGCGAGCGCGTCCTGAACCTGCTCGTTGGTCAGCAGGCCGGCGCGCACGAGCATCGTGCCGAGCCGAACCCGGCTCTGTGCATGCGGGACGACCGTATCGGGGCGCTCGCCGGACGGCACGCGCAGCGGCTTGAGGGTCTCCACGCGGGGTCTATCGGCGGGCGCCGCCGCCGACTTTACGGCGCTCTCCGGGCGGCCGACGCCGCTGCTCGGGGATGATCGGCTCCGATGACGGCGGTGGCGGTGATCGGGCTGGGCGCCATGGGCAGCCGCGTGGCGCGGCGGCTCCTCGGGGCGGGCCACGAGGTCCGCGTCTGGAACCGGACGCCGGAGCGAGCGACGGACCTCGTCGACGGCGGTGCCGTCGCGGCTGCGACGCCCGCCGAGGCGGCACGCGGCGCGGACGCCGTTCTGACGATCGTCGCGGACCCCGCGGCGCTGCAGGCCGTGACAGAGGGGCCGTCGGGAGTGTCGGCCGGCGTTGCGGCCGGCAGCACGGTGATCGACATGTCGACCATTGGTCCGGCCGCGATCGCGAGGCTGGCCGCCATGCTCCCGGAGGGGACCGGGCTGCTGGACGCGCCCGTGCTCGGCAGCATCTCGGAGGTCGAAACGGGTTCGCTGACGATCTTCGTCGGCGGGCCGGCGCCGCTCGTGGAGCAGTGGACGCCGCTGCTTGGCGAGCTCGGCTCGGCAATCCGGGTTGGGCCGCTCGGCGCGGGCGCGGCGGCCAAGCTGGTCGCGAACACGACGCTCTTCGGCACGCTCGGCGTGCTGGGCGAGGCGCTCGGGCTGGCCGACGGCCTCGGCCTCTCGCGCGCTGCCGCCTGGGCCGTCCTGGCCGCCACGCCGGTGGGCGCTCAAGCCGAGCGGAGACGCGAGGCGATCGAGAACGGCGAGTTCCCGCCCCGTTTCCGGCTATCGCTGGCCCGTAAGGACGCCGACCTGATCCTCGAGGCAGCCGAGACCTCGCGTGTCGACGTGCGTGTCACGGCTGCCGCCCGGACCTGGCTGGCCGAGGCGGAGGACGCCGGCTGGGGTGGAGAGGACTACGCGGCCGTGCTCGCCTGGATCCTCGGGCGGCGCTAGAGCGCTTCGGCGGACGTCTCCGCGCCGGGCTTGCAGCTCAAGCCGGAAGCCGCGCCTGCCGACAAAGGGCACGTGGCGGCGACCAGGCAGGGGCTCTGCAGGGACGAGCGCGGAATCGCGTTGGTTATGGCGCTCGGCATCATGCTCGTGCTCTCGATCTCCGTCATTACCGTCATCGCATTCACGACGTCGAACGAGCGGTCGGCGAACTACTCGAGCGCTCAGAACAAGGCTCTCGCGCTCGCCGAGGCGGGCGTCAACAATGCGCTCTCCGTTCTCGGAGCTGCCGCGAGGCCGAACGATCCAGCCGCGTTGACGAGCGGATCGGAGAGCGTGGGCGAGGGGACCGCGGCCTACTCGGCGTCGCTGAGCGGAGACATCTGGACGATCAGCGGGACCGGAACCGTCGCGAATCCGACCGGAGGCAGCACGATCGTACGAAGGGTCTCCATGCAGGTCCGCGTGACCGTCAGCGGGACTGCCTGGGCCTGGAACTTCTCCGATGCTGAAACCGGTTGCATGAACCTGCTCCAGAACTCCTCGTATGCCGTGCCGCTGTTCGTGCGCGGCAACCTCTGCGTCGCGCAGAACGCGTCCTTCACCGGCGCTCGCATCCACGTTGGGGGGGCGCTGACGAACAACGGGTCAATCGGCACCGCCGGTTCCCCGATCGAGTCGGCCAATATCGTCGGAGGCTGTACCGGCGGCGTTCCGAATCCGCACCCGTGCACGGCGGCCGACAAGGTCTACGCGACGAGCAGGACGCAGACGGCGAACTCGCTGAGCAAGCCGGAGATCGATCTGGCGAAATGGTATTCGTCGGCCAGGCCGGGGCCGACGCGCCCCTGCACCCAGGGATCGGGCATTCCCGGCGGCTTCGACAACGACACGAGCCTCAACGTGACCCGCGCCCCGTTCGAGCTCACACCCGCCACCGGCTATTCGTGCCGCGCGACGAATCCCGCGGGCAAGGTCCTCGGAGAGCTGACCTGGGTGCCCGGCAGTCCCGGCACGCTGACCGTGACGGGCACCATCTTCTTCGACGGCAACATCACCATCTCCGGGAACGCTGTCTACCAGGGCGTCGCGACGATCTACTCTTCCGGCACGGTCCTGTTCAACAACGGCGCGAGGCTCTGCGGCGTCGTAGGGTGCACGAGCAGCTGGGACCCCGCGACGAACGTCGTCTTCTTCGTGGCAGGGTCGTCGACCGCGCAGTACGGCTTCACGATCAACAACAACGCGGTCTTCCAGGGCGCTGCGTACGTTGTCAACGACTACCTCGTCTCCCAGAACGGCGTGAACTGGGGGCCGGTAGTCGCCCGCCAGCTAGTCATGCAGCAGAACGCGGTGCAGAAGCCGCTGACGTTCCTTCCGCCAGGCGCTCCCGGCTTCGAGCAGGCGATCCAGCCTGTGCCGGGCAGCTGGCGCGACTACTAAGGCGCTACGAGGTCGCCGAAGCCGTCTCGCGAGGCGCCGCCATGCCCGTCGCGTGCGTGTCCCCCAGCGCCTCGAGAAGTTGCTCCCGACTCGCGTTTCCACCGCTCAGAATAAGCGCGACCCGCTTGCCCAGCAGCTGTTCGCGAACACGTAGCGCGCCTGCCAAGGGCGCTGCGCCTGCGGCCTCGGCGAGATTGCGCGTCGCCTCGATCATCAGCGCCTGAGCCGCGCGGATGTCGTCGTCGCTGACGAGCAGGAAGTCAGCGAGCCACTGCCAGAGGATCGTCTGGGGCAGCTCGAAAGCCGTCCGCGTAGCAAGACCCTCGGCGAAGGTGCCCATCCGGTCCTCGACGAGGCGGCGTTCCCGCCATGAGCGGTAGGCGGTCGGCGCCGCCTCGGACTGGACACCGATGACTTTGACCGCCGGGTTGACGGCGTTTGCGACGATGCAGGCCCCGGCGGCGCCGCTGCCGCCGCCGACTGGGACGAAGATGATGTCGATGGCGGGCTGCTCCTCGAGGATCTCGAGCGTCTCCGTCGCGACGCCGGCGATCAGCAGCGGCTCGTTGCCGGAGTGGACGTACCGGTGACCGCGCTCTGCGGCGAGCTGCTCGCAGTGCTCGCGCGCCGCGTCGAAGTCGCGCCCGTGGAACACGAGCTCGGCGCCGAGGCCGCGCATGGAGGCGACCTTCACCGGGTTCGCGCCCTCGGGTACGCAGATCGTCGCCGGCACGCCGAAGACGCGAGCTGCGAACGCGATCGACTGGCCGTGGTTGCCGGTCGAGGCCGCGATGACCCCGCGCTCGCGCTCTTCCACGCTGAGCTGCGAAATCAGGTTGACGCCGCCTCGGACCTTGAACGCGCCGACCGGCTGGTGGTTCTCGTGCTTGACGAAGACTTCCGCGCCAAGCAAGTCGTCGAGGCTCGCATAGCGGAACAGCGGCGTCGGGCGTAGATGCGGCGCGATGCGTCGTCGCGCGTCGAGCACATCTGCGAACGTCGGCACGGGCCACCGCATCGGTGCGCTCGGACCGCTCAGGATCCCTCGCCCGCCGCCGCGAGCGCCGCGCGCACCCGCTCTCCGAGCAGCGCGAGCCTCTCGACGGGCTCGTTGCTGAATACGAAGCGGACGTGGCGGTCGGCGATCTCACCGCTCCAGCCGCGCATCGGCGTCGCTGCGACCTTGTGCTCGAGCAGACGATCCGAGTCGTCGACGCAGTCGAGGCCGAGCTCGGCGACGTCGAGGAGCAGCGCCCCGATCTGCGCGAATCCGCTCGGCACCAGGCCGTTGTAGATGTGGACGCGCGAGACATCGTTTACGAGCTCGCCCGGCGCAACCACCCAGCCGTAGAGCAGCCAGATGTCCCGCTCGCGGCAGAGTGACGCCACGGCAGCCCATTCCTCCTCGCTTGCCACCCAGCCGGACGGGAACGAGGCTTTGTTGAGGAAGACGACGCGCGTGCGCTCGGTCGCGGAGGCCGTCAGCGCATCGAGGTCGAGTCGCCACTCGCCCTCGTCGACGTGGAGCGGCACGAGCCGCGGCTCTGCCCCGACAAGCCGCACCCGATTGAGCATGCCCGCGTAGCTCGGGTCGGTGAGAATGACCTCGTCGCCGGGATCGGTCAGGCAGAACAGGGCGTCGAGCATCGCGTCGCCCTCGCCGCTCGTAACCACGATCTCCCGGCGCCCGTCGTAGCTCGATCCGCCGCGACGCTCGTCCTCGAGACGCCGAACGCTCATCCGTTCCCCCCAGTCGCTGCGGCGACCCTAACCCGCGCCGGCAAGCATGTGCCCTTCGCTCTGTCGGCGCGGAGCCCGTAGCATGGAGCGCCATGCACGCGTCTTCGTCCACGGCCAAGCCCGCGACCGACGAGCTGGAGAGCCGGCTCGAGCAGCATCGCGCCGAGCTGACCGCCTACTGCTATCGCATGCTCGCTTCGCCCTTCGAGGCGGAGGACGCCGTGCAGGAGACGCTCATCCGCGCGTGGCGCGGCTTCGACCGCTTCGAGGGCCGGGCGGCACTTCGCTCATGGCTCTACCGGATCGCAACGAACGTCTGCCTCGACATGCTGAACGGGCGCGAGCGCCGCGCGCTTCCAGTGGACCTCGGGCCTGCCCAGGAGCCCGACGCGGCCAACCTCAACGCGCTTCCCGAGACTACGTGGATCCAGCCGATTCCCGACCCGCTCGTCGTACCGGCGGACGGCGACCCGGCGGAGGTGGCCGTCTCGCGCGAGACGATCCGGCTCGCGTTCGTGGCCGCCCTCCAGCACCTGCCGCCCCGGCAGCGGGCGGTGCTGATCCTGTGCGAGGTCCTGCGCTGGAAGGCGACGGAGGTCGCGGAGCTCCTCGAAACGAGCGTCGCGTCCGTGAACAGCGCGCTCCAGCGTGCTCGTACGACGCTCGAGGCGAGTGGCGTCAGCGCCGCCGACCCGGCGCCGGCGATGGACGAGACGCAGCGTGCGCTCCTCGCCCGGTACGTCGATGCGTTCGAACGGTACGACATGGACGCGCTTACGTCGTTGATCCAGGAGGACGCCACGCAGTCGATGCCCCCGTACGACCTGTGGCTGAGCGGTCGCGACGACATCCTCCGTTGGTGGGTCGGGCCGGGTGCCGGGTGTCGCGGCTCGCGCGTGATCCCCACGCTGGCGGCGAACGGCGCGCCGGCGTTCGGTCAGTACAAGCCGAGCGCCACCGGCAAGGGCTACGAGCCGTGGGCGCTTCAGGTGCTCGAGATCTCACACGGCCGGATCGTCGAGTTCACCTTCTTCCTCGACACGGAAACCATCTTTCCCCTCTTCGGCCTGCCGCCCCGGCTCGAGTCGTAGCGTCAAGTTCTCGCGCTCGGTCGAACCGGCTTTGTCCCAATATGCATCGGTGTCCCGTCAGTCCGGCAAGACGTCGCGCAAGCCCATGAAGGCGAGCAGATCGAGCAGCTCGCTCGACGCATGGCGCAGGCGGACCTGGCAGCCGTGGCGCCGGGCAGCGAGCTGAAGGCGGGCAAGGGCGTCGACCGTGACCGCGTCGGGCTGAACTCCCCGCACGTCGCATAGGGCGACAGCGGCGCCGCTGCTCTCCAGCAACGCGCACACACGCTCGCACAGCGCGGGCAGGTCGTCGCGGGCAATGGGGCCGCCAATGGCGAACGCGATCGTCTCGGGCGCGGCGGCGGCCATCAGAAGATAGACCCCTCCACGGGCGAAAAATCGTCGGCGCGGGGACCGATGAGTTCCGGCGGGCGGCGTGGTCTAAGCGTTCGAACCGAATGAACGCACCGAAAGGAACACGCCGATGACCATCACCGATAGCCGCACGCGCTGGCTCGCGCTGATCGTCCTCTGTCTGGGCGATCTGATGATCGTGCTCGACACGACGATCGTGAACGTCGCCCTGCCGTCGATCAGGCAGGACCTCGGCTTCTCCGAGACGTCGCTCGCCTGGGTCGTGAACGCCTACCTGCTCACGTTCGGCGGCTTCCTGCTGCTCGGCGGCCGGCTCGGCGACCTCTTCGGGCACCGCCGGCTGTTCCTGATCGGCCTGACGCTCTTCACGGCGGCCTCGCTCGCATGCGGCCTCGCCAACTCGCAGGAGTTCCTGGTCGGTGCGCGCGCGGTTCAGGGTCTCGGGGGCGCCGTCGTGGCGGTCGTCGCGCTGTCGCTGATCATGACCCTGTTCACCGAGCCCGCAGAACGGGCGAAGGCGATGGGCGTCATCGGGTTCGTCGCGGCCGGCGGCGGGAGCATCGGCGTGCTGCTCGGCGGCGTCCTCACCGATGTCCTCGACTGGCACTGGATCTTCCTCGTCAACCTTCCGGTGGGCGGCTTGGTCTTCGCGCTCTGCCTCGTCCTGCTTCCGGGTAGCCGGTCGCCGTCGACCAACGCTCGTCTCGACGTCGCCGGCGCCGTGACGGTCACCGCGGCGCTGATGCTCGCCGTGTACGCGATCGTGAACGGAAACGAGACGGGTTGGGCGTCCGGCCGGACGCTCGGCCTACTCTCGGCGGCCGTCGTGCTCCTGGCGCTCTTCCTGGGCATCGAGGCGCGGGCGCGCTCACCGCTGATGCCGCTCGGGCTCTTCCGGCTGCGTAACGTCGCGACCGCGAACGTCGTCGGTGTTCTCTGGGCCGGCGCGATGTTCGCCTGGTTCTTCCTCTCTGCGCTCTACCTCCAGCTCGTGCTCGGCTACAGCCCGCTCGA